>CAZVPD010000001.1:0-7738 GCA_964628455.1 uncultured Lachnospiraceae bacterium
CATATTTTATTATACAGGAGAAAAAGACATGAAGATCACAGCTGTCAATGCGTATCTTGTCCGTCCCCGATGGTGTTTTGTCGAGATCACGACCGACGAAGGGTTCACCGGCTGGGGAGAGGCCGTGCTTGAAGGAAGAGCGGCAACGGTCCGGACGGCGGTAAGCGAAGTCACCGGTTATCTTGTGGGAGCGGATCCCATGAGAATCGAAGATCTGTGGACTATGATGTACCGCGGGGGATTTTACCGCGGGGGCGGCATCCTGATGAGCGCCATCGCCGGGATCGACCAGGCTCTCTGGGATATCAAGGGGAAATTCTACGGCGCGCCGGTATACGACCTGCTTGGCGGACGCTGCCGCGACAGGATGCGCGTTTATTCCTGGATCGGGGGGGACCGGCCGACGGACGCCGCGAGATCCGCGCAGGAAAAGATGGCAGAGGGCTTTACGGCCGTCAAGATGAACGCCGTCGAGGAGCTGCAGTATGTCGACAGCTACGCCAAGATCGACCCCGTGCTCGAGCGTGTCGCGGAGATCCGCCGCGTATGCGGGAACGGGCTCGGGATCGGCATTGATTTTCACGGACGCGTCCACAAGCCGATGGCCAAGGTCCTCGCAAAAAAACTGGAGGAGTTCAACCTTATGTTCATCGAAGAACCGGTGCTGTGCGATAACATGGAAGCCTTCGCGGACGTCGCCCGCGCATGCTCCATACCGATCGCGACCGGAGAACGCGTTTTCACGAAACAGGAATTCAAACGTCTGCTTTCCGCCGGATACGTGGACATCCTCCAGCCCGACCTTTCGCACGCGGGCGGGATCACGGAAGTGAAGAAGATAGCGGCGATGGCCGAGGCGTATGACGTCGCGCTGGCCCCCCACTGCCCCCTCGGACCGATCGCGCTGATGTCCTGCATACAAGTCGACGCCTGCTGCTACAACGCCCTTATCCAGGAGCAGAGCATCGGCATCCACTACAACAAGGACGGCGGGGTGCTCGATTATGTGCATAACCGGGACGCGTTCGATTTTAAAGACGGGTGGATGGCGCTGCCCGTGATCCCGGGGATCGGCGTCGAAGTCAACCGCGAACGGGTCATCGAGGAAAACAGGAATCCGCATAACTGGAAGAATCCGATATGGCGCCATGAGGACGGCAGCATCGCCGAGTGGTGATCCCGTAAAAAAATCAAAAGAATTCAAATCAACAGGATTTCGAGGTAAAGAAAGTGAAAAAAGCAGCCGCGTTGTTTTTGATCCTCTGCCTGGGCGCAGCGTTTATCGCCTGTGCCGGACCCGCTCCCGAAGAAGAAGCGCCGGTGACCGTCGTTTCTGCCGCGGAGGAAACGGAGGTTTCCCGTTATGTATCCGACGGTCTTCCGGATACGGATTACGAAAAAAGAACATTCACCGCCCTTCTCCGCGATGAGGACGAGCATTACCGCGAGTATACGGCCGATGAGGAAACCGGCGATATCATCAACGATTCCATCTACGCGCGTTCCCGCGCGGTCGAAGAGCGTTTCAACATCGAACTCGAGGCCTATAGGGTGGGAGAGGGAGACCTCAACGGCACCTTTACGAAAAGCGTGAAGTCCGGGGACTACGCGTTCGACATCGGCATGCAGCATATGATCCTCTGCGCAACGCTGGCTGCCGGGGAGGTCACGGTGAACTGGTATGACGTCCCGAATATCGATTTCGGCAAACCCTGGTGGACAAGTTCCGCGCAGGAGCTGACGGTAGGCGGGGTCATGTATGTCGCGGCTTCCGATCTGTGCCTGAACACCTTTGAAATGACCTGGATGCTGATCTTCAACAAGCAGCTGGTTGCGGACTACAAGAACATCGACCCGTATCAGCTCGTGCGGTCGGGCAAGTGGACGCACGAAAGCTTCAGGGCCGCCGTGACCGATGTTTCAAACGATCTCAACGGCGACAGCGTCATGGACGAACTGGATTTTTACGGCATCAATTCCTACGGGGGACTGTGGCTCGCGTCCGTCGGGAATTTCATGTGGGCGGCGGGACAGAAAATATCGGAATTCGACGAGGACGGCGTTCCCTATTTTGCGATGGACACCGAGAAGATGTATAACATCGTCGACAGGATATATGACATCATGTGTCAGAACGACAACGCCCATTTTGACAAGACCAACGGACAGGACCTGATCTTCTGGAAAGGGCAGGCTTTGTTTGCCTCCTGTATGGTCCGCGACATCGAGGCGAACCGCGATAAAGACACCGAATACGGCATGGTCCCCTATCCCAAATACGACGAAGCGCAGGAAAAATATCTGACTCTGGTCGACGGGCACGCGTCCATGATGCTTGTTCCGGTTTTCGCTTCGGACGAGGACCTGGCGTTTATCGGGACGGTCACGGAAGCGCTGTCCGCAGAGGCCTATAATTCGGTTCTGCCCGCATACTATGAGACGGCCATGCAGATCAAATTCGCAAGGGACGAAAACTTTCCGGAAATGCTCGAGCTGATCCGGCTCGGACGCACGTTTAATTTCGGCTATGTGTACGATACCAAGATCAACCGCGACATCCTCCCGAATCTGATCTTCGACGGAAGCACCGACCTCGCCTCTAAACTGGCCGCTGCAAAAGACGCGACCAACGCGTATTATGAAAAAATACTCTCCCTTTACAGCTGAAAAAATTTAATTTTAAAGTAAGGACGTTTGAATTTCAAACGGCGTGACCGATATGACGGAAACAACAGAAAGCCGGTTCGCGCGCATGCGCGTCGGGCTGTTTACCCACTATACGTATGCGACATACCGGACGGAGAACAATTACGGCGGCACATGGCGCTCCCCTTCTGACAGCACGGGAGCGGCTTCGGCCGAAGAAGCCGCTTCAGCCCTCGATGCCGGAGCTTATGCCTCCGCGGCCCTTGACATGGGGGCGGAATACGTCGTTTTCACGGTATGCCATGCCGGATTCAACTTGCTTTTTCCCTCGGAAACCATGAGGAAAACAGGCTGCGCGCATAAAACATCCGAAACCGACGCCATAGCAAAACTGCTGTGCGCGCTTGAGGCGCACGGTATTCCGCTCGTGCTTTATATGCCCCCGAACGACAACCACGATATTCCGGACGCCGACCTGATCAGGATGGGATGGATGAGGGAGGACGGGACGCAGGACGACGGCGGACGGGAAATTTTTATCAACGCGCTGCTGCGTGAGATCAATGCGCGCTACGCCGGCCGCATCTCCGGCATCTGGTTTGACCAGTGCGGCCCGAGAAACTCCGCTGCCGCCGCTCTTCGCGAAGGGAATCCGGAAGCCGTGATTTTTGTGAACCGCGGCATCACCGGCGACGGCGGCAGACATGAGATCTCCGATTTTTACGTCTCCGAATTTTACGGACAGATCCCGCCGGGCGACACGGACGCATTCCCGACGCATCACTCGCAGGTAAACCGCATCTTCGGCGGCAGCTGGTGGGCATGCGGAGGCAGGGCGACCGCCGGCGCGCGCGGATTGTACCGGTATACCGTAAGGACCGCGGCAACCGAGGGGCAGTACAACTGCGGCGTCAACTGGGCCTGCGGACAGTATATCAGCCAGGAATGGGAAGAAGGCGTCCGCGAACTCATGACAGACTTCGGCAGCCTTATGCGCAGATACGGGTCTTCCGTTTACGGCACCGTTCCTTCCCGTTCGTATGTTACGCCTTCGGGGTCGGTGCTTGAAAAAAGCATGTGGGGCGTCGCCACGGAAAAAGAAGACGGCAGCAGGGTCTTTCTGCATGTCCTGAACCCTCCGGCCGGCGGCGTGCTGCATATCGGTTACGCCGCGGACGGAAAGACCTTCGGGTCGGCAAGTCTTCTGGGAGGTGAAAAAGCCGCGTTTACCGATAACGGCAGCGGTTACAGCATCATGATATCCGGTCCGTGGGACGACACCGATACCGTCATACAGCTGAATACCCGCCTTTAAGAAAGAATCCGGCCGCATGTCCGGAAAAACGATCCGAAAAAGAGAGAAAAAGCATATGAACGCTCGATTCTTTAAAAACAAAGACGGAAGCCTCTACCTGCCGCTCGGAATATTCGGGTGTTATTTTTCCGCGGCTTTTATCGGCGAGGAACCGGGGATGCCGACCCGGCACGGAGAGGGACTGCTCCAGTTTCAGCGGCTGACAAAAAGTCAGTGGCGCAAGTTTTTCTCATGGCTGCAAAAACAGGGGTATACCGCGCTGCGCATGTTTCCGCGCGGCGACTCCATAGGCAGCGCATGGGAAGGGCTTGACCGCGGGGGAAGCGTAAACCGCACGCTGTTCGATACGCTGACTTCGTATATGAAAACGGCGCGCGAATACGGCATCCGTTTTCAGGTCTGCCTGTTTACCCAGCCCGAGTGTTCGGTTTACTGCAACCGCCTGACAAAAACGGCGTTCGGCCACCCCGCGCCGACCGCCGCGCAGCTGGCCTCGCCTTTATCCGACGGAATGCCGCCGCCCTCCGGCAGCCCCGACCGTGAGGACGCCGCGAATGAACTTGTCCCGTATGAACGCTATTTTTCGGATGAAACCGTCCGCCGCCTGAACAAAAGTTATCTTGATGAGATCATTCCGCTCCTGGCGCAAAACGAAGATGTTTTTGCCGTGGAATTATACAACGAGACCGGCTGGTCGAGTCCGAATTCGCTGATACCGAACGCCTTCCGCTGGGAATACAAGGACGATATCATCGGCTGGTGCTCCGATATGACGGCGCATATCCGAAAGCTCGCGCCCGGCCTGCCCGTCTGCGTCAGCAATCCCGGCGTCGGGCTGCTCGGTCACGACCCGGCGGAATGGCAGAAAAAGATACGGCCGGATTTCTTTTCCGTGCATAATTATCCCGACTGCTGCGGCCATTTTCCCGGTCTCGATTACGCGATGATGAGCGATGCGACGCTTAAATACACGATGTCCGCCGGACGCGCCATGTACGGCGAATGGCAGTGCCTGAATCGCGGCGAAATCACCCGTCAGGACGAACAGCTGCTCGCGCGAGACATGATATGGATGTCCCTGCTGTCGGGGGCTCCCGGCACGATTTCATGGCTCGGGCAGAGCTGGGGGGAATATCTGTCCGCGGGACGGATCTTCCGGTCCCTCGAAGGGACGGATCTCGACCGGTGTCCTCCCGCCATAGGGATCGATGTTGCGGATCTGTATAAAAACCTGCTTGCCTGCGAGGAGGATCCGGATCCCGCGTGTTCCATGCCCGAGGGCTACTGGTGTCCCGATACGGGAGCTCCCGACCGTCTGCACCGTTTCTGCAAAAAGTTCGGCGGCGGGGCTTACGAACACCTGATGCGGACGGAAAAGACCGCGCTCGAAAGCGGGGCGGATTTTGATTTTACATTCGAACCGGAAAAATACGCGCTGAAGGATCTGTCGGCTCCCGATCCTTTTTTGCCCGTCGTGGTCCCTGAAGGCTATCATGTGAAATATATGGCTGCCGAGGGAGGCGCTTTCCTCGCATACCTGCGCAATTACGCAAACAAACCCGTGATCAGGTATCATAAGGACGGAACCCCTTTTGAGATGTTCGCGCTGCGGGACCGGCGTCCCGTCAGGCTGAGAATTATGCGGAATGCGGTTACGGACGATATGAAGCTTGATATTTTCGACCTTGACAGAGCTGCGTATACAGCCGAAGGCAGCAAGGAAAAATCATACGACGCCGGCGTCACGTCGCATGATTTTATACTCGTATTCAGATAAGTCCGGCGGACCGGTAAAAGATCCGGCTCCGGCAATTTAAAATCAAAGGACAGAAAAAAAGAGCTCCGTTTTTCACCGGCACCGGCGGAAGCTCTTTTTTATATTCTCCGCATGCGGAAAACAGATCCGGAATCATTGTTTTCCTTCGTTCAGGGCGGTAAACGACCGTAAAAACGCGGTCAGCCGCTCGTTCCGGACCGACCCGAAGATCTCTCCCGACGTTCCTTCGGCCGCGATCACTCCGTTGTCCATGAAAAGGACGCGGTCCGCGATGTCCCTGGCAAAAGCCATTTCATGCGTGACGATGACCATGGTCATCTTATCCGCGGCAAGCGCCTTCATGACGGACAGGACTTCTCCGGTCAGTTCGGGGTCCAGCGCGGAAGTCGGTTCGTCGAACAGCAGGATGTCGGGATTCATCATCAGCGCTCGCGCTATCGCGACACGCTGCTTCTGTCCGCCCGAAAGGCTGGAGGGCATCTCGTTTAATTTTTCGGAAAGCCCCACCCGCGCAAGCAATAAACGGCAGCGTTCCTCTGCTTCCGCTTTCGGCAGGCGTTCGACCAGCAGCGGCGACAGCATCAGATTGGCTTTTACGGACAGATGGGGGTATAAGTTGAAATGCTGGAATACCATGCCCATTTTGCGGCAGACATGGCGGATCTCTTTTTCGTGGATATAAACGCCGTTTTCAACGAGCGGCAGGGATTCTATATAAACGCTGCCGCCGTTCATTCGCTCGAGGGCGATCAGGCAGCGTAAAAACGTGCTCTTGCCGGAACCCGACGGTCCGATGACGGCGATCACCTCGCCGCGCTTCACTTCAAAGGAAACGCCGCGAAGGACACGGTTCCCGCCGAACGACTTCTCCATGCCCGAGGCTTTGATCATAGCGTCGCTTCCGTTTGCGGAAGCCGGTTTGATTTTTTCCATACCGTGCCTTTTCTAAAATGCGAACCGGCGTTCAAGCCGGTTGAACAGTTTGGTCAGTCCGAAAGTCATGACGAGATAGAAGATCGCAGCGATAAAATACGGGACAACGGAAACATGCGTGTTTACCATCGATTTTGTGAAATGAAGCAGGTCGGTCAGACCGATCGCGGTGACCAGCGCGGTGTCCTTTATCAGGGTGATCTCTTCGTTTGAAACAGCCGGGAGGGTCACTTTGAACATCTGGGGCAGAACGATGCGCAGCACCGTCTGCCAGCGGCCGAGGCCCAGCACCTGTGCGGCCTCATACTGCCCGCTGTCGACGGAGAGCAGTCCTCCGCGGAAAATTTCGGAATAATACGCGGCATAATTCAGGACAAAGGCAATGCAGGCTGCGGTAAAACGGCTCAGCGCGAGATAAGGCCCTATGCCGGGAATAAATTTCAGCCCGTAATAAAAGAAGAAAAGCTGAAGCATCAGGGGAGTGCCGCGCATGACAAAAACATATCCCCGTGTCAGTGAACGAAGGAAACGGTTTTTGCCGACCGACAGAAAAGTCGAACCCAGACCGAGCGGGATGGAAAAAACCGACGTTATGAGGAATAAAACAACCGTTATGCCGGCTCCCTTAAGGAGAACGGCCGCAATCTGCAAATAAAAAGTAATAAAAATCCGCCCTTTATTCGTATATTAAAGCATATAAAACACAGGCAGCAGGCACCGCCTGTTACCTGTGTTTCGTTTATGTTTATGTTCTTTTACGCCGGCCGTTTTTGATTTCAGCTGTCTTTCTCGATGACATAGCGGATATAGACTTCATCGATGACAAGCGCGTCCACCGAACCTGCCTTAAGGTCGAGATAGGCGTCGTCAAAGGAAGCGTATTCCGCAACTTTCGAAAAAGTCGAAACGACATCGGTCGCTGCGTTGATGGCGTCAAGCGCGGCGGAACCGGACTGTGTGGCTACGATTTTGCCCGCGAGGTCGGCTTTGCTCTTGATGCCGGAATCGGCTGCAACCGCGATCACCTGGCGGTTGGCAATATAAGGCTTGGAGATATTCATGGCGGC
>CAZVPD010000001.1:7748-30174 GCA_964628455.1 uncultured Lachnospiraceae bacterium
TAGACATGCCGTTCCAGATACAGTCTATGGATTTTGAGCTGAGTTCGAGTTCTTTGGCGTCCCATTCGATGGGCTGGAGCACCAGTTCGACTCCGAGGCGCGTGCAGACTTCTTTCGCGAGGTCCACGTCGAATCCGACTATTTCGCCTTCTGCGTCACGGAAGCCCATGGGAGGAAACGTTTCGTCCAGGCCGAGGATCAGTTTTCCGTTGTTTAAGATATAATCCAGGGATCCGTCGCCGGTTTCCGTGATTTCACGCTGGAAAGCGGCGTCCTTTATGGAGACGTCCTTGCCGAACCATTTGACGGAAATTTCCGCGAACGTGCCGTCGGCGATCATTTCGTCGATCAGCGACTGAACTTTCAGAGTAAGGGCATTGTCGTCGAGACGGAAACCGATGCCGTAGAATTCCTCGCCGAAATGATCGTCAAGGACGATATAGTCGGCTCCGGCCTCTTTGCAGGAGGGAAACGCGACAAGGATCATGACCATTGCGAGCGCAAGATACAAAAATCTTTTTGCTGTCTTCATTTAAATTACTCCTTAGATAGTAGAATATGATTTTTTTCGCCTTTCGGCACGGGCGTGCGTTAACGCGTCAGCGCATTAACATGATGCTGCTTTATTATATCACAGATATTCCGGCTTTTCAAGTATCGGCAACATAATATTAAAAAAACGTTGACAATTTTTCCGGGATACTATACAATTACACTTAATTTAATTTATTTTAATTTGATTTGATTTTATTCAAAGGAAACCGCAAAAAAAGGACAGGACGGAGAAGATGATGATCGGTATCAATTCAGGCATCTATGCGACGATGGTTACCCCGTATAACCGCGACGGTTCGGTCGATTACGCCGCTGCCGAAGCCATGGTGGATTTTTACGCCCGGAAGGGATGCGACGGGATCTTCGCGTCCTGCCAGTCGTCGGAAATATTCTTTCTTTCACTGGAGGAACGCGTCGGACTTGCCCGCACGGTGAAAAAGCGAGCCGAAAAAATCGCATCGGAAGGCGGAAAGCGGCTGAGTGTGGTCGCCTCGGGGCATATATCCGAATCGGCGCGGGATCAGACAAAGGAGCTTTGCGGCATAGCGGATACCGGAGTCGACGCGGTGGTGCTTATATCCAACCGCATGGACATCGCCTGTACTTCGGACCGGGCCTGGACGGACGAAACATCCCGCCTTATCGAGACCCTCCCCGATGTTCCGCTGGGCGTTTATGAGTGTCCGTATCCCTCGAAGAGGCTGATGAGCGAAGCGATGATCCGCTGGTGCCTCTCCTCGGGACGCTTTCAGTTTATCAAGGATACGTGCTGCGACGCCGAAATCATCAGACGCCGCCTGAACTGCATAAAAGACAGCGGGTTCGGCCTTTACAACGCCAACGCCCAGACCCTTCTGGAAAGTCTGAGGGACGGGGCGAGGGGTTACTGCGGCGTGATGGCCAACTTCCATCCGGAGCTGTATGCGCTGCTCTGGAAATTTTTCGGGGAGGGCTGTCCCCGGGCCGATATCCTTCAGTCGCTGCTCTGCATGACCGCTTTTACCGAATCACTCGCTTATCCGCTGACCGCCAAGTATCATCTGAAGGTATTTGAAGGGATCCCGATGGAAATATCCGGACGGACACGGGACGCGTCCCAGCTGACCGCTTATCAGAAAGACTGCGTACGGCAGATGAATGAACTGGCCGTCGCCGCGGCAGGATTTTTTTCGGCATGAAAGTCCCTTTTTCAAGGTGTGAGGACGGCTGCGGGATTTATTTCACCGCTCCCGGTCTTAAAGCACCGCACCGTTTCGGCACGCGTGCCAGCGGACCGTCTCCAGATGAAGTGTCGGCCCGGCAGATTCATTCCGACATCGTCCTGTATGTCGACGGTGCCGGAAACTATACCGCCGACGGGCTGTTCACGGATAAAGCCGGGCTCGCGCTGGCGGTCAGGACGGCGGACTGCGTTCCGGTCCTGATGTATGATGAAAAAGCGAAGGCCGCCGCGGCCGTGCATGCCGGATGGAGGGGAACCGCCGCGGGTATCGTTCTGCGCGCCCTTGAGAAAATGTTTTCCGTCGGGGCGTCGCCCGAAAGCCTCGCGGTTGCGGTCGGTCCCTGCGTCTGCTTTGACTGTTATGAGGTGCAGGAAGATTTCAGGAATATTGTCCGCAAAGGGCTGGGGACTGTCATCAGCGAAAAGTTCATCCGCGAAAAAAACGGGGAGCTTCATGCGGACGTGGCCGGCATGAACGCCGAACTTCTCCGGAATGCCGGGATCCCCGACGCCAATATCGCGGAAAGCGGACTCTGCACCTGCTGCCTGCCCGACCTTTTCTTTTCCTACCGCAGGGACGGCGCGCAGGGGAAGTGTCAGACGAGTGTGATCCGTGTCCCGCATAAAAGGAACAGCTGAAGCGTCCGCAAGGTCCGCTGAGAACGACATAAAGGAGAAAAAACGAAGGGAATGCCTATGACCGGAACAGAACGGCAGGGATCTTTGAAAAGGGGGGACTGCGAGCCGATGTATAAAAAAGTCTGCCTGGCCGGCGCCGTGTGCGCGGCGGCGGCAGTCATGGGAACCGTGGCCGATATCGCCGCGGGTATCGCTTTGGGCGGAGACCTGTCCGCCGTACCCCTGACCGCGGCCGAAAAGTTTGCGGAACTGCAGAGCAGTCCGCTTCTCGGGCTGTATCATCTCGATATGCTCAACCTGATCACCGGGGTGCTGATGATCCCCGCTTATTGTGCGCTCTATACGCTTCTCCGCAGAACGGCGGTTTCCGGATTCGCTTTTCTGTTTTTTATCATCGGGACAGCGGTTTTTATTTCAAACAACACCGCGCTTCCCATGTTCGAACTGAGTATAAAGTATGCTGCCGCGGGATCCGAAATGCAGAAAAACCTGTTTGCCGCAGCGGGCGAAGCGATGATCGCGCGGGGCGCGCACGGGAGTTTCGGAGTTTTCCCGGGGTTTGCCCTTTGCTCGGCCGCAGGTGTTCTGATGTCCGCCGCCATGCTGAAAAGCGGGATTTTCGGCAAAGCAGCCGCATACGCCGGAATTGCCGGCGGAATGCTTCTTCTGGTCTATCTGATTGCCGTGACGTTTGTGCCCGCGCTGAAAACCGCTGCGATGATGATCGCGGCGCCCGGCGGACTTTTAAGCCTGGCATGGATGATCCTTTTCACGGTCGGGCTTTTTAAGACCGGATGCGGCAGTCAAAATCGATAAAAAACGTTCTTCCCGGGTGAGGGAAAGATGATTTTTAACGGCCGGAAACACGCATCGTTCAGGCCTGCAGATCATTTCTCCCGCTGATAGTATAAGAACCGCAGGATACAAAATTTTTGTATCCTGCGGTTCGCCGGTCACGGGACCGGGTAAAAGGACGGATGTCCGCTACGGTCTGTCGGGCGGTCTTCTTTTGGGAACGCCGTCCTGTCCGGGGCCGGTGTTCTGCCTGCTTCGCAGCTGCTCTTTGCGCTGCCGTTCTTTCATAAGCAGGAACTGTGTCTCCGATTTCGCTTTCAGTTTCTGCCTGCGCCTTCTGATCATGATCCTGCGGATCAGGACGTAAACCGCAAGAACAGCAAGGGCAGCCGCGGCAATCAGAACAAGCCACAGAAAGACCGACAGGAGCAGGGGGATCTCTTTCCCGTGCATGGATATGCTGTGCAGCCAGAAGCCGTATTCCCCTTCGTAGAGGATGTTGTCGGTCGGTTTGATCCAGATCTTGATCCCGTCGATCGTATCGCTGTGATCCGAGATCTCAGAAATATCGAATCCGACCTGCGACCATGCGTTTACGGGGACCGTCGTGACCCCTTCATAGGTGACGGACGGTTTTTCGCCGGAACCGTTTGACCAGAGGCGGACCATCACCGACACTTGGGTGACGGTTTCCGGAGCGGCGGCATTCATTTTAAGGGAGATGAAACCGCTGTCCCCGATGTCCATCGGAACGTCGAAATAACAGCCCGTCCCCATATATTCGGTAGGATACTGACTGAACATTTTCGTATAAAGCATGGAGAGATCGTCCATGGCACCGCTGCGCAGTTCGATAAAATCGGCATTGTCGGTCGGGTAAAAACCGCTCAGGCCGCCGGTGGTGAAGTCATACAGTATTTCACCCCTCTTTTTCTTTTCGATGACTTCAACGTCAAGCGCGTCGGAACTCAGGATGATCCGCTTTGTCAGTTTTTTTTCGTCGAAATCCGGGATAAGGTCTTTCCACGATTCGATTTTCAGCTGACTCAGCGCGTAGGAAGTCGTCTGGAGCGATCTTTGGGTATCGATATATTTAAAAGTCGTATAGATGGGTTTGGTATCGGCGGGGGTGCCGAACGATTCTTCGGTCTTTGTCCAGAGCCCGTAATAAAGCCCGTTTTCGTCGGCGTTGTCCACCTGTCTGTGGTAGATCAGCGCTTCGATAAAAGGATTAAACTCGGCCTTGTAATAGGCGAGTGCATACATGGCTGCCTGCGTGATCAAAGCAGAGGATTCCGCTTCCGCGTTGATCCCGAAATCGCTGACCAGCAGCCTGCGGCGGGTATTCCGGAAGAGATATTCCTCTTCGCCCATCAGCCTGCACAGCACATCGATGTTGGCCATGGAAATAAACGGCGCGTCTGCCGTATCGGCAGCCTGCGTGTCCAGACGGTAGTCTGTGATGTCCGGAGCGGACGGATAGGCCGATACGGCAAGATTCCACGGAATATCGCCCGAATACCGCATTTTGGCGGCAAAAGCCTGCAGAAGGTCCTTCGCGGAATAATCAAGGGACGGGTCTGCTTTGACCGCCGGGTCCGCCGAAGCCGCATTGAAATTATTGCCGACCGAAAGATAGACGCGTCCGTTTGCGTATACGGAGCGGAGCGCGGTGGAGGCGATGCGGAAAGCCGTGATATAGGTGTTCAGGTAGCTGTCAAGCGATTTTATGCCCATATAGTTGTAGCCGCGGTTCCGGTTGACTTCGTAACCGAAAATAAAGCTGCCGGCAAAACCGTATTCCCTGTCCGGATCGGTGTAGCGACGGGCGATGAAGTCGAGAAAGCCCTCCAGATACAGGACAGGGTCGCGTTCGGAAACATTGAACGCATACAGCGAAGCGGTTGAAATCTCGGGCGCGGCATACAGGGCTGCCAGTTTCTGCGGCATGTCCTGGGCCGGCCGCGAAAGGATGATGTTCAGATAGCAGTGAACACCTGTTTCGGTAAACTGCCTGATGCGGTAATCGAGTCTTTCGATTTTTTCCCGGCTTAGGTAATAGGTCGTGTTGCCGAAAATATAGTCGATGGAATTCACGCTTTTTGCGTCGAGCAGATACTCATTGACCGCCACATTGATCACGGTATGCGAAATTCCCAGTTCCTGCGCGTCGCTTGTAAGCTGCACGAAAAGTCCTTTTTTAGACGGATATGAGGGATATTCGTAGGTTTGCGAAGCCAGAAGGTCGGGATTTTCGATGTACCTTGCCCAGCCGAAAATGCCGTATGAACCGTCCGGCATTTTGTGCGCCAAAAGGAATTTCGAATACAGGCGCTGTGAACCGGCTTCGAAATCGAGGGAGAGGGACATTTTTTCCGCCGCCTTCACCTGACCGGCGGGGGTGAGGCTGTTTAAACCCGAAACGCTCTGATAAGGATACAGTTCAAAGATATACAGCGTTTCACCCCTGCGTTTCTGCGCCTCCTCTTTTGAGAGGGAAGCCCGCAGTTCTACTTTTATCGCGTCTTTTTCGCGTATGAGCGTAACCGAGGTTATACCTTCCTCCGCGGTGTCTGCGCAGAAAACGGGCAGCGCAAACAGCAGCACCGTCAGCGAAAACACGAAGACGGCGGAAAAAACAGCCGCGCACCTTTTCATAATAGGGATCATTCCTTTCTGTAAAAAGGGTTTCGGCAGGACCGAACGGAGCGGTCCGGGTAAAATATTCGCCTGCCCTCTCCGGACCCGGCATCACCGCCCGTTCCGGAAGAAGAAAAAACAAAAGAAACAAAGCCGTTCTCTTCGTTTTTGAAAAAATGACGGTTCGATTTTACCGGGCGGCTTTTACAATGGCGGCGAAATCGGCCGCTTTCAGCGACGCGCCTCCGATAAGACCGCCGTCGACATTTTCTTTTGCCAGCAGTTCGGCGGCATTGGAGGCATTCATAGAGCCCCCGTACTGGACAGCGGTTTTTTGCGCGGCTTTTTCGCCGTATTTGGCCGCAAGCAGGCGGCGGATCATGGCGCATACCTCTTCTGCCTGATCGGAAGTTGCGGTTTTACCCGTTCCGATGGCCCATACGGGTTCGTAAGCGATGATCACGTTCCCGAGTTCTTCTTCGGTCACGCCCATAAGAGCGGTATAAAGCTGCATATGGATCAGTTCGGCTGTGATTCCGCGTTCGCGCTCCTCAAGCTTTTCGCCGATACACAGGATCACGCGAAGGCCGGCTTTGAGAGCGGCTTTGACCCGGAGATTGACGGTCACGTCGGTCTCTCCGAAATACTGGCGCCGTTCACTGTGTCCCGCGACGGCATACAATACCCCGCACGCGCGCAGCATGGAAGCCGAAATTTCTCCGGTGTAGGCGCCGGAGTCCGCGAAATGGACGTTTTGAGCGCCGATTTTTATCTGTGTTCCCGCTGCGGCCGTCACAGCGGCATGAATATCGGTAAAGGGTACGCAGAGCACGACCTCCGCTCCGCCGGGTCCTGACAGGAGCGGAAGCAGTTCGGTGATAAACGCTGCCGTTTCCGCCGGATTCTTATTCATCTTCCAGTTGCCTGCGATGATTTTCTTTCGTTCGGAAGTATTCATCTGATTCGGAGATGCTCCTTTATCTGAATCTGAAAAGATTCGGCTTTTTTATTTGTCGTTCAGGCAGGCGATGCCCGGAAGAACAAGTCCTTCGAGGAATTCGAGAGAGGCGCCTCCGCCTGTGGATATATGCGTCATACGGTCGGCATACCCGAGCTGTTCGACAGCCGCGGCGCTGTCGCCGCCGCCGATGATGGATACGGCGCCGCTTTCCGCCACCGCACGGGCAACGGCGCGCGTTCCGGAAGCGAATTTATCCCATTCCGACACGCCCATGGGACCGTTCCATACCACGGTTCCGGCACCTTTGATCGCGGATGCAAACAGCGCTTCGGTCCTGGGACCTATATCGAGGCCCATGTAGCCTTCGGGAATATTATCCGAGTCGACAAGGTACAAATTACAGTCGGGGGAATATCTGTCGCCTGTCCTGTTGTCGACCGGCAGTAAAAAACGTATGCCTGCGGCGGCAGCTTCTGCTTTCAGGCTGCGGGCAAGTTCGACTTTGTCGGTTTCACACAGCGAATCGCCGACCGTAAAACCGTCCGCTTTAAAGAAAGTGTATGCCATGGCTCCGCCGATGATAAGGGTATCCACTTTTGTCAGCAGATTTTTGATAACACCGATCTTATCCGAAACTTTGGCTCCGCCGAGAATGGCGATAAAAGGACGCTTCGGGTCGGTAAGCGCGCCTCCCATGATCGAAATTTCTTTCTGAATAAGATAGCCGCAGACAGCGGGCAGATAATCCGCTACGCCGGCTGTGGAAGCATGGGCGCGGTGAGCCGTTCCGAAAGCGTCGTTCACATAGATTTCGGCAAGGGAAGCCAGTTCTTTGGAAAACGCCGGATCGTTCTTTTCCTCTTCCTTGTGAAAACGGACATTTTCGATCAGCATGATATCGCCGTCGCGGAGCGCCGCCGCCTTGCTTTTCGCGTCTGCTCCGATCACGTCGGCCGCAAAGACTACATCGCGCCCGAGAAGTTCGGAAAGGCGCTTCGCTACCGGGGCAAGCGAGAATGCGGGATTGAATTCACCCTTCGGGCGGCCGAAATGCGAGCACAGGATCACGCGGGCGCCGTGTGAGGACAGATATTTTATCGTGGGAAGCGCTTCTGCGATGCGTTTGTCGTCGGTTATGACGCCGTCGGTGACAGGTACATTGAAATCGCAGCGTGTGAGCACTCTTTTGCCGGCCACACCGATATCTTCGATCGTTTTCTTATTATACATCTTTGTTTTCCCCTCATCAGTAATTTATGTAACTGTAATGTTACCATATATTCAGAATTTTATCAAGACGGTTTTTTTAACTTTTCGATTTATTCGATATATTTCGATATATTTTGATGTATTTTGTCCGGTCATGACAGATTCCGTTGATCATTCCGTTCTATACGCCGGATCTGCGGTTCAAACGGATGACGGCGGAGCCGCTTCCCGCAGTCAGGCAATAGTTTCCTTCCCGGAACAGCGGCGTTCCGTCTTCGTCCGTATAGAGAAGACTCTCGTATTCGACCGCGGCCGTGACGGAAGCTGCGGCGCCGGCTTTTAAAAAAGTCCTCGTGAACGCGGCAAGTTTTTTTTGCGGCACGCCGGGCGAAGATACTTCGGGTATCAGGTAAATGCATGTGACTTCGCTGCCGTCCGCGGCGCCCGTGTTGGCGAGTGTGAAGGATAAGCGGACATCCTCACCGGGTCCGTATTCTTTTTTGTCTGTCCGCAGGTCCGAATAGGAAAATTCCGTATAGCTCAGTCCGAAGCCGAACGGATAAAGGGGTTTCCCCGTAAAATAACGGTATGTGCGGTTCTCCATCGAATAGTCTTCAAACGGCGGAAGGTCCTCGTCCGAGCGGTAAAAAGTGACCGGGAGCCTTCCAGACGGGCTGACTTCTCCGAACAGGATATCGGCCAGCGCGGTTCCGCCCGGCGCGCCCGGATAAAAGCACTGAAGGACCGCGCCGCAGCTTCTGTCCTGTTCCGCCAGGGCAACACAGCTGCCGGACACATTGACGAATACGACGGGTTTCTTTTCCTTCATGATCTCTCCGAAGAGATGCTTCTGGGAATCGGGCAGTTCGAGCGTAACGCGGTCTCCGCTCCTTGCCCCGTTGTAGGCGTCCCCCTCCTCCCCTTCCATGCGCGGATTGAGGCCCATGATCAGGATGACGGCATCGGCGCTCCGGGCGGCAAGAAGGGCTTCACGCAGTGGATTTTCGGCCCATGAATGAAGGCCGGAGTCAAACAGATGGCAGCCCCGCGCATAGCGGACGGCGATGTTTCTGCGTTCGGCCTCCTCCTGTATGCCTCTCAGCAGCGTCGTATATCGCGAAGGCGTGCCGTTGTAATTGCCCAGAAGCACTTCCGTGCTGTCGGCGTTCGGACCGATCACGGCGAGTTTTTTTATTTTTCCGAACGGAAGGATACCGTCGTTTTTCAGCAGAACGATGCTTTCATGCGCCATTCTCAGATTCAGTCCGCAATGCGCGGCGCATTCGACCTTATCATATGCAATACGGTCATACGGTGTTTTTTCGAACATCCCGAGCCTGAACCGTGCTTCGAAAAGCCGCTGTGCGGCGGTTGTAATTTCCTCTTCCGTGACCAGACCTGCCGCAAACGCCGCTTTTAAATACTGATAGGCGCTGCCGCAGTTCAGGTCACATCCGTTTTTAACCGCGAGAGCGGCGCTTTCCGCTTCGTTTTCCGTGACGTGATGGCTCCGGTTGATATCGCAGACGGCGCCGCAGTCGGATAAAAAATAACCCTCGAATTTCATTTTTCCCCGCAGGATTTCACCTATCATCCTCGGAGACGCGCAGCAGGGCTCTCCGCCGACCCGGTTGTAGGCCCCCATGACGGCGGAAGGAGACGCATTTTTGATGCAGTATGCGAAAGCGCTGAGATAGGTTTCCCACAGGTCTTTTTCGGAAACCGAAGCATTGAAACTGTGCCGTTCGCCTTCGGGTCCCGAATGCACGGCATAATGCTTTAATGTCGCGTCTGTTTTTCTGTATTCGGGGTCATCGCCCTGAAGCCCCCTGATAAATGCAGCGCCCATCCGTCCGGTCAGGAAGGGGTCTTCCCCGTATGTTTCATGCCCGCGGCCCCAGCGGGGATCGCGGAAGATGTTGATATTGGGTGACCAGAAAGTCAGTCCCTGGTATATCCCGGTGTCTCCGAAGGAACGGTATTCGTTGAATTTGGCGCGGGCTTCATCGGAGATCGCCGAAGCAACTTCGAACATGAGCGTCTCGTCGAACGAAGCCGCCATGCCGATCGCCTGGGGGAAAACGGTTGCGGCTCCGGATCTGGCGACGCCGTGAAGGCATTCGTTCCACCAGTTATAGGCGGGAATACCGAGGCGTTCGATGGCCGGAGCGTCATACCGGAGCTGAGACATTTTTTCCGCGAGCGTCATCCGGGAAACGAGTTCCCGCGCTTTATTTTTATGATTCATAGGAATCCTTCCTTCTTTATTTCGTACGTTCTGCGTACCGTATCATTATAGCATGCCGGTGTCCGTAAATCAAGAAAAAGGAAGGCGTTTACAGGGCATTTCGAATAATTTCGGGGACACTGTTTACAAAGCGCCGTTTTAATGCTATAATATAGAGTACCCGGGTCGTCCGTCCGTCATCGGTCACAGGGAAAAACGGCCGGCCGGCCGTATGGACGGACAGATCCCCCCGGGAATATCCGCATGTGCCGCTGTGCCGGTTTTTGTATGATTAGGATAAAAGATCTTATACAAAAAGAGAGGGAAGGAGCCTGCATTGGAGAATAATCCCGGAGAAGAAAAGCGGCGGTATCCTGTTCCGGCCGTCACCGTTGTGACACTGCTTGCCGTTTCCGTTCTGTTCGGCGCTCTTTCCTCTTTTTCACCCCTCAGCGTGTCCGGAATGCTGCTTATTTCGGGTGCGGCTGCCTGCACGTCTTTCGTCTGCGGTTCCGTCGGTTCACCGTACCCCCTTGCCGCCGGCATAGCCGCATATCCCCTCGCCCTGCTGTTTTTCGGAGATCCCGTCGCGGCGCTGACCGCATGCGCTTTTCTCCCCTGCGCGCTTTTGATGAATACGGCACGCAGGCTCCGTTTCGGCCGTTCGAAAACGATGATCTCCGTCGCCGCGGCGCTCGGCGCCGGCTGCGTTCTTTATATTGCGCTGAACCTTATTTTTACGCGGGGAGGACTCGGCGCGGCGGCTTTCGGCGCAGCATACGACGATTTTATGGCCGGTATACGCGACAACTTCGCGTTGATGGGCTTTACCGAAGACATCACCGAAAAACTGATCGGATATATGCTGGTTCTGTTCCCCTCGATGGCCGTGTGCCTTCTGCTTTTTTCGGCATATCTGACTGTTACTTTTTACATCCTGCTGTGCCGTCTGTTCCGCCTTGAGGAAAAACTGCTGCCCTCTTTTCCGTGGCCGTTTGAGATGAGCTTCATCTCGGCGGTTGTTTTCATCGTTTCCTATGCCGCGGCGCTGTTTTTCAACGGCGGGAAAACAACTCCGCTGACCCTGACCGCGGAAAACATCATCATCATTCTCACCCCCGGATTTACCCTGGCGGGAGTGAAGCGCGCGGCGGATATGATAAGAGCCCGGAAACGGAATTTAACCGCCGGGATTCTCGCGGCGGTCGCTTTCCTGCTGCTTTTTTATAATATCGCCGCTTTTTTTGTATCCGTTTCTTTTTTCGGAGTCATCGGCACCGTATCGGACAGTATAAAAAAGAGGATCAAGCCTGTAAAATAAATTCCGCAGCCAACTTTATTCTTCCAAAGAAAGTAAAGTCATGTTCAAAAAAATAAAAGTACTGCCGGTCAGCCCCGCTTTTTTAAAGCTGCTGGTGAATGTCGTCATCACGATGTCATTCTTCGGCGCCTATATCGTGCTGAGCAAAAGGGAGGATGCCGATCCGGTAAGACTCGGAATCACAGTCGGTTTGCTGTATATCGCCGCGATCGCCGCGGCGGGCATCATCCCCAGACTCGTGTCGGGAAGGCTTGATTCGGCGGCTGCCGGCAGCAGCGGGTCTCCGCTGGGAAGCATAACGCTGGATGTGTTGAGCCGTCTGCGCCAGCCCGTTCTTATCTGTGACGAAAACGGGAAAATCATCTGGTACAACCGGGAACTGACCCACCGGGTAGGACGGCGGGAGACGCTGTACGGCCGCGGACTCGAGACGATCAGCGATGTTTCACCTGCCGAGATTGTCGCGGCGGAATCCGCCGACGGTGTTGACGTGGAAGCTTTCGGAACCACTTTCGGCGTTCGCGGATATAAGATCACATCGCAGAATAAAAATTTTATACTGATGCTCTGGTACGACAAAACCGAGCTTTTATCGGCATACAGGCGTATCGCGGACGAAACGACGGTTGTCGCGTATATTATGGCCGATAACCTCGACGAACTCATGCAGTATGTGCAGGAAAAATACCGGACCGCGTCAACCGAGATCGAAAGCGTGCTCAAAGCATGGGCGGATTCCGTGCAGGGCATCCTGAAGGAATATGAGCGCGACCGCTATTTCTTTATCTTCGACGCATGCCATCTCGAACAGTTTATTGCGGACAGATTTGACATCCTCGACCGCGTCCGCGATATCCGCATCGGGGAGGACAGCCTTCCCGTTACGATCTCGGTCGGCATTTCGGGTACACTGGGGAGTTATGCGGAAAAGGACAGAGCTGCGCGGGGAGCGCTGGATATGGCGCTGCAGCGCGGGGGAGACCAGGTTGTGGTCAGGACCGAAACGGGGCTGGAGTTCTACGGCGGACGTTCGAAGACGGTGCAGAAAAAAACGAAAGTCCGCGCCAGGGTCGTGGCCAACGAACTTGCTGTGCTGATGTCGGCGTCTTCGAACACGCTGATCATGGGTCACCGCAACATGGATTTCGACGCCCTCGGCGCCTGCGCCGGTCTGGCGCGGCTGGCGATATTCTGCGGCGTCAGGGTCAATATCATCGCGAACGAACACGACCCCAACCTGAAAAAATGCTTTGATAAGCTGAAAACTCTTCCCGAATACAGCAGCATGTTCGTCAGCGCTGCCGAGGCGCAGGACATGCTCTCTTCCGAAACGCTCCTTGTGATCGCCGACGTCAACAACAGGACGCAGTATGAAGCCCCCGAAGTGGCGGAAAACTCTTTTAAAACGGTCATCGTCGACCATCACCGAAAGACGGCCGAATTTAAAACGCAGCCCGCTGTCGCTTATATCGAACCTTCCGCGTCCTCTTCCTGTGAACTTGTTGCCGAAATACTCGAGCAGTCCCTTCCGGTCGGGCACCTGCCAAAAAGCGAGGCGGACATCATGTTCGCGGGAATTCTTCTCGATACCAAGCAATTTACGCGCAATACAGGGACGCGCACTTTCTCCGCGGCGCTTTATCTGCGAAGCGAAGGCGCGAGTCCGGCAGACGCGCAGTCTTTATTCAAGACGGACCTTGACAGCTTTTTGCGGGAAGCCAAATTCACGAACAATGTGTATATCTACAGGAACATCATAGCCATCGCGGTAAGCGACGGCGAGGACAACACCATGTCCGACCGCATAGCGGCTGCCAAAGCGGCCGATAAACTGCTGACGGTCGACGGCGTGGCCGCTTCGTTTGCGCTCTGCCGCATCGGCGAAACCGTCTTTATATCGGCCAGGTCATCCGGGGGCGTCAATGTACAGCTGATCCTGGAGAAGATCGGCGGCGGCGGGCATTTTGATGCGGCGGCCACGCAGCTTAAGGGAGAGCAGATGACCGAAGCGCTTACCCGGCTGAAGGTCACGATCGACGAATATTTGAAAGAACTGTAAAAAACCAAACAACGTTAAAGGAGAATTTTTATGATCAGGATCGGATGCTGTATCCCCGGCGCTTCTTTTATGCCCGAAGGGACAGGTTCAACGGACGGTTCGGCTGCCGGGATCTTAACGGCCGGCTGCCGTGCGGTGCGTGACATCGGCTTTGATTACGCGGAAGCTACCGTGGGGCTGTTGATGAAAATGACGGAAGAGGAATACAGGCGCGTCAAAGACGGGGGAGAAGTCCGCATTGAAGCCGCCAACAGTTTCATACCCGGCCATATGCACATCTCCGTTCTTTCGGAGGAGCTGAAAGAATTCGTCGACCGTGCCATGGAGAGGGTGAGCGGTCTCGGAGCCGGCATTCTCGTGTTCGGGAGCGGCGCGTCAAGGCGGGCTCCGGACGGAACGCCGTATGAAAAGGGACTGGAGGATATCCGGAATTTCCTTGCCCTTTGTGACGGTTATGCCCGGAAATACGGCATAACCGTCACGCTCGAACCTCTGAACTCCCGCGAAACCAATATGATCACAACGCTGGCTGAAGGCGCGTCCATCGTGCGGAGCATGAATTCCGCGGGATACGGCAGCATCAAACTGCTCGCCGACACCTATCACATGAGCCTGGAACCTTCCGGGAACGCTTCGGCGGCCGGAACAGCGGAATATAACGAGGAGTGCTTCGCCGTTTTAAAGGAAGCCGAGGATATTATCCTGCACGCGCATACGGCGGAGCCGTTTGAACGGCGCTATCCCGGTTCGCATGACGGGGTATATCTGACCCGTTTTGCCGCCGCATTAAAGAAGACCGCATACGACGGACGAATCTCGATTGAATGCGGCTTCGGGGATTTTCTGCGGGAAAGCGCCCTTGGACTGAGTTTTCTGCGGAAAATAGTATAAAGCGTATCCTATAAGAATTAAAACCGGAGGTAGATGGCATGAAAGTTTTGCTCATGCAGGATGTGAAGTCGCAGGGAAAAAAAGGCGAGATAAAGAACGTTTCGGACGGGTATGCCCGCAATTTTCTGTTTCCGCGCGGACTCGCCGTCGAAGCGAACGCACAGATCCTAAAGGAACTCGAAAACAAGGAACAGGCGAAAAAGTTTAAGGCGGACACGGAAAAGAAAAACGCCGAAGAGCTTGCCGCAAGGCTTGAGGGAATGATCGTAAAGATCACGGCGACGGCGGGTTCCGACGGCAGACTTTACGGGTCGGTCACCGTGAAGGATATCGCCGAGGCGATGCTCGCGCAGCATCAGCTCGAAATAGACCGGCGCAGGATCCAGCTTGACGAACACATCAAGGCCTTCGGCACATATACGCTTGAGATAAAGCTTTATCCCGGTGTCGTCGGCAATATCAACGTTGTTGTCGTCAGCGGCAAATAGATATGGCCATACAAAACGACGAGTCGGGAAGACGCCTTCCTTTTTCTCTTGAAGCGGAACAGTCGGTCCTCGGTTCGGTTCTGATCGATCCGGAATCATTCACCGACACCGCCAATATCATCACGCACGAGGATTTTTATATTTCCGACCACCGGGAAATCTATCTGTCCATGCAGGAATTGTTTCTCCAGAACCGCACGATCGACGTGGTCACGCTGATCGACGTTCTGGTGAAGCACGGGCTGTATACAACGAGTGACCAGGGCAGGGCTTATATCAAAGTCATTGCCGAAATGGTGCCGTCCGCATCGAATATCCGCGATTATGCCAGGATCGTCCGGGAAAAATCGCTGCTTCGAAGCCTGATCGCGGCATGCTCCGAAATAAGCGAAACCGCTTATTCCCCACAGGATGACGTGACCGCTATCCTGGACAACGCCGAACAGAAGATTTTCAATATCGTGCAGGGAAACGAGAAAAAGGGCTTCCGCCATGTCCGGGACGTGATCATTTCCGTATACGAACAGCTGCGCATACTCCGCGAAAATCCAGAAGCGGCACGCGGCACCCCGACGGGGTTTTCCGAACTGGATAAAATTCTGGTCGGACTCGGTCCCGGGGACCTGATCCTCGTCGGCGCACGCCCGGGTATGGGAAAGACAAGCTTTGCCATGAACATTGCCGTCACGGCTGCGAAAAAAGAAAAAAAGAAGATCGCGGTATTTTCTCTCGAAATGTCCTGCGAACAGCTCATCACCCGCATGCTGTCGTCCGAAGCTTTGATCGACGGCTATAACATGCGTTCGGGAAAGCTGGAAAACGATGACTGGAACAAGCTTGCCGAAGCGGCGGGCAGCCTTTCGGAATGCGATATTCTGATCGACGACACTTCGGGGATCACCGTCACCGGCATGAAGGCGAAACTGCGCCGTGAAAAGAATCTGGGTCTGGTCGTCATCGATTACCTGCAGCTAATGCAGGGGGACCGCCGGAATGAAAACAGGGTTCAGGAAGTTTCCGAAATATCGCGCAACCTCAAACTGCTGGCCAAGGAACTCCATGTTCCGGTCATAACCTGTGCCCAGCTGTCCCGCGCGCCCGAATCGCGCGCGGGCAATATTCCGCAGCTTTCCGACCTGCGCGACTCCGGAGCCATCGAACAGGACGCCGACGTGGTCATGTTTTTATACCGTCCGGACTATTACAAGGATAACGGCGATAAAAAGCATGAGGAGCTGAAGCAGAATTATGCCGAAGTCATCGTCGCGAAAAACCGTCACGGAGCCACGGGCAAAGTGGAAATGGGCTGGTTCGGACAATACACGAAATTCACGACCAGATCCGACCTGGAAGCGCCGCCCGCATAACAAAAACATCGGAAACGGGAAAGTTCAGGGAAAAACAGATAAATAAAATGATTTCGACCGAAGCCGTCAAGGACAAATTTTACCAAACGATAAAAAAATACGATATGCTCGGTGAAAAAGACGCCCTTCTGTGCGGCTATTCCGGCGGAGCCGACTCCACCGCCCTGCTGCATCTCCTGCATACCTTCTGCACCGGAAACCGGATCAGAATCGCCGCCGTTCATGTCAATCACAGGATCCGAGGAGAGGCGGCCGACCGCGATCAGCAGCACTGCATACGGTTTTGCCGTGAACGGGACATCGAACTTTTTGTACGGAGCGCGGATGTTCCCTCCCTTGCGGCGGCGTCAAACACGGGGATCGAGGAGACGGCGCGGCGGGAACGCTACCGTATTTTCGGGGAACTGTGCGTTTCCGAAGGTTTCACGAAAATCGCGACGGCCCATAACTCCGGGGATAATCTGGAAACGGTGCTTTTTAATCTTCTGAGGGGAACGGGGATCCGGGGCCTGTGCGGGATACCCCCGGTCCGCGGCGCTGTCATACGGCCGCTGATCGAATGTTCGAAAGAGGAAATAACCGGCTACTGCAGGGAAAACGGCCTCGGTTACGCAAGCGACGAAACCAACGGCGACCCGGCATACACCCGGAATTTTATCCGGAGTGAAATCGTGCCACTCATCCTCCGCGTCAACTCCCGGGCTGAGGCCAATGTTCTCCGCATGTGTTCGCAGCTGCGCCGCGACAGCGATTTTCTTGACGGTCTTGCCCTGAACGACCCGCGTTTCGCATCGGACAGCCGTGACGCCCTGCTCTCCCGGCGGATTATTCAGGGTTATTCGGCTTTTGCGGGGGGAGGTCAGCTGCAGGCCGTTCATGTAGCGGATGCCCTGAAACTGCTGAAGGAGGGCAGGCTGCACGGTTCGGTGTCGCTTCCCTCAGGCATTTCGATGCGAAAAACCCGGACCGGATTTGTATTTGAAAAAGGCCGGAAAAAACCGGATGAACCGTTCAGCTGTCCCCTCGGAGAGGGAAAGAACGATCTCGGAAAGGCCGGTGCAGTTTTTCTCTGTAAAAATATAAATGATATAAAAGAGATCAAGAATATTTACAAATTATTTATATACATAACTTTATATTCTGATAAAATGAAAGGCGTTATTTATATCAGAAACCGGCGGAACGGAGACGTCATCCGCAGCGGCGGTATGACAAAAAGCGTCAAAAAACTGCTCGGGGAAAAACAGACGGACCCGGCCGAAAGAGACCTGCTGCCTTTTGTATGCGACGGTGAGGGACTGCTGTGGATACCCGGGATCGCGGTGCGCGACGGGGCGGAAAAACGCGGCGGAAACGATGAAAACGATGAAAACAATGAAAACGATGAAAACGGGAAAGACACGGTCGTCATCGGATACGCAAAATAAAAAAATATAATCTATAACGGCTTTACGGAGTAAACATGAAACATCCCGATATTGACAGAATACTGGTGACCGAAGAGAAGATCTCGGAAACGGTTCGTTCGATTGCCATGCAGATCGACAGGGACTACGGCCCGCAGGGACGTTTCTGCGAAGAAGAACACCCGCCAAAGCTGGTTCTGCTCTGCGTACTCAAAGGTTCGGTTGTCTTTATGGGAGAACTGATGAAGCGCATCGGACTTCCCGTCGAGATCGATTTTATGAAAGTTTCATCTTACGGCAATTCTTCCGTGACTTCGGGAAGCGTAAACATCATACTCGACTTCTACAGGAAAGATATAGGCGATCTCGATATACTGATCATCGAAGATATTATCGACAGCGGACGAACGATGTCATACCTGGTGGAATATCTCAAGCTGAAGGGCGCCCATTCGGTACGGACCTGTACGCTTCTGGATAAACCCGACCGGCGTGAGGTAAACTTCCGTCCGGATTATGTGGGCTGTGTCATTCCCGATGAATTTGTTGTGGGATACGGACTCGATTATGCCGAAAAATACCGTGCGCTGCCGTATGTGGGAGTGCTCAGGCCCGAAATCTACACCAAAAAGCAGGGAAAAGAACAGTGCGATACCGAAAATCAACAGACCTGAGCCACGGGGGTATAAATGAAAGGTAATTTTAGAATCATTCTGTTTTATGTGGTTTTGATCGGCGTGATTCTGATCGCCACTGCCGCGCTTTTCGGGAACATGAATACCGAGACGCTGCTTTACAGCGATATCGTGACCATGTTCAACAACGGCGAGGTCAAAGCCTTTGAAATCGACGAAAAAAACAACTTGACCATACTGACGCACGAAGAAGAGACCTATTCGTTCAGGCTGCTGGATGTTTCGATTTTTTATAACGACCTCAACGAGACCGTGCTCAGGCAGCTTGCCGACGGGACCATAGAAAATTATAATTATGCCGAACCCGTTGAAATACCCTGGTGGGTCAGTCTGCTGCCTTATGTGCTGCTGATCGCCCTGTTTATAGGCCTCTGGTTCTATGTCATGAATCAGACGACGGGCAAAGGCGGAAAGCTCAATACGTTCGGCAAGGCGCGTGCGAAACTGGGATCGGACGAAAAGAAAAAGGTATACTTCCGTGACGTCGCGGGGGCCGACGAAGAAAAAGAAGAACTCCGCGAGGTGGTCGATTTTCTGCGCGAACCTTCGAAGTTCAATAAACTCGGAGCCCGGATCCCTCACGGCGTTCTGCTGATAGGACCTCCCGGCACAGGCAAGACCCTGCTTGCAAAAGCGGTCGCCGGAGAGGCCGGAGTGCCCTTTTATTCGATATCGGGCTCCGATTTTGTCGAGATGTATGTGGGCGTCGGTGCGTCGCGCGTGCGCGACCTGTTTGAAACGGCGAAAAAAAATCCGGCGAGCATTATCTTCATCGATGAGATCGACGCTGTCGGCCGGCACCGCGGAGCAGGGCTGGGCGGCGGTCATGACGAGCGCGAACAGACGCTGAACCAGCTCCTGGTGGAGATGGACGGATTCGGTTCAAACGAAGGCGTGATCGTCATGGCTGCTACCAACCGCCCCGATATACTCGATCCGGCACTGCTGCGCCCCGGACGCTTTGACCGTCAGGTTACGGTCAACTATCCCGACATCAAAGGGCGCGAGGATATATTGAAAGTACATGCCAAGGGCAAGCCCTTCGAAGAGGACGTGGATCTGGGAGTCCTTGCCAAGACGACCGTCGGCTTTACCGGAGCGGACCTTGCCAACCTGTTAAACGAAGCCGCTCTTCTGGCCGCCAAAAAGGGCAAGTCGCTGATAGGCATGAACGACCTTGAAGAGGCCACGATAAAGGTTCTTGTCGGGCCGCAGAAGAAATCTAAAGTCATATCCGAAAACGAAAGAAAACTGACCGCCTATCACGAGGCCGGCCACGCGATCGTCACGCGCATCATGAAACCGGATTCCCCCGTCCATCAGATATCGATCATACCCTCGGGGCGCGCCGGCGGTTATACCCTCTCGCTGCCCAAGGAAGACCGCTCCTATATGTCGAGGAATGAAATGTCCGGCGAAATCGTCACTTTACTCGGCGGTCGTGTAGCCGAAAAGCTGATCATGGGCGATCTTTCGACAGGCGCTTCAAACGATATCCTGCGCGCCACTCAGATTGCCCGCAATATGGTGACCAAATACGGAATGAGCGACAATCTCGGTTCCATCGTATACGGTTCCGAACATGCCGGAGACGAAGTGTTCCTCGGGCGCGATTTTTCAAACACCCGCAATTATTCCGAGGAAACAGCCGCGAAGATCGACGACGAGATCAAACTCATTATCGACGCAGCGTATGACAAAGCGGAAGAGATCATCAAAGAATATATGGAGAAACTGCATTTTATCGCGAACTTCCTGTTTAAGAACGAAGTTATGGACGAAATTCAGTTTGATGCGGTTATGAGCGGAAATCCGACCGTCGAACATCTCGAGTCGATCATGAGCGAACGCAGGCGCCGCAGCGAAGAGGAGAATCGCGCAAAAGCGCTCCGCGATATCGAAGACGGAAAACGCCGTGAGGAAGAGGAAGCCCGCAGGGTCGCGGCCGAGAAAAAAAGCCGGCATGAACCGGAAGAGGACAGTCCTTATGACAGCTCAGACAGAAAAAAAGACGACGAAAACAAATAAAAGTTCATAGGAATTCACAGGACGGGCGTATTGCTTATCGGGCAACACGTCCATCTTTCATACAGGCGGTATATATGACGCAATATGCTATACTTTCAAATCCCGGCCACAACAGGGTTTATTTTGAAGCTTCAAAACCTTTGTCGCTGGCCGAACTGGAGGCGGCGGCCTCCTCCTTTTCGGCTGCCTGCGGCGATTTTGCCGTAAAAGAAACGGAAGGGGTTTCTTATGTCTCCTTCTCTTCCGCGGAGCCGCTCACCGCATCCGACCTGCGCCTGATCTCACGGCTGTCCTTCGTCTATGCGATTTTCGAGGAACAGAATGACGGCGCCGGAATATGCCTGCGTCCGCTGCGGAAAACTCCGCCGTATTACTTCGGCGAGGATCTGTCGATGATCCTCAAGTACACCGGAAAAACCAACGAACTGTTTACACGCATGCTCATAAATCTGGCGGTAAGCGCCGGAGGATATAAGGCCGAAGACAAATTGAATTTACTGGACCCCGTTGCGGGAAAAGGGACCACGTTATACGAGGCGCTGATCCTCGGCTATAACTGCGCGGGAATCGAGATCTCACCCTCTCCGGTTTCGGAAAGCGTAGCATATCTCAGACGCTATCTTAAAACGGGACATTATAAACACGAATACGAGCAGTTCAGGATAAGCGGAGAGGAGAAAAGCTTTATCTCGGAGATGAACCGCTTTAAGATCGCGAAAGATAAAAATTCCATGAAAACGGGAGACACGCTGCTGCTTGAATACGTTTCGGGCAACTCGGCTTATGCCGACCGCTATTTTAAAAAAGAACAGTTTCATATCCTGGCGGGCGACCTTCCTTACGGTGTTCAGCACGGAAACATATCCAACGAGAAACAGTCGTCCCTTACGCGGAATCCGTCGGAGCTGCTGCGTCTCTGCCTTCCGGCCTGGAAAAAAACGCTGCGTCCCGGCGGTATCATCGCCCTTGCGTGGAACAGCAGTGTTCTCGCCCGCCGTGACATGGAGGAAATATTCCTGTCCGAAGGACTGGAGCCGCAGAACGATCCCCCATACAACAGCCTGGAGCACCGCGTGGACGCGTCGATTGTCCGCGACATTCTCCTGTGCAGAAAAAAGCAGAAGCCGGTCCTGCCGGTATCCGGACAATAAAATTTTATTTCATAAATCGGCTCTTGTAAAAAAGCTTTGAATCATGTATAATAACACTTACACAAAACAAGAACAAGGAGATCTGTACCATGCTGCTCGATAACATAAAATTACTGCGCGAAGCCGATCCCGAACTCGGAGATGCGGTTTTTGCCGAATACGAACGCCAGGAAAACGGGATCGAACTCATCGCATCGGAGAATTTCGTTTCACAGGCGGTTATGGCTGCCGCGGCGTCATCCCTGACCAATAAATATGCCGAAGGGTATCCCGGGAAACGTTATTACGGAGGATGCGAAAAAGTCGACATCGCGGAAAATCTCGCGATCGAAAGGGCAAAGCTTCTTTTCGGAGCCGAACATGCCAATGTCCAGCCGCACAGCGGCGCACAGGCGAATACGGCGGTTTATCTGGCGCTGCTTGAAAAAGGGGATACCGTTCTCGGCATGAGCCTCGCCCACGGCGGGCATCTGACCCACGGAAGCCCCGTGAATTTTTCCGGATTGTTTTATCATTTCGTACCATACGGGGTTGACGATACCACCCACCGTATCGATTACGATAAACTTGCCGACCTGGCGGAAAAAGAACACCCGAAGCTGATCGTCGCCGGCGCGAGCGCTTATCCCCGCATCATCGATTTCGAGCGTATGTCCGCGATTGCCAAAAGCGTCGGCGCGTATCTGATGGTGGATATGGCACATATAGCTGGACTGGTTGCCGCCGGCCTTCATCCGAACCCGGTACCTTATGCCGATGTGGTCACCACGAC
>CAZVPD010000001.1:30184-72731 GCA_964628455.1 uncultured Lachnospiraceae bacterium
GATTTTATGCCGTGAGGAATTTGCCGCGAAAATCAACAAAGCGGTATTCCCCGGAACGCAGGGCGGACCGCTTATGCATATCATCGCTGCAAAGGCGGTCTGCTTCGGCGAAGCTCTGCGTCCCGAATTTAAAACATACCAGCAGCAGATCATAAAGAACGCGGCCGTTCTTGCCGACTCTCTGATGAGAGAGGGATTCAACCTGGTTTCCGGAGGAACCGACAACCATCTGATGCTCGCCGATACGCGCAGTTTCAAACTCACCGGAAAGAAGCTCGAAAACCGGCTGGACGAGGTGCATATCACAGTCAATAAAAACGCGATTCCGAACGACCCCGAAAGTCCTTTTATCACAAGCGGTATCCGTATCGGAACGCCGGCGGCAACCACGCGGGGTTTCAGAGAAGACGATATGAAAAAAATCGCCGGACTCATACGCCTGACCGCAACGGATTTTAAAAACAGCGCCGACCATATACGCGCCGAAGTTGCCGAACTCTGCCGGACACACCCGCTGTATTGATTTACCGGTTTATAGACCGATATCCGAAACAAAAGACATGCCGCATACTATTTAAGGGGAATATGAATGAAATTCAACTCATCCGCACTTTTCATCGCAATTGCATTGACTGTACTTATCTTCAGCGGGTGCGCTGACAGCAAAGAGGCCGTCCCGGCCGGCGAAACAACATCCGGCGCGGCAGAGGCGGAAATTTCCGAAACAAGTCTGACAGCAAACGCCTATGACAAATATGATCTTACGGAATATGTAACGCTGGGTCAGTATAAAACGCTGACGGTATCAAAACAGGACCCTACCGTTACGGAACAGCAGTATAATGATTTTATTGCCGCTAAAATCAGCGAAAACACGTCCAGCGTCGAAGTGACGGACCGTGCGGTCGAAAACGGCGACAAACTGCAGATCGACTATGTCGGCACGATGACCGGAATGGATACCCCGGAAGGCATGTCGGCCAATGACCAGGAACTTGTAATCGGTTCCGGCTCGTTCATCCCCGGCTTTGAAGAGGGTCTTATCGGCGCCGTAAAAGGCGATGTCGTCACGATCGACCTTACTTTCCCGGATCCTTACCCGAATAACGCGGACCTGTCGGGCAAGCCGGCGACGTTTACCGTTACGGTCGACGCCGTTTATGACGTGATCGTTCCCGAAATGAACGACGATTTTGTCAAGACGATTTCCGATTTCAACACAGTCGACGAATACAAATCTTCGGTTATGCTCGATTTATATGCCGAAAACGTCAAAAGCACCCGCGCGGCCATGACGGGCGAATTGTGGAATAAAATTATAGAAAGCGCCACGATCATCAAATATCCCGAAACCGAAACACAGGCATACAGCACGGAGATGATCGATTATTACAAGCAATACGCCGAAACAAACGGATACGAATCGCTCGAAGCCATGCTGACCGAAATGTACGGCACCACGCTTGAGGATTTCAACAAGGAAGCGGCCACATACGCGCAAAAAACGGTTGCCGAGGAAATGGTTTTGTATTCGCTTGTAAAAGCCGATAATCTGTACCTTACGCAGGAGGAATACGACGCCGATGCGGCGGAATATGCGGTCCAGTACGGCTTTGAATCGGTATCCGCGCTCGAGGAACAATACGGCAAAGACGTATTGGTCAGAAGCATATTATGGGATAAAACGCTTGATTACCTGCTTGACGGAGCAGTTCAGGAATGACCCGGATATAAACCCGCGGCGGCATGATTGCGGAATCGTGCCGCCGCAATTTTTTTGATAATCCGGTTCCGGACAAATCATATTTTCATGCCTATGTATTACGTCGGATACACATCAGATGTTCCGGCCGGTCCGGCAGGTGCTCGCGTTCGCATTTTCCGGCAGTAACTATTACAAATCAGCACGTTTTATTTCATAAATGCCGGCATTAACATGCGGTTATTCCGTCATCATATTGAATCTCGTGTCATTCTGTGGTATCATGGATTGCCGGGAGTTCAGACACCCGTTTTTGATTGTGCTGCGGATAAAGAAAGAAGATATCGGATATGCAGGTTATAAAGTCGCATGACATAACGCTTTGCGGCGGAAATGATAAAAGAATCGTTTTAAAACCGTTATCGGACGAACACCTGCCGTTTTTATATAAATGGAACTTGGATCTCGAGGTTTTGTATTGGACGGAGGGTGATGATATAACCGAACCTTACGACATGGAAACCGTTCATGATATTTACGGCGGTGTTTCACGGAATGCCTTTTGCTTTTTGGTTGAAGCGGACGGGACCCCGGTCGGCGAGTGCCGGCTTCAGAAAATGAATGTGCTGATATGACCGCAATGTATCCGGCAGGTATGGACATCCGCAGGATCGACATGTCCGTCGGAGAAGAGGATTATTGGAACAGAGGGATTGGCACATGCATCGTAAGTATGCTTGTTGATTTCGCGTTCGGCGGCCGTAACGCCGATGTGCTGCATTGCTTTTGCGGGGATTACAATATCCGAAGTCAAAGGGTGTGAAAAAAAACGGATTCACGCTTGTCCGAAAAGCGAAGCGTGAGAATTGCAGGAAGTCGGATTATGAATTTCATTATGCACTGACAAGGCGGGAATATCATAGACTCATGACAGGAAGGAAGAAAGGCGGGAAGTGTAAAATGCCGGAACGGAATTATACGGAAATCAATTCGAAAACCTGGGACAGATGGGCCGAAGAGGGGAACGAATGGTCTGTGCCCATAAGCCGCGAAGTATATGCGGACGCGCGGAAGGGCGTCTGGGGGGTATATCTGACGCCGGAAAAATTCGTCCCCAAAGAATGGTTCGGAGATTTAAAGGGTAAAAAACTGCTCGGTCTCGCTTCGGGCGGCGGACAGCAGATGCCTGTTTTTTGCGCCCTCGGAGCGGAATGCACGGTTTTTGACAATTCGGAAAAACAGCTTGAAAGCGAACGGCTTGTTTCCGGACGCGAAGGTTACCCGATCCGTATCATAAAGGGAGACATGACAAAACGGCTGCCGTTTGAGGACGGCAGCTTTGACATCATCTTTCATCCCGTATCCAACTGTTATGTCGAGGACGTCTGCCACGTCTGGAACGAGTGCTTCCGCGTGCTTAAAAAAGCAGGCGTTCTGCTTGCGGGTATGGATAACGGGATAAATTTTCTTTTCAACGACGACAGCACGCTTCCCCTGACGGTCGAAAACAGGCTTCCGTTCAATCCCCTGAAAATGAGCGCGGAAGAATTTAATAAAATGGCGGAAAACTTTGACGGCATACAGTTTTCGCATACGCTCGAAGAACAGGTCGGCGGTCAGCTGAAAGCCGGATTTATCCTGACCGGTCTGTATGAGGACCGGGACAGGAACGGACTTCTCAGGGAATATGCCCCGCAGTTTATTGCCACAAGAGCGGTAAAACCGGATATTCGGAATACCGGCAGTGAGGAAAACTTCGTCATACTTAAAGAAAGGGAAAAGCTATGACCGGTCAGGTACATATTCATCAGGCGTTCGCGACGGCTGCCGATTCCGGGTGGACGTTGTCTTCGTGTGATCTTTCCGTCACTTACGGTTTTGACGAAAATTCCGGATTCCTTCTGAAATCCTTTGTGAACGGCGCGGGAAGCAGAAAAGTCGAATATATAGGCCCGCCTTGTCCGCTGCTTCCCTTTGAACAAAGGGTTCGGAATGATCCGGGAGAAATTCATGTGTCTGCCCGCAAAGAAGACAGAAAATGGAAGCTGACGGGCGGAAAAATCGAAAAAACGGTATTCGGAGGGAAACCCGTCATCGGACTTACGGCTGCCGTCTGCGACGGTTATCTGCAAGTCACATTGTATGCCGTGATTTTCCCCGGAACATCGGTATTGCGGCAGTGGTTTAAGGTCCTGAACACGGATCCGGGTTCGGACGAGGTTTTTTCCGTCTGTCCTTTTTCGCTTGATTTCGAACTCGATGACAGGCGCGACGTATATTATGCGGCGACCGTTCACGGCGGTGAAACAAGCTGCGATCTCGGCCTGCTTCGTGAGCAGATGATGGGAACGGGATGGAGCCCTCCGGAAATAAAGATCGCCGATACGGGAACCGCACGGTATATGCCCGTCATGCTGTTTCAGCGTGACGGAAAACCCAGGGACGGATTTATGGTCGCGCTGGAGTATACGGGACCTTGGTCGATGCGGGCAAATCGCAATCCGCTGCGTCAGAATCCGAACGGCATGCATTTCAGATGCGAAACGGACTGCGGCTCTCCTCTGAAGGTTTCGCCGATGGAAACCGTCGCGCTTCCCGCCGTAACCCTTGCGGTTTACGCGGAAGACAGGGACAACCTGATGCGCGAGCTGTATGACTGGCAGTATACCTATATGTGGGATTATACCAATACGGATTATTTTGCGAAAGTGCGTTCCGTTTCAAGATGGGTTTTCTGCAGCCGCAATCTGCACGAGCAGTTTGTCTACAGGACATCGGGACTCGGCATGGATGCGATCTTGTGTCAGCGGATGGGAATCGATATCCTTTGGGACGATGCGGGCTGGTCGGCCTGTCCGGAATGGCCGGAGAACAGCTACGGCAGCGTTTTTAAAAACAATTACGAAGGCCCCGATTTTCGTCTGAACCAAAGGTTTTTCCGGAAGTGCGGCATCCGCTGGCTTTTATGGTTTGCCGGAAAACCCTCAAACGGCCTTCTGAATACAAAACAGGGCGCGTGGGGTGTGTTCGAATGGCGGACAGACGGACTCGGCGTGTCGGATATCAGGCAATACCGGGATTTTATCGGCACCGTTCAGAATTACCTTGATGAGGACAACCGGCGGTCTTTCCACACCTGTTCGGGCGGCAGCCGGTATTCGCATACGTTCGATATGCAGCGTTATGCCAACTACAATTATCTTTCCGACGCGGGAGGGGGTTACTGCGGTACGTATTATTTTTCGTATCTGGAAATACCGGACAGGTGGGGAGACATCCTGAATTTTCTCGGAAGCGATTACAGGACATATGACGGTTCGACGCTGATCGGAGAAGGCAACGAAGCGGCCGACCCCTCAGCCATACGCTATGACATCGAACAGGCGCGCGCCGTGCTTGCGCTTGTTCCGCTTGCGGGGCCGTATAACTGTGACGAAGACATCGAACGGAGCAGGATAGACTATGAAATTTATCATTATCTTCTGGAAAAGGGAGTGGCCGGGCGGGGAAGCTATATGTATCATCCGGAAATAACGGGCGATAAAAGAGCCTACTATATGCAGCGTGTTTCACGGGACAGGAAACGTTCCTGCATGATCATGCGTCACCGCCCCGAAGGAAAAGTCGTGATCTTTGCGCGAGGGCTTCTTTCCGATGAGATGTATGACGTATCGTTTCAGGTCAGCGCGGAACACTTTATAAAAAGCGGTTCCGAACTGATGAATGACGGCATAACAACGGAAAACACGGCGCCGGGTGAAATCGTTTATATCGGAATGCCGGATCATCCGGGCGCCGGAACGCGAAAAACACCGCCTGCCTGTCCGGATACCGTTTACAAGTGTTTTGAATGCAACATCGGACATTCGGGAACAGGGATCTACTGGTCGGGGAAGGATCCGGCAATGCGCAGCGAAGTATCGAAAAACGGTCAGGTCATATCCGATATCAGTATCGGGCAATACTTTTTCGATGATTCCGGAGCACCCGGCGAATCGGCGGATTATGCCGTCCGCAGTGTGGATTATGACGGGAACAGAAGCGAATGGAAGCACGCTTCCCTCCTTCGGCGCAGCGAAAAAAAAGTGTGGTCGGCACTGGGCGTTTTTCATCAAAACATGGAAGAAAGCGGATGGACGGCGGAATATTCGTATGATCTCGAAATTTTTTACCGTATGGAATTTATTGCTCCGGAACATACTCCGATGGCCGATTATTACGGAACCCCGAATCAAAAGGGCGGTATCGAGGGCTGGTGGACCGGCGGAAAATGCGCCAAAATCGGTCACGGCTGGCAGCAGGCTTCATCCGATGTTTACTGCGCAAGGACGTTTCTGTGCCCCGAAAACGGAGAAGTCAGCGTGACAGGCCGCGCGGTGAAGGAATGGTACCATAACAAATCCGGAGATGATCTGACGGTCATCGTTTATCACAACCGGGAAATCATCAGCGGGTGGCACAAACTGTCAAAAGGCGATCTGTACGGCGCAGCCCACATGAATCGGCTGACAGTCCAAAAGGGCGACCGGCTTCGGTTTATACTCGGTAAAAGTTCCGGTGAAAACGAAGAAGTGCTGCCGTGGGAGACCGGCGCAAACATAGTCGGGTGGATACCCGTTATCACATATGAAAACGAAACGGAAGACAGATCAGAGCGAAATATCATCCGTGTTTCGGAAAAAAATCTCATGTGCCATACAGATAAAAATATAATTTATCATATCCCGGTTCCCGATGATTTATACGCGGTCCGCTTCGTTTTTGAAGAAACGGAATACCGGTATACGGATGAACGCGTTATGCGTATAAAAATCAATCACAAGACCGTGGAATCGTGTTTTGATATCATGCAGGCGTCGCGTTCAACCGGAAAGACCGAGAAAGTTTACAGGTATATCGTACCATCCGGAGGGGAGATCACAGCGGAAATCGAAGCTTTGGCGGGGAAGGTCTGCCTTTCGGAAATAGAGGTCATACGGGAAAGCACCGGGATCATTCAGATCAACTGCGGGGCCGGAGTTGATTTTATCGACTGGTCGGGTTCCGTTTGGGGAAAAGACGCTTTATGGAACGGAGAGTGCATTTCCGCTCCGGAACGGGCGATTCTGCATGCTTCTCCGACAGAATACGACAGGCGTCTGTATTTTACCGCCGCATGCGGTAAAACGATCGGTTATTGCGTGCCGGCAGATTCCGGACTTCATTCGGTACAGTTGAAATTCTGTGAATTATGGCTCGGTAAACCCGGACTGAGGCCTATGAATATTTACGTCAACGATAAAAGGATCAGGCAAAACTGGGATCCTTACCTCAGCGCGGGACTCCCGGATATGACTTCGGACATACGGACAGACGATGTCTCTCCTCTGGACGGTAAAATTCATATCCGGGTGGAGGCATGCGGTGACAATCCCGCGATATTACAGGCCATTCAGATTGACTGACGCAGGATCTCCGGCCGCGGCGGACCATACTGTAAACATACGATTGTTTACAAAAAAGAACAGAAGACGGAGAGAATTTTTGATACTATGAGAAAAAACACCGGAAGACCGGCGTTTTTGAGAGGACTGAACGAAATGAAAAAACACCGGCTGCTTATCGCCGTTTTGTCGGCTGCCTTTGTTATCCTGACGGGTCTGCCTGCCGTGTCCTGCGCGGAGAAGGCGGAAAACACCCCGGGTGCGGATACCGTCACGACCGCCTCAGAGACGGAACCCGGACAGGCATACGTCACGGCGGGCCTTCCCGATACCGACTTCGAAGGCGAGACCTTTACGTTCTACGGCCGTATTTACGAGGGGGCCTGGTCGGCCACGGATATTCTCAGGAAAGAGATCGACGGCGAACAGATCAACGACGCCCTTTATGAACGCACGGCATACATCGAGGAAAAGTATAATGCGGTCCTTGAAACGGTCGCCAGCGAGAACGGGACGGTGGCTCCGCTGGTCAAAACGCTTATTTCGGCGGCGGATACCTCTTTTCAGGCGATTGTCTGCAATGTCTATGATGCGGGGTCGGTCTCGGCGGAAGGAATGCTTTCAGATCTGAAAAACGTCGAAAATCTGGACCTTTCTCAGAGATGGTGGGCGCAGGCGACAAACAGATCACTCACGATAGCGGGAAAACAGTTTTATGCGACAGGCGAGATCTTTATCATCGACAACAAGTCTGTCCGCGTGTTCTTTTTCAATAAAGATATGATCGGTGATTTCAACCTCGAAGATCCTTATGTCCTGGTCAAAAACAACGATTGGACGCTCGACCGTTATTTTTCGCTGAATGAAGCCGTAAAAACGGACCTCAACGGCGACAACCGGATGGATTTCGAAAACGATTGTTACGGAACGATGGCTCAGACCACGCTTGGGTCGGTACTTTATCTCGCATCCGGGGAACTGATCACGGCCAAGGATGAAAACGACATCCCCTATATATCCTGCGATACAGACCGCGCACTCACGATCATGACGGTTATTGCCGAAAAACTTTCGCAGAGTTCGTCTGTCAGCCTCAGCGAATCGGTGGCGGTCAACGGAGTTTATCCCGACAACCTCGTGTATTTTCAGGAAGGTCGGGCGCTTTTCGCGCCTGAGGTGCTGCTCCACATCGAGACCATGCGGGACTGCGACGTCGATATCGGCATCCTGCCGCCCCCGAAATACGACGCGCAGCAGAAAGATTATTACTGCTATGCGGACGGATGGTGCGTCAATGTCGTGTCTGTCCCCGTGACAAACCCGGAGCCCGGTAAAATCGGCTTTATTCTCGAGGCAATGGCGGCCGATTCCCTTAATAATCTCACGCCTGCCTATTACGACATCTGCCTGACCAACAAATATGTCCGCGATGAGGAATCGGTGGAAATGCTCGATCTTATCTTCAGCAAAGTCGTCATGGACAACGCCAACATCTTTTCATGGGGTTCGCTGCAGTCCGCTGTTTCGGGCGCTGTCGCCGACGGAAGCGCAATCGCATCCGTCATCGAATCGAAGCGTTCCGCAACGGAAAAAGCAATCGAAAAGACCGTCGAAGCCGTCCTGTCCGCCGGAGACTGATCACCGGGAACATGTCCGGCGGACGGTCCGTACCGCGTCACATAATAGAGACTGTAAACAATTGTAAACTTAAAAATTTTCGGAGGAATCGAAAAATCATTTTTCGTGATCGTTCAGCCGGATAAATAAGCGGGAACACCAAGCCCGCAGACACGGAAACGAGTCTGCGGGCTTGGTACGTCGTGTTCGTTTTTTTACGGCTGATCGCGGTCACTCACGCTTATTGCGTCAGACTTCCGCTTCGCAGCCGTCGTAAACAGGTATGAGATGATAAGGCGTGCCGGTTGCGAGCAGTTCCTGTATACTCGGCGCCTGACGGGGCGATATATGGTTGATATAGATGTTTTCGGTTCGGCATTTCTCAAAAACCGGCGCGGCTTTTGTCGTCGGAAAATGCGCCGCTTCGCAGATGACGGCGTCGCAGTCCTCCTCGAAACAAAAGCGCGGGAAATCTATGTCGGGACCCGCCAGGTCGCCGGTAAAGACCACTCTCTTCCCTTCGGCTTCCAGTTTGAACGAATAGGACAGGCTGCAGTGGCGCGACTGAAGCGCCGTGACACGCATATGCCCGTCATCGTATATCATTCCCTCCCGGTAGATTTCATACCGGATATCCCTCACCGCGCCTCCGAGGACGGCGGAGTTCCAGGTTTTCAGTGCGTCCGCCCCAATCCGGTCCGGCAGACAGATAAGCGGGTCGGCTGTTTTAAAATACCAGGAGATGAGGTCGGTAAAGGCGGGAAGTCCGTTCACGTGGTCCCCGTGCATATGCGTCACGAAGATCGCTTTGATTTCCGCAGGGGTTATATGCTGTCGTATGAGCATATCCGTAACGGGTCCGCCCGCGTCAATGAGATACCTTCCCGCCGAAGTGCTCACGCAGGTGCACGAGCAGTATCTGTCGCTTTCCGGCACTCCGTGGCTTGTTCCCAAAAATGTGATTTTCATCGCGAAATACTCCTGTTCGTTTTGGATGATCCGAATGATCCGAATGACATCGTTCGGATTATATCATAACGGGACCTGTATATCAAGGCTTATTTTATCGAAACAGCAGAAACAAAGCATCCGCCGTAATGATACCCGGATCCGTCATGCTCGAACGATGCCGTACCGCCTTCTCTGTCGTATCCGCTTACCGTATGGACCGGGTATGCCTGATCGCGGTCAGATTTTCTTCCGCCGTCCGGATCTGATACCCGCTCATCAGCGAGCTTTCATAACGCATTTCGGGATTTTCTTCCCTCCCGTTGATTTCTTCGATAAAAGCTAAAGTCTGCTGTGCGTCGCAGTAAGCTCCGAAAATGTCCTGCAGTTTTGCGAGTGAAGCGACGGTTTTCGCCTTTTTTAATCCGGGCAGCGGACCGAATGCTTCAAGGCTGTAGCGCAGCTTCTTGATCCGCTTGCGCAGTTCGTGGATCGCGGAATAATCACTGCCGCCGATTGTCCGCAGGGCTGCGTTGATCTTCCTGAGCTGCCCTGCGAACCGTTTTTTTGCAAACGATTGAAAGGACGGCGGTTTTTCGGGCTCGAACGTTTCTCCGTAAGCCGCCCGGTCCGGTGTGCTCTGCAGCCGTTTCAGCACACGGAAAACCGTTTCGGTCATCGGGGGCGCGTCTGCGCAAATGATTTCAAGTTCCTTCCGGCGTTGTGCGTCAAGGACGGCGAGCAGCGCGCTTTTTCCCTCTTTGATCAAAGGATAAGACTTCAGGAGTCCGGTCCATTCCGTCCGCATGACGTCAAGTGCACGCAGACGTCCCGTACCGGCGGTCAGCCGGCGCATCCGTTCCCGTACGGAGCCGTATTGCCCGGGTTCGAAAAGGGGTTTGGTAAAAGAAAGCAGGGCGCGGAAGGATCGGATCCTGATGCGGAATTGATGGAGCGCTTCCGGGTCACCCGGATTTGTCATAAAGTTCCGCATACAGGCAAAGACTTCATGGCATTTGAAGATCAGTATTCTGCGGGATTCGGGCAGAGCGTCCCCTTCGGGATCGGTTTTCGGCAGGCCGGACAGCAGCGTCCATTCCGGTTCGGCGCGCACGGGGGACTGCGACGTTATGCGCAGGCCGGCCGCGCTCCCTTTTAAAAACGGGAGTTCATATCCGCAGAGCCGGAGGCACCATGCGCTCAGATAAGGCTCATGTCCTACGACCACCGGGGTCAGGGCGGGATCAAGATTCATATACGCACCGAGCAGTCCCTCAAAATCACCGTTTTGCACCCAGTCGGCCTGTTCGGGAGGCTGAGCCTGCAGATATCCGGCGATCAGACCGGCAGTCTGCGCCGCACGCGGCAGACTGCTCGTAAAAAAGTTCGGATTCAGCCCGATTAGCCGTTCCTTCAGGGCCGGCAGCATTTTTTTAAGTTCTTTTATCCCGCGTTTGGTCAGCTGTCTTTTGGTTTCGTCCGGGACCGTTTCACGGGGATCCGCTTTGCCGTGACGGATCAGTATCAATTTTCTGTACACTGCATGTCACTTCCGCTTTTTTTTATTCTATACTTTGATTATAATTAGAGTATACTGAAAAAGGCAGAAAAGCGCGAAAAGCATTTAAAACACTTGGTTATTTATATAAAATATGATATAATAGTGCAAGGATTTAATGACTGAAAACATAAAAATCATGCACGAGGTTAAGAAATGTATCGCAGACAACATACAGACCAATTAAAAATTGAAGATTTCATCTTACCTTTCGGGGGTAAGCTTAAAGCAGATAATCAATGGGTGAAACTCGCGGAACTCATGCCGTGGGATGAAATCGACAATAAATATAAAGAAGGCTTGAAAAAGAAAAGTCATCTCGGGCAGATACCGATCGACTCGAGAGTTGCGTTCGGCGCTTTATATATACAACTGAGGTGCAGGTTTACCGACGAAGAAACGACTCAGCACATAAGCGAAAATCCGTATATGCAATATTTTCTCGGTTATAAGGAGTTCTCCCTCGAACGTCCCTTTGATCAGTCGATGATGACGCATTTCCGCAAACGGATAAGTCCGGAATTCATCAGGGAAATAACCGAAAAGACATTTGCCCCGAAGAACGATGACAAAGACGATCATGATGACGATCAGAATGAAAGCAAAAAAGACGAAGAAAAGCCCGAAGAAGAAAAACCTGCAAACAAAGGCGTATTAATGCTTGACGCAACCTGCGCGCCGTCGGATATTGCATATCCGACAGACGTCGGATTATTGAATGAGGCGCGTGAAACATCGGAAGAAGTCATTGATCTGCTGTATGAACAGGTAAAGGCAAAATACAAAGTGAAACCGCGGACATACAGAGACGAAGCACGCAGTGACTATCTCGGATTATCGAAGCAGCGTAAAAAACCGGTGAAAAAGATACGTAAAGTAATAAAGAACCAGCTGCAATATCTGAAAAGAGATTTCCGCCATATTGATGATTTGATAGAAAACGGAGCCGATACAGAGAAATTAACAAGACATTTACGCGAAAAACTTGAGAACTGCCGTAAGCTTTACCTGCAGCAAAAAGAAATGTATGACAACAACACACATTCTGCGGCGGACAGGATAGTATCTCTGTCACAGCCGTATGTCCGTCCGATCGTAAGAGGGAAAGTCAACAATGATACGGAATTCGGAGCAAAAGTGGCAATAAGTCTCATCAACGGATTCGCTTTTATCGATAAACTGTCGTTTGACAGTTTCAACGAAGGTGTTTTACTGACAGAAGCCGTGGAAAATTATCGCAGGCGAACGGGACATTATCCGGAAGCTATCCTTGCCGATCACATATACAGAAACCGCGGTAACCGGCAGTTCTGCAAAGAAAAAGGGATTCGTTTATCCGGTCCCGGACTCGGCCGAAAAAAAGCGAGTGAAGAAAATTTCAACAAAAAGCAGGCATATGAGGACGCCTGTGCCCGGAATGCGGTTGAAAGCGTTTTCGGTGTCAGCAAACGAAAATACTGTCTGGACAGGATCATGGCGCATTTGGAAGAAACCACCAAATGTCTGATTGCCATGAATTTCTTCGTGCTCAATATGGAAAAGAAGCTTCGTCTTCTTTTTGCACAATTTTTAAAGATGCACTTTTCACATGTGTTCAGCTCTCGCATATCCATATTCTTTATGTTGCGTGAAAATTATTTGTCATTCAGTTAACCCTAAATTAAAAATCAAACAAACAAATCGAATCCGATAAATTCCCCAAGAAAATTCCGAAGCGGAATTTAAAATGGAATTTACCGTTTGCTTTTAAAAAATATTTTCGACCTTTCAATGAATTATGCTGCGGCAGGCGGTTTTTCAATGAAAAAAGTTTGACAAAAAGATTAAAAAAAGATATGATATAAGCGAACAAATATTTGCATAGGGGGTTCGGCTGTGACAGAATTGGATAAGATCATTCGTGCGAAGGCGTATATCGATAAACTGGCAAACGGAGTTGACCCTTTTTCGGATATGGAACTGGAAAAAGATTCGGTGCTTCAAAACATTCGTTTGTCAAGATGTTTTTTCTTTGTATCCGAAATACTGGAAAGAGTGATTGAAAACGGGGGTGTAGTCAACGCCGCGGGTGAAAAGGCGAAATTTTTTATAACCGACGAACAAAAAAATAATATTTTGATAACAGAAGAATCTGTCGGAGTGAATGAAATTGCCAAACGGATCAATGCTGTCATAAATTCGTCCGTTATGCAGGGTGCGACAGGCGTTAAAATAAACAACTGGCTGGCTGGACAGAGATATCTGCGATCTGAAACACGCGGGGACAAAAAGATCAGGATCACTGACGTAAAAGGGGAGGAGGCCGGAATACATACAGTGGAAGTAACGGCTCCGGACGGCAGAACATATAAAAAAAATATATTCGGCAGAGATATGCAGCAATACATAATTGAGAATATAAACGTCATACTCGGCGGCAGCGATATGTCTGAAAGACAATAATTTATAACAGGAGGTTATGTATGAACGAAGTGTATACAGATTATGGCAAAAGGACCGGGAAGATCAAACCGATGCATGCTATCAACAACGGTCCTTATGCCCTCCCCGGACACGACGGGCTGAAGCACCTTTACAAAAGGCTTCAGGACGCGGGAGTGCCCTACGCAAGGCTGCATGATACCGGCGGCAATTACGGCGGAGCTCATTTTGTCGATATACCGAACGTATTCCCGGATTTTAACGCGGATCCGGACAATCCGGAATCCTATGATTTTAAATTTACCGATTTTTTGATCTCCAAACTTGTTTCACACGGAGTGCAGCCGTTTTACAGACTCGGTGTCACGATCGAAAATTCACACCGTGTAAAACCGTATGCGATATATCCTCCTGCCGATAATCAAAAATGGGCCGAAATATGCGCCGGCATCATACGGCATTACAACGAAGGCTGGGCGGACGGGTTTTATTACAACATCCTATACTGGGAAATCTGGAACGAACCCGACAACGAACCCGAAATAGCCGACAATCCGATGTGGAAGGGAACGGCGGAACAATACTTCAAGCTCTATGAAACCGCATCCCGCTATCTGAAAGCACGTTTTCCGGCCCTTAAAATAGGGGGATACGCAAGCTGCGGTTTTTATGCGCTTTCGGATAAAAATTATTCCGAAACCGCAAAATCATCCTCGCGCGTCGAATATTTTGTGGAATTTTTTCTGGAATTTCTGAAATATATAACGCAGCCCGAGCACCGCTGCCCGTTTGACTTTTTCTCGTGGCACAGTTATGCCGGCATCGCGGACAATATAAAATACGCGGATTATGTGAAAGAAAAGCTGACTCTTTACGGATTCGGAGAGACCGAAATCATATTCAACGAATGGAATCCCGGAATCGGAAACCGGGGAACCCTCACCGATGCCGCCAATATTGCGGCTGTGATGTGCGGTATGCAGAAAACGCCGACCGACATGTGCATGTATTACGACGGCCAGATCGAATCCGCTTACTGCGGATTATTTAATCCTGTTAAAAACGATATTTTCCCGGCGTATTACGCGTTTCTCGCTTTCAACGAACTGTATAAGCTGGGCGGAGAGGTATCAAGCACGACCGATAAGACAGGAATATACATCTGTTCCGCTTCCGACGGCCGGGAATCGGCAGCGCTGATCGTCAATACGTATGACTGTGAAATGCCCGTAAACCTTTCTTTTAAAGGATTTGGAGTATCGGGAAAACAAAAGCTGACGCGGGTTCTGCTTGATGAAACTCACAGTTTCAGGGAAACTGAAAGTATGATCTTCGGGGGTGAAGAGATCTCTTTTGAACTGCCGCTTCCTGCATATTCGTTGTCTCTTTATAAATTTTCCGCGCTTAATATAAATAAAGTATAAATAATGTATTGACAATCTGCGTGTATTGTGTTATATTATAATTGCGAGACAATAACAAAAAATAACAAAAAAATTAACGGAGGTATGATCAGATGAAAAAGGTTACCGTGTTTCTGGTTTTAGCGATGCTTCTCGGTTTGATGAGCTTCCCGGCAAGCGCCGCGGGCGAGCTTGAAATTCCGATGGCACAGACCCCGCCGACAATCGACGGCGTTTTTGACGCCGAAGAGTGGGCAAACGCCTGGCATTTCCTGCTTGACGGAGCGAATCCCCCTCACGTTCAGACGGTAAGCACCATTGCGGACGAGTATTATCCGACGTGGGATTTCTATACCATGTGGGATGCCGATTACTTTTATATCGCAACCGTCTGCAAGGGCGACATGACCCCGACACCGAAAAAAATGGAATCCTATATGGATACGAGAGACAACTCCGTTCGCGGAGACGGCTACCAGCTGTTTATCAATCCCTCGGGAGACTATGCGCAGACGGAAGGTAAAGATTCTGCAGCGTCTACATACGGCGGCGCATGCATATGGACGGACTTTTACTGCGAATATGCGGACGGCGTTAAGCCTTTTTCATGGGCTTACGATCCTTTTGACGGCGACGCCGAAGATACCATGCCCGCAAGCTTCAATGAATTTATCATCGACGGAACACGCAGCGGCGACACATATACCATCGAAGTAAAGCTCCCCTGGACCGCGCTCAACGGTACAAGAGCGGGCGGAACCGACCAGTGGTCGATGACCTTCCCGAGAAAAGCCGGCGACAAAGTCATTTATGACTTCAATACGCTTGATTTTGACGGAACCGGCTCGCAGTGCCGTTACGGTATGACCGAGGGCGGAGCCCGCGTAAATTCCAGCCTTGATCAGTGGAAGCAGTTTACCCTTGTCAGCGAACTGGCCGGCAAAGCTCCTGTTGTCGAAACAGAAGCCCCGGCAGTAGCCGAAACACCGGCGGACGGCGGTGCAGCTCCTGTAGTAACAACAAGCCCCGCGACCGGTGATGTGATCTCGGTCATGTTTGCCGCTGCAGCTCTCGCGGCTGTGATCGCAGCAGCCTCCAAAAGCAAAAAGAGAACATAAAAAAATCCGGTTTTGATTTTTACACGGCGTTTATCGCCGCACCTGCCGGGAACCTTATACGAAGGCAGACAACATGCCGGGCGGTGCGGCATATAATAACGGATATCAAAGATCTTCAGTAACGGAGAATATTTACAGCGAAAGGGGACCCGTCATGAGGAAGCTCATTTGTTTTTTCCTGATTGTAACGTTGCTTGTTGCAGTGCTTGCCTTAGACGCATCGGCCGTACTTCGTCAGAAACAAGCCAAAGCAGCCTACGGAACGGCAGTAATCGACGGCAAGCTGGACGATGCTTATAAAAATTCCGATCCTATCGAAGCGAAGTTTATGTCAAGCATAGCCAATCAGGGTACCGAAGACGATGTTGCCAGAATGGCGACAGCCGTATCCCATATGATGTGGGATGAGAATAATATCTATATTTATACCGAGGTGACAGACAGCACTCCGATAAAAACCGCGCTTACCGGCAACAGTTCGGACGGCATAGAGATGTTCTTCGACTTTGAAAACATCAACTCCTCCGACGCTTCGCCCGACGGCAGAGTCGGGAATTACGGAGAACTCGGTGTGTTTTTGAAAACCTGCGCTTACGCTCAGGCGGTCGGCAGCCCGGAATTCGAAACCGTATGGATCGAAAACTTCAGTACGTTTCAGGATGAATTCCTCACGGGAAACGCGGACTGCAAGATATCCAATGTAATCACATCAACGGGTTACATATCGGAGCGCAGCTTTCCGCTGAATGACGCCCTTAAAGCCATGGTTAAAGAAGGGTTTAAATTCGGATTCCAGATCGCGATCCTGGATGATATGACCGATGACAGCGCGCGTGACTTAAAAATCACCTGGGGTGAGCCTGTAGACGACATATCACCCGCATCCTGGGGACAGAGTACCCACTGTGATGAAATACTGCTGGTTGCAGCTCCTCCCCCGCCTGTTGTTGAGACAGAAGCTCCGGCAGTCGCCGAAGCACCTGCTGACGACGGAGCGGCTCCTGTTGTAACAACGAGCCCTGCGACCGGCGACGTGATTTCGGTCATGTTTGCCGCGTCAGCCCTCGCTGCTCTCCTCGCGGCCGCTTCCAAAAACAAAAAGAGATAACTAAAACGGAATCTGCCGGACGGCGTGTGACGCTCCGTCCGGCATTTTTTGATTTTTAATCACAGGCTTCAACAAAAGCCGGATGACCAGAAAGCCGGAAAACGATGAACAGACCGAATATATTATTAGCTTTGGCAGATGACGCTTCGCATTTCGGGATATACGGACATAAGTTCGTCAACACTCCGAATATCGATAAAATAGCCGAAGAAGGCATAGTATTCAACAATGCTTTTACCTGCAATCCGAAATGCGCGCCGTCAAGGGCATGCATCCTTACGGGAAGGCATACCTGGCAGCTTGAGGAGGCCTGCAACCATTACGGGGTCTTCTCCGCGAAATTTCCCGTATACCCCGATATCCTCGAAAAAAGCGGATACCTTACGGGATATACCGGCAAGGGGTGGGCTCCGGGCGATTATAAGAAAGGCGGTTTCCGGAGAAATCCCGCCGGAAACGAATATAATAAATTTATGCTGGTTCCGCCCGAAAGCACGATGATCAACCGCTGCGATTACAGCCGTAACTTCGCGGATTTTCTGGCGGAAAAACTGCCCGGGCAGCCTTTTTGCTTTTGGTACGGCTGTTTTGAGCCCCACAGGCATTATGCGGAAGGGGAAGGCATCAGGGCAGGCAAAAAGCCGGAAGATGTAGGGTGCATCCCGTCATATCTGCCCGACAACGCAGCCGTGCGGTCCGACTTTCTGGATTATGCCAATGAAATCGACTGGTTCGATCTTCATCTCGGGAAAATGATCGCACTGCTGAAAGAAACAGGCGAATATGAAAACACCCTCATCCTTGTAACATCTGACAACGGCTGTCCTTTTCCGAGGATCAAAGGGCAGATGTATGAGCAGGATTTTCATCTGCCGATGGCTGCGTGCTGGAAAGCGGTTTCGCAGGGTGGGAGAAAAGCCGATGACATCATCAATTTTATTGATATCGCGCCTTCTTTTATCGAAGCGGCGGGACTTCCGCAAACCGAAGGAGTGACAGGGAAAAGTTTTCTCGATATATTTACCGGTACCGGTTCGGGTATATTCAAAGAGGAAAGAGATACGGCTTTTTTCGGCCGCGAACGGCATGACCTGGGCAGAAAAGGGGATCTGGGATATCCGGTCAGATGCATCAGGGACAGAAAATATCTGTATATAAAAAACTTCGAACCCGAAAGATGGCCTGCGGGAGACCCCGAGACATGGTTTCCCAACTGCGACGGCGGACCGACAAAAAAAGAAGTACTCCGCCTATATGCCGAAGGTAATGTAAAATATTTTCAAATGTGTTTCGGAAGAAGGGCAGCCGAAGAATTATACGATATTGCTGAGGATCCGGAATGTCTGCATAATCTGGCGGAACGCATTGAATTCGCGGAAATAAAAGCAAATCTGCTCAAGAGATTAACCGAAGAGCTTATCAGAACCGATGACCCCAGAATTTTCGGTAACGGGGAAATATTCGAAAGCTATAAGCCGATGTGCCCGGATTCATGCTCGTTTAAAGCTTATGAAGAGGGACGCTTTGCTTTGCAGAACTGGTAATCCGATTATATATAAATTTAAACACGGAAAAAGGGACGCACCACGCGGATGCATCCCTTTTATTCATTCGGTTTTTATTTTTTATCCGTCTTTTTTTTGGATTTTACAGCGATCACGATGATAATGACGACAACCGCAACGGCTGCCGCGGCAAGGAGTATATAAAGGACCGTATTATCGTTTCCGCCTGCTTTACCGCTGTTTGTCTCTTCGGCTGCCGCCGCTTCGGTTGTTTCCTCCGCCGGGGCTTCGGTTGCGGGGGGCTCTGTTTCCGGAGGCTCGGTTTGTATGCCGAAATCTTCGCCGACTCCCAGATACATTTTATCGAGCATCATGGTGTTGGCGCCGCCGGTGAACAAAAATACACGCATATAATTCACTCTTGAAAAATCGCATTCGTTTAAATCGGCCTGGGCAACATCCAGCAGAAGTTCGTTCCAGCCGGCTTTGAATTCAAAAGAATCGTCCAGTTTCCACGACGTTTCCTCGGTGTCGTATGCGCCGCCGCTTGTGATCTCAACCGCTCCGCCCTCGGCGGTAAGCAGGGACGGGTCTTCTATATACACCCAAATGTACGCGTAGCCGTTCTCTTTTATACGGCTCATATCCACAGGCGCCGCATAGGTCTTTGATATGCTCAGAAGGCTGTCGGACGACGAAACGACGGCGCCTGTCCCCTCTATGTTCCTGACGGATTCGACGGTCTGCGGATCAAAACCTTCGGCGGAATCGAAACTTTCAAACAGTGTGGCGTTTTCTTTTACGGGAACTTTACCGAGACCGAAGTCGGCTGCAGTGCCGATTTTTATGTCGTCGACGATCATTGTGTTGGCGCCTTCCGTGAATTTATAAAACCGGATGTAGTTTATTCTGGTCCAGTCGGCGTCATAGGAAACAAACTCGTCTAAACTTATCAGCATATGATTCCAGCCGTTTTCAAACAGAAAATTATCAAGGGTAAAACCGGATTCTTCTACGTCGCAGTTACCGCTGCTGGTAAATTCCAAAGAATTATCGCGGCTTGCAAATACTTCGACGTCTTCGAAATAAATCCAGAAACTGATGACTCCGTCATCTTCATACGCGGACAAATCCATCGGTTCGGCGAATTTCTTGTTGAATTGCAGCAGGGTGGGCGAGTCGACTCTGACCGCGCCGGCTCCTTCTTTTATATTTTCCGTTTCAAGTGTGCCGCCGACCCAGCCTGTGTTGGTGTCCATATTGTCGATAACGGTAAGAGCGCAGACATTAAGCGAAAGAAAGACAGCGAAGAAGGCTGTTACGACCAGAAATTTCAAATACTTTGACATGATGTTTCTCAGCTCCTTAACTATTGATTTATAATGTCCGAAAGGTTTTGTTAACGGAATAATTATAAACCATGACGCTTCTTTTGTCAATAATATTATTGTCGTGATGCAAACGTTGAGCCGCGTTTTACGCCGGTCATCAAAAAATCTTCAGAAAGTCCGGAAGGGTGTCTCCCCGGTATTCGCGGATGATGCGCAGCATCGCCAGATATCCTTCATACGGTACATAGGAGGGAATGGAATTCCCTGTTGAAAAGGCGAAACCGCCGTGTCCCTTGGTTTTGGCGATGACTTCGAGAATATATTCCTTCATCTCTTTATAGGAAAGCCTGCAGACCGCATCCGTGTCTATTCCTCCGAAGTTACCTATCCGGTCGCCGTAGCGTTCCGCCCATACCGGGAAAGGCGCGATCTCATCTTCATTGGAGTGTTTCGCATCGATGCCGGCAGCAATCAGATCTTCCATGATCCCGAAGAGGTTGCCGCAGGAATGGAGCAGAAAAGGTTTTCCGTAGCTGTGAACCAGGCTGATCACATTTCTGTATGGCGGGATGATATGCTTTCGTATGTCATCGGCGGAAAGGAGCGTGCTGCTCTTATAGCCGAGGTCGTCGCCGAAACGGAGCACGCAGAATGTATCGGAAAATTCGCGCATAAAACGTTCCCATATTTTAAACTGTACTTCTCCGACTTTTTTGAACAGCAGGGCATACATTTCCGGGTCGTCATCCGAAATAAAGCAAAGGTTTATATAGCCTGTTATCTCCTGAACGGCTTCGAAAACCCCGTTTCCGACTCCGCCCACAGCCTTCATGCCTGCGGGCATCGTCTCGCCGAGGGCGCGGAAATGATCTCCGTATGCCACAAAAAAGCGGTCCGGTATTTCTTCCCAGGGGTATTTGAGCACATCGTCCATCACTTTCATGCATCCGTCTTTATGACCGCCGAGCGCACCGCCGCCGGGCAGGACGGAGCCGAAACAGGCTTCGAAGACGACGGCGTCGTATCCGGCTTTGCGGTAAAAATCACAGAAATGGCGGAAATATTCCTTTTTGTCTTCGTATTTCTCCCCCCAGTACCGGCTGAAAGGGACTCCGAGAAGAGTCTGCATATGTTCGTGGCAGATCAGGTGCTCATACAGAGGCAGCCGCCGCACTTCCGTATTCCGTGCCGAAAGCTCGATGTTTTTATAATCCGGTGTAAATTCTCTTGTCATACTGACGACCCCCGCTTATGCATTTATTGTTACCGCCGGTAAATCTGGACAGAATCGATTTATCCCCGGCAAATTTATTATAACATACTCAAAGCAAAAAAACAACCGCGGATAAACGGGAAACGTAAATCGAAGAAACAGGCGGGTGTTCCGGACGGACAATTATGTATTTCCGTCAAAATCATTGATTCGGCGTTCGGTTTATGATATAGTAAAGTATATATTATATACTTTGCTGTAAAAGATTTTTTGATTGCGGAGGCCGGGATGACAGTCATTATAAAAAATGAAAATTCTTCTGAACGCGAAAGAGTCAGGGATCTGGCAAAAACTTTTTATGAATATGCCGTATCGCCTGAGACCGAGAGAAGACGGCAGGCATGGTCCGAGCACAACGCGCTTCGTTTTACGCGGCCGCTGATCTATATTCGTGCGATACCGTTTGAAGAATTCTTCGATTGCGGCAGCCTGCGCTGCCGCGACGGTTATCTTCGCGCGCTTGAGGCCGAATTCCTGCAGAGGCAATACCACAGCGAGATATGCGATGATTACATCGAAGAACCTTTTATGACCGTAAGGGCAAGCCTTAAGTCGACGCAGGGAGGATGGGGCCTGCCGGTCCGCATGACAGCCAGACCCGCGCACGGCGGCGCTGCGGCCTATGACCCCGTTCTTCTCGATGAAACGGACATTGAAAAGATGTGCGTGGCTCCCCATGAAGTGAACGAACAGGCCACAACGGCGGCATATGACAGGCTCAGCGATTTGCTGGGCGATATCATGCCGGTTTATATCGACAGGCAGGGGGTTCTGTGCGGCATGTGGGCTTGCGATATTTCCACCACCCTCGCCAAACTCAGGGGACTGGAGCAGCTTATGTGGGACGCATATGACCGTCCCGAATGGCTTCACAGGCTGCTCTCGTTCATGCGGGATAAAATAATGCTCAATATGGACGAAACCGAAGCGGCGGGGGATTTTTCCTTTGTCAACCATCAGAATCAGGCGATGCCGTATCACACCGGAATGGCGCGTCCGGGCGGGGGAAAAGCCCGGCAGAATGAATTATGGGGTTATATGGCGGCGCAGGAATATACGGCTTTCGGTCCTGACCTCTTTGAAGAATTTATGTTTGACTATCAAAAACCGATTCTGGAGCGTTTTCGCATCGTCTCCTACGGCTGCTGCGAGGACCTGACCCATAAAATAGAGATCATAAAAAAGCTGAAAAACCTCAGGCGGATCGGCGTTTCGCCTTTTGCCGATTTAAGAAAATGCGCCGAAAAAATCGGCGGCGATTATATTCTTTCCTGGCGTCCAAATCCCTCCGATATGGTTTCCATGGGGATCGATGAAGAATATGTCCGGCGGTATATACGCGAAGGGATCAAGGTGATGAAGGAAAACAACTGCAAATACGATATTACGCTGAAGGATGTGGAAACCGTTTCCTCCGATCCGGGCGCCATTCCGTTCTGGACCCGGATCGTAAGGGATGAAATTGACCGTGCCTATTAAAAAGGGAGAACTGCGGTTCTCCCCGAGAACCGCGTTTCTCACTTGAAACATCGGTTCTCCCCCTGAACTGCGGTTCTCCCTTTTATGATCAACTATCGAAAAATTTATTTATATCGGATATTTATTCCGCTGTTCAGTTTGTTTTCTCGTATACGGGTATGCCGTCTCCCTTACAGATAAATTTTCCGGACGGAACGGGTTCTCGCGTAAAGAAGTCCACCCATTCGCCCGCCGGCAGGTAAACCGTTCGTTCGTCCTGTTCGGCGGTCATCGGAGCGACCAGAAGATTGTCCGTAAACATATATTCGTCATCGATCCCCCAGGTCTCGCGGTCTTCGGTAAAGTCACTGACAAGAGCGCGTACGGGAGGGACTCCGGTTTCGCGGTAACGCCTGAAAGCTCCGGAAAGACGCGGGACAAGGCTTTTCCGCAGTTTAAAAAGTTCACGTACCTCATCTTCACATCCCAGTTTTATCCAGGGAGCTTCCTCGCAGTACCATGCGTTCACAAGGCACTGCACCGAAAAAACAACGGTCTGCAAGCGGCGGATCATATCGCGTTTCGAGGCTGCGTGCCGGACTTCGGGCGACCACAGAAGTCCCGAAAACCCCGCGTTGACAACACCGCGGATAAAGTCCTTATGCTCATATAAGTCGCTGTAAAGGACGAACGGATAAGGAGCAGCCAAAGCCCCGGCATTCCGCACTTCGCCGAGTGTTCCCGTATTCCCGAGAGCCTCAAGTATTGTCTGCATATAAAGCGTCCCGAAAAGCGAATGATACCGTTCTCCGTCGAGTCCCGACGGAAAGGACGCGCAGTTCGGGAAGGACCAGGAACCTGTAAAATCGCTGTTGTCGCATTCATCCAGCTTGAAGCCGTCTACACCGGGAAAAAGGACGGACTGTCTGTGAAAATCCGCAAAAATCCTGCGTGTTTCCGGCAGTCCGAAATCGGGCACGACGCCCCCCCAGACCTCAAAATCACCGGCGCGCTCTGCCATTTCGGGATAGATCGGCGAAGAGGGATGGGTAAAAGCGTGTTCCCATAAGCTTACGTGAAGACCCTGTTCGCGCAGCCCGCTTATGATCTGCCCGGGGTCGGGATAACGCTCCCTGTCCCACACATAAGAACAGGAATAAGCGTGTGACTGCCATCCGGGTTCAAGACCGAAAATATCGCACGGCAGGCTGCGGTCACGGAAATACCGTGCGAGTTCGAGCACCTGTCCGCCCGTATATTTTGAGTAACACCGATAAAAAACACCCAGCCCCCAGTCCGGCACTCCTCCCTGTGACAGAACGCAGCCTCCGCCCGCCAGCATATTGTACTGTGCCGTGATATCGGTAATATTTTTCCCTTCGATAATATAGAGATCGATGCCTTCGGCGCCCGGTATGTCGATGACCATGACCGATTCGGCCGGAGCGGAACGCACGGCATACAGAGTTTCCGTATCCGTCGCCGGACCCTCACCGGAATTATCGGCAGCCGGAGCGCCGTCTCGCATGCGGAAACCGCAGTGGAACTGAGCATAACGGGCTGTGTCCGCATAAATGCCGTATCCTGCCGTCGATACAAAAAACGGGACCGGGGCATGGCTGTCGCCCGTATAAGCGACCGGATCCGCGTTCACCCGCAGGGTCAGTTTGCGTCCGCGGTGATTAAAACCCTTGAGTTGAAGACCCAGCCCGTAGATGGCTTCATCCGCCGTCAGCGGAAGAATAAGAGAGCATCCTGAAGCCGAACGCCGGAAACGGATCCTCGAAACGTCATACATCACAGGTGTTTCGACATAGCTGAAAGTGGGACAAAACGCCGAAGGGACAAGTTTTTCGGGCACGCCGAAGGTAAATTTCTTCATTGTATACACTCCTTTTTATCACCGGGTGATCAAAATCGGGATTGCTTTTCTATAAGATAGCACGAAAGGATGAAAAAAACAAGAGCAGCCGGGAATCCGTTGAGAATCTTTCACAGGCGAAATTGTCTGTGTAAAATTTGTTTTTATGATTTTGTTGATAATCAACAACAAAATTAATATAATATATTATAAATATACATAATCGGTTCATAAAAATCCGATATTATTAACATAATATCAAATAAAGAAAAGAGGATTATTAATGAAAAAAATACTTGTCTGTATTCTGACCGGCGTGCTCCTGATCACCATGTCCGTCTCATCCTTTGCGGCATCGGACGCGAAAATCAATGCAGCCTACGGCACGGTTGTTATTGACGGCAAAATAGAAGATGCGTGGCTTGCGGCCGAACAGCAGCCTGTTGTGCTTGTGGATAAGGAAGTCATTCCTTCCGAAACGAAAACGACGGGGCTGGTTCGTACGATGTGGGATGAAAATTACCTGTATGTCCTTATCGAAGTCGATAAGAAAGGCGTTGCGGTTGTCACCACGACCGGCGGCAACGAGAACACCGACGACTGCGTCGAACTCGGACTTACGATGAACGGCGATTTTACCGGATCCTCCAATATCCCGGGGGATGTCCCTTATGCCGGATGCCTGCGTGTTCTGGCGGACGGAACCAAAGGCGGCTTCGGCAACCTCTTCAATGCGGTCCTCGACAGTTTCCTTGGCGTTATGGTCGTCAGCGGTACGACTTATACGACCGAGTATGCTATTCCATGGCAGGATCTCAAACCTACGGCGGGTTACGTCGTCTCCATGGAAGTTCAGATCAATGACAACTCCGGCGGAGGCAGGGACGGTCTTGTCAACTGGGCATCGACACCCTGTTACGGCTGGAGGGATTCTCTTGAACACGGCGCGGTCATACTGGCTGCGGTTCCCGTAGTTACGGAAGCCGAAACCGAAGCTCCGGCTGCCGAAGAAGCTCCTGCCGCAGAAGCGGCGGTCATTTCGGCTCCCGCAACCGCCGATGCTTTTTCCGCCGCGGCTGTTATGCTGCTTCTCGGCTGCGCGGTATTCATTACCCGTAAAAAATAAAGCGGGCAGGCAAATTCATACGACATGATTTCGGAACACCATAATGGAAACGCATAAAAATGCGCGCCGCTATGGTGTTTTCTGATTAAAGCCGGCAGATACGGTATTATTTGACGGGTCTATTGCGTTTTCGTGTGATTTGTATTATCATTGAAATATCAGAAAGAGAACCGGGAGTATTTGATATGATTATTGACAGAAGTTATGAAACGATGACATCAAAGCAGCGCGTGCTGAAAACGTTCAGCCATGAAGATCCGGACCGGGTGCCGATCAATTATCATTCGAATCCGGGTGTCGACGCGCGTTTAAGGGAGTATCTGGGAATCGCCCGTGATGACCATATCGGACTTTACAACGCTTTGGGGGTGGACTTTCGCGGGGTGGGAGCGCCGTATACCGGCAAAGTGCTGCACACAAGCGACAGGGCGGACAGAATCGTCGACGGAATGCACGGATGGGTATTGAAATATATCCGGCACGGTTCGGGGGGATACTGGGATTACTGCGACTTCCCCCTGATCGACGCCGACGAGGAGACGGCTGCCGCATGGCTTTTTCCCGACCCCGATGATTTTGATTACAGTGTTCTGGCAGACCAGGTGAAGCACAACAAAGACTTTGCCGTTCATGTCGGAGGGGCGGGACTCGGCTGTATTATCAATACCATGGGCTTTCTGAGGGGAATGGAACAGGTGTTTGTCGACCTGATCACCGATGATCCCGCAGGTTTGCTGCTGATCGATAAGTTTATCGGCTATCAGTTTAAGGTTTACGAGCGCACGATGGATAAGATCGGAAAGCTGGTGGATTTCGTCTGGATGGGTGAAGACCTCGGCGCACAGTTTACCCCGCTGATCGGCAGGGCTATTTTCTTAAAGCATATCCTCCCCGCGCATAAACGTTTTATCGATGTTGCCGTGTCTTACGGCAAGCCGGTTATGATGCACACCTGCGGTTCTTCGAGCTGGGCTTACGAAGATTATATTAAAGCGGGATTAAAAGGGGTGGACACACTTCAGCCGGAAGCTGCGTACATGTCGCCGGAATACCTGAAAAAAACCTTCGGTGGACGGCTGTTCTTTCACGGGTGCATATCGACCGCGGGTCCGATCGCATTCGGTACGGCGGAGGAAACCGCGGAATACTGCAGGAACACACTCGAAATCATGATGCCCGGCAGCGGATACTGCTTTGCGCCCACCCATTCGCTTCAGGATAATTCCCCCGCCGAAAACGTGGTTGCCGCGTATATCACGGCGCATACCGCCGGCCGGTATAAATGATCCCGAAAAAAAAGCGGAATACCGCATGACTTGCTTAAGATGAAAGAAAGGTGTATGATGAATAAAATTCGCTGTTTTGCATTCGCTTTGCTTTTGATCCTGTCTCTGAGTGCGGTATTGCAGGCATGCGCGGCGGGTGATACCGGCAGCAGCCCCGCCGAAGAGATGACCGCAGCTTCTACCGAGGCGGCGGATGAAGAGGAAGTTCTGCCTGCCGCTGATTTTGAAGGCAGAACATTTACCATGTTTTTATTTGATTATATGAAAGAAGAACACCGTTCGGACGAACTTACGGGCGATGTTCTCAATGACGCCGTTTTTAACCGCAATTCGAAAATATCGTCGGATTATAATATCGTTATGCGGTTTCTCGATGAACCGTACGGCCAATATACCGATACGGTCAGAAAAACCATACTGGCGCAGGATCCTGCATACGACCTGCTGGCCTTTCACGCGGTTTCGGCCGCGAGCATCGTCCTTGAAAAACTATTTACCGACTGGAAATCCGTTCCTGTAGTAAGCGACAATCTGGACAAGCCCTGGTGGAATAAAAGCGCCGTCGAAAATTTATCCATCGGCAAAAAGGTATATTTTATTGCCGGTGATATAGGTTATCACTATATAGGCCACGTGCAGATTTTCCTTTTTAATAAAAAGCTTTTTACAGATATAAATCTCGAATTTCCTTATGAGGCGGTTCAGAACGGGACATGGACATATGATAATTTCGAGAATATTATCAAAAGCGGCAATGAAGATATAAACGGTGACGGAACCTTGAAAAAAGAAGAAGACCGCTTCGGATTTATGACTATGGGACTTTTTGCCGATGTGATGTATTTCTTTAATTTCGGCGGTAAAATCGTGGAAAAAGACGAAAACGATTTCCCGGTTTTGGTTTTGAATTCCCCCCGAAACGCTTCTGTTATAGAAACCGGATATCGCTGGTATATTGAAGATAACAGTCCCGTGACAAAATACACCGGCAACGACGATTATACCGTGGAAGAAAGTCATGTGGCGTTTAAAGACGACAGGGTTTTGATTTTAGGTACGAATCTTAAAAACATCAGGGTTCTCAGAGATATGGAAAGCGATTTCGGCATCCTTCCGTATCCGAAATTCGATCAGTCGCAGGAAAATTATATTTCCATTATAGACGGAGCGGTTCCGCTGACGATTATACCGATCACCGCCGACCCGGACTATGTCGGTCTGATCACCGAAGCGCTTGCCCGCGAATCCTATAAAAATATTACGCCGGCGTTTTATGAATTTACACTGGAGCAGAAATATTCGCGCGATGAAGTATCTGCCGATATGCTTAAAATTATACGCGATACCACGTATTTCGATATGGGCTATATTTTTAATTTCGGGGGATCGGGATTTATCTCAAAAACAATGCTGGACGCAAAAAATAAGGACTTCGCGTCATTTTACGCGAAAAACGAAAAAACCATTCAGAAGGCCGTAGACAAATTTATCGAAGTATACAATCAGGAATAAAAATAAACATCATTCAAAGTAAGAGGTAATCTATGAACATGCTTATCATTTCGGGAACGCCGAAAAACGAAGGACTCTGCGCATCGCTTGTCGCGGCAGCCAAAGAAGCGGGAGGGGAAGACGCCTCCGTGGTTTCGCTGTCTAAAATCAAAATAGAAGGATGCCTCAACTGCAATGACGGATGGGGCACATGCCTTGACAGCCATACATGCGTCATACGTGATGATTTCAACGCCCTGAAGAATTCCCTCGCCGAATACGACTGCTTCGTTTTTATCACGCCCGTATACTGGGGAGAAGTCAGCGAGAAGATGAAGCACTTTATCGACCGCCTGAGACGCTGTGAAGCGGTGCGGCGCGATGAAAATGTGATGAAGGGAAAAAGATGCCTGCTTGTTGCGAGCGCCGGCGGTTCCGGAGGGGGAATTCTGACCTGTCTCGAGCAGATGCAGCGCGCGGTCCTGCCGATGGGCGCGCAGATCTACGATTATATAGGCGTCAACCGCTGGAACAGCGAATATAAACGGGAAGCGCTGGTCAAAGCCGTCGCATCCATGCTTGGCAAATGAGGCATTTATAGCTGACTGCTGTTGACATAAAAGATAAAATACCGCATAATAAGAATACACGGAAAAACTCCGTACAAGACTATACGGATCAAGTGAGGAAAAAAATGCCCGGTGAATTAAAATATGCGGTTCTGATCGATGCCGACAATATCGCGCCCAAATATATTAAAATAATTTTAAACGAGATCGTCAACAACGGAATAGCGACGTATAAGCGCATTTACGGAAACTGGACGTCTCCCGCTCTTGCCTCATGGAAGGATGTTCTTCTGGACAATTCGATCGTTCCGGTCCAGCAGTATGACTATACGACAGGTAAAAATTCGACCGATTCTGCAATGATCATCGATGCGATGGATATTCTTTATTCCGGTCATGTGGGCGGCTTTTGCCTCGCTTCTTCGGACAGCGATTTTACGAGGCTCGCTTCGCGCCTCAGGGAGTCGGGGATGACGGTGATAGGAATGGGTGAGAAAAAGACGCCCATACCCTTTATTAAAGCCTGCGACCAGTTTAAATTTCTGGATGCGATTTATGAAAACACGCAGTGCGCTGTTCAGAAGACCGAAAATCCGGTTCCGTGCAAAAAGAATTCCGAAGCGAAGGCCGAACCTGCCGCGCCTAAAGAGGTGAAGGAAGAAATCAGGGTCCTGAATTCGCAGACCGATATACTGACGATAAAGAACGAAATCGAAAAGATCGTGCAGGAGAGTTCCGATGAGGACGGGTATATGCTGGCGAGCGAACTGGGCAACCGTCTTGGGAAGCGATTCCCCGATTTCGATGTGCGCAATTACGGTAAATACCGCAAGCTGACGGACTTTTTAAAATCCTTTGATTCCATGGAGATCAAAGCGCCGAAAAATACGGAAAGCGGCGCCAATGTAAAACTGGTTTATGTCAAATTCAAAGCGCAGCAGTGAAAATGATATAGGGAAGAAAAACACACGAAACTCAAAAAAGCCGCGGTCAATACGGCCGCCAAAATCATAGCGTCATACCGGAAGACAGATAATTAAACAAATTTACCGGGCTGAAATAAGCCCGGTAAACCTATGGCAGTCCGGTCTGTGCGGATACCGTATTGTTTTTATTAAACGGCATCCTGCCGGAAAATTCGACCGGAAGGTCCGGCGGACTGCGGAGACAACCGATGAAAAAAATTATTCTGTTTGTTTTTTATACTTTTCTTATTCTTGCGTTAATATCCGTATCCGGTTTTGCGGCCGATAAGTCCGTAATCATGGATAACTGCGATTCGGCCGGGGGCTGGATGAACGGACCGGTGCCGGACACAAATGAATTTACCGAGGGCAGGGGGAGCATTGCCTTTGCCGCGGGCGGAGGGACGGACTCCTTTGTCGTCTATAAAGTTTTCGGGCACGGCGGCATAAACGCTTCCGGAATGAATGCGCTCGAATTTGATATATTTTTTTCGGACCGTCTTCTTGCGGAACGGAATTCTTATTTTGCGGTCGAAATTTCCTCCTCGGGAACCTGGGACAGCAATGAAATCGAATGGGGCGACGCTTTGAAATACGCCGATTTCAAAGACGGCTGGAACCATATCGAACTCCCGTTTAAAAACGGAAATTATTCCGATACCGAAATCGATCTTTCGGACATCAATTTCATGCGCGTTTTTATGCTTGGGATCTATGGCTTTGAAGAGTCGGCGGCGATGGTCCGCCTGGACAATATTATGCTGACGGACCGCGAAGGCAGCGGCGCCGGCATCATAACCGAAGAGGCCCCCGACACCGCTTCACCGGTGCCCGATTATCTGAGGGAGGATGAAGAAGGATTTGCTTCTTCCGAATCCGAAACCGCGAAGGATAAAGGTCTGTTTTCTCTTCTGCCTGCCGTTTTCTTTTTTACGGCGGGCGTGTTGATTTTACTTTACGGCATGAAAAAAAAGAAACCCGATCTGAAAATCAGAAAAACAGCTCTCTTTCTGTCGGTTGGTTCGTTTGCGGCGGCTTTGATCCTGCTGGTTTTCTGTTTTCCGGTCGGGACGGGGACTGAACTGCCGGTATCCGTAACGAAGGACACCGGTATATCCGGACCCGATCCGTATGCGGTGCTCTTTAAAGAGGTGCCCGACACCTCCCTGCCCCATGTCCTTTTCGGCGAAACCCCGGTTTCCGGCGGAATCAAAGTATCGGTTCCGGGGGATATCCGATATCCGACGATCAGTATCAAAGGATATGATTCCTGGATCCTTGAAAAAGACCGTAAAGCGGATAAAAGCATCCTTGTTTTTACGGCGGACGAGGATGTGCGGGCGCAGTATTCCGGGCAGGATATCCTGGCCGTCATCTATTATTACATAGGCGCGGATGTAACGGTCTCGGTATCCTACATGAAAGCGGACGGCACGGAAGCCGAAGCGACAAAGGAACTTCGGCTGCATGATGCATGGCACAAGGCCGAGATAAGGCTCGATGACTGTGTCCTGAGGGGGAGTATCGGCGGAGGGGATCTAAAATTTTCGCTGAAAACAATGGAAATGCTGCGGCTGAGCAGTTTCGGCATCCGTCCGGCGGGGGAAGAAATAAAGAAAAACGGCCCCGCACTCGTTTCTTCGGCCTATGATTCGCGGACTTACACGGTCGCGGACACCGACGTCAGATACTTCGGCGCCGCGGGCGACGGCAAAACCGACGACACCGCCGCTTTTAAAGACGCGGTCGCTTACGCGGTTTCGCTCGGAGGCGGAACCGTATTCGTTCCCGAGGGGCGGTACGCGATCACTTCGTTTCTCGACATCCCGACAGGCGTGAGCCTGGTAGGTGAGCTTGAACCGGGCGGTTCGGTAAAAGGCAGCGTATTATGCGCTTATTACGGAAAGAACAACGAAGACGCGGAAAGCTTTATCAGACTCGGGCAGGGAAGCTCGTTCAGAAACTTTGCGATCTATTACCCCGAGCAGTGTTTTGTCGGAGGAAAGCCGATCCCTTATCCCTACACCATTGAGCAGACGGGTGTTGAAGGGGTGGACATCGAGAATGTCGTACTGGTCAATTCCTATAACGGGATCGATTTCGGTGAGGGAAACGATTCGCTGCAGACGGTCAGGCACCTGTATGGAACGCCTTTGAACAGCGGTTATATCATGAATGCGTGCTGGGATATCGCGCGGATAGAGAATATCCGCTTTTCACCCGAATACTGGCTGAACAGCGGATTTGAGAATATTCCCGACGCGGAGACGCTGAAAAAGTATATGCTCGCAAATACGGTCGGCATGACCGTGCAGCGGGTAGACTGGACCTATTTCGCGGACATCGGCATAACGGGCTGCTATATCGGCTTAAAACTCGCTTCGTCGGCGGACGGCGCTCCGAACGGCCATATTTACGGACTGAATCTCAGCGGCTGTTTTTACGGCTTATACGCCGATTCGGTCAGTGACATCGGCATGATGATCACCGGCTGCGCGATCACAACCGACGGCGGAGAAGGGTCGGCTGCGGTTTATTGTTCGCCGGATTTCGATTCCGATCTCACATTCAACTCCTCGTCTGTCGCATCCGAGGGCAGATACGCGGTTTACAACGGCGGTACGGGTTTCATAACGATGTTTGATTCCGTCATCAGGTCGGCGGACACGATCTTCATGAGGACCGGCTCCTATTCGCTGGTCAATGTCGTACTGGATATGCCCGATAAGGGCAGTTATAAAGTGTTGCACGAAAAAACCGTTCAGCCGGATCTTGACGGGAAATATATCGCATACAAAGAAACCAAGCCGTATTCGGCAGCTTTTGCCGATCTTTCGGCTCCGCCCTACAATGCGGGATCCGGCGACGATATAACGGCTGTCCTGCAGGTTGCGGTCGATTCGCTCAAAGAAACCGGAGGACTTGTCTACATCCCCGCGGGGTCTTATTATGTCAGCGGGCCGGTCACCGTTCATGCCGGAACGGAGATCAGGGGTCCGCTGGATGCCCCTCATTTCAACGGAGCGAGGACAGCGCGGATTTTAACGGACTTCGGGCGCGACGATCCCGGCGGCGAAGCGCTCTTCACTCTTTACGAAGGCGCGGGCATGCGCGGAGTCGATATCTTTTACTACAATCAGAAAACCTCGGATATCCATCCGTATTCGTTTACGATAAGGGGTAAGGGCAGCGGCATTTATCTGTGCAATCTTATGCTTTCCTCTTCATACAACGGCGTTGACTTCGCGTCATACCGATGTGACAGCCATTACGTCGAATATATATGGGGAGCGCCCACCTGCCGCGGGATCGTTGTCGGATCGGGCAGCGAAAACGGGGTCATACGCGACGTCCACTACACGCCGAACTGCTGGAGCGGAGAGGGCGTCGTCTGGGAGGAGAGCTATCGTTATATCATGGCTCATTCCGAACCGTTTGTCATCGGCGATTCCAAAGGACAGATCCTGTATCACAACTTTGTCTACGGCGCTTTCCGCGGGCTGTCTCTGCTCGGAGGCGCAAAAGAAGCGCATATGGTCGCACACGGCGTTGACAGCGGCAACTTCTCGCTGTATGCCGAAGGCGGCTGCACGGCGGAACTTGTAAACACGCAGCTCGTGAACCTCAACGGCTCCGATATGAATTATATCTTTACGGATGAAAGCTTTTCCGGAACAATAAACTGCATCAACACCAATATGTGGGGAACGCCGAAGGATTCGGTCATCATGAACGGAAGAGGGAGCCTCGGTCTTTTCCAGGGAACGGTTCTGGCGGCGGGCAACCGCTTTCTCCTGATGAACGCGGGTGAAGTGACGCTTGCGGGCATTCATGTGAAGCAGCGCAGCATCAGGTCCGATATTGCGGCCGGAGAGAATATCACAAAAATAACCTCATTCGCGAATATTTTCGGCAGCGGCGGAAAATTCGACATCAGGGCTTCCGCAGACAGGACAGAGATCAGATAAAAACGACTCCCCGGCAGGACGCGGATCCGCATCCTGCCGGGGACCGTCGATGAGCGGCATGATCACAGGCGGATCAGCCAGATGTTTCTGAAGCTTACCCTGTTGCCGTGGTCCTGAAGCAGAAGGGGGCCCCGCTGTACGATCTTATCGGTTATGCCGCCCGGCGTCGTCTTTTTAAGTATGACATTGTTGTGAACGGGCAGTCCGTTCTGCAGGAGCGTAAGCCGCGCATATTCCGTAATTTCGCCTTTGTCGTCAAATCTCGGCGCCCTGATCATGATATCGTAGGTCTGCCACTGTTCCGCGGGTTTGCACGCATTCATGGCCGGGGCATACATATTGTAGATTGCTCCGCAGTCGCCTTTGTCGGGCGTCTCGCGCGCATAGGAGTCCAGGACCTGGATCTCATAGCAGCCGTGGATATACACGCCGCTGTTGCCCTTTCCCTGACCCGAATCATGGGGCATATCGGGTATTTTGAACTCGACATGGATAAAGGCGTCGGAATATTCCTCCTCCGAGATGATATCTCCGCGGCCTACCGTCATGGCGTCGCCGTCGGTATCCCACGCGGTTTCTTTTTTGTGGCGTCCTTTCCAGCCGTCAAAACCGCTTCCGTCGAATAACTGAACTTTTTCGTGACTGTTCATAGTGACCTCCCGAATATATTTTATTTTTAAGATGATCCCTGAAAGACAAAGAACAGGCGGTATTTTTATTTTATTGACAATATTCCGCAATCTATGTATAATTTATTTCATATTCCGTATTCCCGATAAGGAGCTTCGTATGATGACATCAAAGCAGCGGCTGCTTGCGGCAATCCGCGGAGAAGAGACCGACCGGCTTGCGTTCTCGCCCTTTCTTGCCTATTGGTGGGAATCCATGCCTCAGCTCCATGAAAAGGGAGACGTGGCTTTTCTGAAAAGCGTCGGCGCGGACCCGCTTCTCCGCGGAACGGCGCCCCCGTTCCGTGTAAAATTCAATGATACGGACGAAAAAACATCGGCCGAAGGCAGAACCATGCATAAAACCATCACGACGCCGGCCGGCGAGCTGCATCAGACACATACCTATGCGGCAAACAGCGGCACATGGTTTCTGACGGAGCATCCTGTCAAAACACGGGATGATTTTAGAGTTCTGCAGTTTATGTTTAAAAACGCCGAGATCACCCCCGACCTTCCGGCTGTGAATGACCTGATCAGGGCTTTGGGGGAGGAAGCCCTGATACTGCCCCTGTTTAACATAACGGGCAAAACGTGCTTTCAGGCGCTGATTGAACACTGGGTCGGCACGGAGGAGATGGCCTACGCGCTGTATGATGATCCGGAAACGGTTGAGGAGACGCTGGAGATCATGCGCCGCAAATCGCTTGAGAGCACGGAGATATCCCTCGGCTGCGGCGCGGAGGGAATGCTTTTCTTTGAAGACACTTCGACTGCGAATTACAGCCCCGCCATGTTTGAAAAATACATCGCGCCGGAAATCAAAGACTGGGCGCGCCTGATGCATCAGAGCGGAAAATTTCTGGTCCATCACGCCTGCGGAAGTCTGCGCGGGGTGATCAAGCAGATGGGGGAGACGGGGGCGGATGTGATCGAATCGATTTCACCGCCGCCGACGGGAGACATCGAGCTTTGGGAGGCGGCCGGAATGCTGCCCGGAAACATAACCTTCATCGGAGGGATCGAACCGACGGTCATACTCGGCAGCACGCCGGAGGATTACGAAGCCTATGTCCGCCGTCTGATTCTGAAGATGAAGCCGTACCGCTTTATTCTCGCAAACAGCGACAGCTGTCCGCCCGGAACTTCCGTTGAAAAATTCATCCGCGCAGGGGAAATCATCAGAGAGTAAAACCGTCTTCCGAACAGCCTGTACCGAAACAACGGTTCGCAGTCCGGTTCCCTATTCCGGTTACAGTTTAGCACATATTTATCCGGCAGTCAAGAAAATCGGACAGTTTTATGCTGCTTCCTTTCATATTGCGGACTTTTGGTCTGATTCAAAGACAGGAGGGTGTCATCGTGTTTGATATTGCCAGAATCGATTCATGCAGGAACTCATTGATCGCCAACGGAGGCTGGTGTTATGACGCGTATCCGGAGCTTGAACCGCTGGACGCGGGGAAATCCGTTGTTATAGCCGACATCAAAGGCCCCGCGGTTATAACCTGTTTTCATATCACGCAGCATTTTTATCTGATGCGGATCCCGAACCGGAAAGCTGTCGCGGCCAGGGGGCTGATCCTCGAAATTTATTACAACGGCATGACGGTCCCGGCTGTCAGGGTTCCACTCGGAGACTTTTTTGCCGACGGACTCGGGGGCGAAGCGGTTCATTTCAGCAGTCATTTTGTCGAGAAGGCTCCCGAATCATACAACTGCTATATCCCCATGCCGTTTGAAAAGTCTGCGAAAATGATCCTGATCAACGAGACCGGATATGACCTGATGAGCTACAGTTTCGCCGAATATGAAACGCTTCCCGAATGGGACGAATCATACGGCTATTTTCATGCGGCCTGGAACCGCAGTTCTTTTCAGCTCAACAACGGCACCTGCCGGAATATGCTGCGTATTGAAGGCGAAGGCCATCTGATCGGCAGGGCATACAGCATCATAGCGAGGGATCCGGTTTTCGGCGCGTTTAATTTCGTCATGGAGGGAAACAACGAACACCGTATCGACGGCAGCGAAAAACCGGTGATCGACTATCTCGGGACCGAAGACTCCTTCGGATTCAGCTGGGGATTCAATCGGGAGTACTGCGGCCATCTTTGCGGCATGAACCGGATCGACCTGTCCGGAGACAAATGCAAACTGTCGGTTTACCGTTTCCTTGAAGCGAACAGGATTCGGTTCCGCAAAAGTCTGTCCATCGATATCAGCTGGAAGAATGAATTTAAGGGAAACGATGAGTTTCATGAGCGCCTGAACAGAATCACCTCCGAAGGCGGAGGTATTGTGGATTATGCGGCAACCCATTACTGGTATCAGAAGCATGCGGGCTATCCTCATTTACCCATGATGCCGTTTGAAGAGCGAATAAAAGATTAAAATCAAAAGAAAGAACAGAACAAAAATGAAAAGACAGATCGTGAACATCATCAATTTTATCCGCGCCGTTGAACCCCGGCTTGAAATGGACCTTGCTGCGCCGGTCAGGGAACAGATCAGGCTTGCAGAACAATACGGACTGAAGACGACTTTTCTGCTGCAGTATGACGCGCTCACGGACGATACATATATCGGTCTGCTGCGCGGGCTGGACGCGGATATGTTTGAAATCGGCGTATGGCTGGAAATCGTACAGCCCCTTGCGGAAAAAGCCGGAGCCGTATGGAAAGGACGCTATCCCTGGGACTGGCACTCGCACTGCGGATTTTCGGTCGGATATACGGAAAAAGAACGGGAAGCCTTCATCGATCTTTTTTTCGGGGAATTTCAAGCGAAATTCGGCTTTTGGCCGCGCTCCTTCGGTTCGTGGGCGTTTGACGCGCACACCCTTCGCTACGCCGCGGAAAGATACGGCCTTGACGCCGCCTGCAACTGCAAGGACCAGTGGGGGACGGACGGATACAACATGTGGGGCGGTTATTACGGCCAGGGCTATTATCCGAACAAAAACAATGTTTTTGCTCCCGCGGTTTCGGCTGAGAATCAGATCGGCGTGCCGATTTTCCGCATGCTCGGGTCCGACCCTATATCGCAGTATGACCTGGGACTGGACGTGAGTGCGGGCGCCGGCGTTCAGGGCGTCGCCTCGCTCGAACCCGTTTACAACGGCGGCACCGGGGGAGGGGGCGTGCCCGCGTGGGTCGACTGGTATATGGCGGAGAATTTCAGCGGCAGATGCCTGTCTTTCGGCTACGCCCAGGCGGGTCAGGAGAACAGCTTCGGCTGGGAGCGGATGAAGGACGGGCTTCAGTACCAGTATAAGCTGTTCGCATCTCTGGCTGCGGAAGGCAGGATCGAGGTGGAAACGCTGGGCGAAACCGGACGGTGGTATAAGAAAACCTACGGCGAAACGCCGGCGTCCGTCGTCGCGGCTCTGCGAGATATTTTCGATACCGGAAGGCGTTCGGTCTGGTACAGTTCCAAATATTACAGGATCAATTTCTATGCGGAAAACGGACGGTTCTGGATCCGTGATATCCACGTGTTCCGCGACGCGTACAGGGAGCGCTATATCGGCGGTGGCGTCTGCACGACCAACGACCTCACTTACGACAACCTGCCCGTCATCGACGGCAACCGCTTCAGCGGACACGGCGTCAGGGCCGGGCTGTATCCGGTCAGCGGCGAAAACGATCTCTCCTCCGGCATGGAATATGCAGCCGGCATGGAATATACCGATTTGCTTTATGCCGAAGAAAACGGCGCCGCTTCCGTCACTTTCACGGGCACGGTCTGCGGCGACGTCACATTCACGCTGAGCGACGCGTTCCTCACCGTTTATAAGAAAGGTGAAGCTCCTCTGATCCTGTCGCCGCGTTTTGACACCTGCGCTGCGGGAAAGTATATAACGGCTGCATCCGCGTCCGGAAACGGAATAAAACTGCGTTACAACGGCTTTGATTACCGTATCGGCGTGCAGGCCGGCGAGATCACCGGCGGATACGGCATTCGCTATAAAGACGGGATACGCGTGGATTTTAAAGAATAAATTAATAAAACAGAATCAAAAAACAACGGGGGAATATTATGCGGAAATCGATAGGCTTAATACTGCTTCTTGCCGTGCTGTCGGGTCTTGCCGCCGGATGTGCGGAAGACGGCGGGACTGCCGCGGAAAACGAAATCGTCACGGCCGCCGGAGAAACAACAGCCGCCGCGGAAACCGAAAAGGCGCTTGAAACAGAAGACCTGGGCGGATTCGCGGTCACTGTCCTGAATTATGACGCTTCCTGGTTTACATGGGCAAACACGGTCATGGATGCCGAGGAACTCAACGGGGAGGTGCTCAACGACGCCCTTTATAACCGCACCGCCAAAACAGAGCAGAATTTCAATGCGGAGGTCGGATTCGAACTTGTTAAGGATACGCAGGAGGTTTTCGGGCGCGCGGTCCTGGCGGGCGACGATCTTTACGGCATGGTCATGCTGTTTGACGCTTCCATCGCCGCGGTTCTGACCAAAGGATACCTCGGATTCTGGGATGAGTTTGAAAATATCAGCCTTGACGAAAGACACTGGGACGCCGACGCCGCAAAACTGTATCGTTTCGGCGGCCGTCAGGTCGCGGTCAGCGGGGATTTCAGCCTGTACAATTATTCGACCCGTCACTGCTATGCCTTTAATAAAGACATGCTGGCCGGCCTGAATCTCGGCGAAGACCTGTATTCCCTGGTGAAGGACGGCAGGTGGACGCTCGAGAAGCTGTATGAGGTCGCGGCCATGGCGGTAGCGGATACCGACGGCGACGGCAGCTATACGGGCGCCGACACGTTCGGCATAAGCGGAAGCGTGACGCGCCACTACAGCGCGCTCCTCGCGGGCGCCAAAGTCCGGTATGTCGACAAAAACGAGGAAGGGGATCTGTATTTTACGATCCCGGGCAGCGATTACGCCTTGTCCGTCATACAGAAGATCGTCGAACTCAATGCGGACAACCAGATCTTTTACAACGGCGTGAAAGACATCGGAAACAACGACCCTTCGCTTTTCCGAAATTCGCATACGCTTTTCACCGCCGCTTATATAAACGAAGTTTCGGCGCTCCGCGACATGGAGAGCGACATCGGCATCCTGCCCGCGCCGAAGTATACGGAGGAACAGGACCGTTATTATTCCCTGATCGAGGGAGGGGCGCTGGCCGTCATACCCAAAACACTCGGTTCCGACAAATTCGAAAACACGGGGATCCTGCTCAACGCGCTTGCCTATTATTCGAACCGGGAGGTCATTCCCGCCTACATCGAAGTGATCCTCAAATCCAAAGTGTCGCGCGACGAGGAATCGGCCGAAATGATCGGATTGATTTTCGATACGTCGGTCAACGACCTCGGAACCGGCGTATGGTCGTCGATCATGAAAAACAACTACACGTCGAAAATATTCCTGCCGAGGTCAACGGACGTCGGTTCCGTCACGGCATCGATCGAACCTCAGGCAGCCAAAGCCATCGAGGATTTCCTGGCGGCGGTCAGCGAACAGATCGCCGGCTGACGGTCCTGTCGGAAAGAAGAGCAGAAAAACAGAAAAGCGCCCGCGGAAACGGAAAAACCGTTCAGGCGGGCGCTTTGGCTGTTTCGGGGTTTCCGGAAAGAGGTTCAGCTGTTCAGAAGTTCCTCCGTCAGCCCCACCATTCTGTCAAGGTCATTGAGCATCGATTCTTCGTATTTCGCGTATACGGAAGCGAAATCGGTCGAATTTTTCATGATCAGGTCGGTCATCAGAAACGCGACGGGATTGTATTTGAACGCTGTGTCATATCCCATAATGAAGGCGCCTTTGATATTGTCGTGCATCATGTCGATCATGGAGGCCATGACCTCATCGCTCGAATACTTGATTTTAAGCGCTTCTTCATAATAGACGTAGGTGACCCGGTCCGTTGTTTCGCGGTTGAGGACTTCAAGAACGGTCGTGACGAAATTGACATCATTGACGGTGGCCGGAACAACGCCGACTTCGGTCGTGTCGTGGGTGCTTGTGATATAGGTCGGCTGCTCCTCGTCGAGCTTGGGGTATGTGATCGCCCCGACGAAATCCAGGTCGCGGTAATTCGCCAGATTGCACAGACGCTGGCCGCTCGCCAGAAGAACCAGGCCGTTGGAAAAAGAGGAGTTCAGTTTGCTGCTCGCCGCGCTGTCGCACACGTATTTGAAGTTGACGCCCTCGCCGAATGAAAACGCGCCGAGTTTTTCGATCAGCTTCAGCGTTCTCGGGTTGTTTACCGTCAGTTCGTAATAGCCTTCGCTGTTTCGGCTGAAAATTTCGGCACCCGCGCTGATGACCATCGGCGAAAAATAACCCCATGTGTTCGGGATGCCGAGTCCGTACTGATCGTCCAGGTCCGCTTTGTCGTTGCCGTTGAGGTCGGCGTATGCGCCGTTGACATAAGTCTGCGCGTTTTCGACGGTCCATTTGTCCTGAAGGGCCAGGTCATAAAAAAGCATAGGGTCGCCGTACAGATTCCCGAGCAGTCTGGTGTTGAGCAGCAGGCAGTGCGCGCTGCCGATGGTATCCATAAAATAATCGCCCGCCAGAATCGTCATATATCCGTCGATCAGGCAGAGCTCGTCCATATAGTCGTAATACCAGTAGGATTTCGAAAAATCCATGTTTTCATCGGCGTAAATATTGATGAAAAGACCTTCGAGCGTCAGTTCGATAAAAGAACGGACATCGTTGATCAGAAGGTCATACGCGTCCTCACCCGAAAGGACGATCTTGCGGATATCTCCCGTACAGGTGCTGTAATCGGATTTCTGCTGCGTGAAGACCAGGTCGACGTTGAGGAATTCCTCGACATAGTTGTTGCGGCCCCAGACGGCGTCGTTGACGAGTTCGCCGTTGAGGGCGCCGCTGCCTTCGATCAGCTCGTTTGCGTTGGTCGCGTTCATGCTGTCGATGCTTGTCAGAATGCGGTAGGCTTTTCCGGCAAAGTCGACGCCCTCGAAGGGGTCTGCCGGAGCGGTTTCGGCTTCGGAAGCAGCTGTTTCGCTTTCGGCAGCGCCGGCGCTGTCCGCCGCGGCGCATGCCCCAAGGGAAGAAAGAAGCGCGGATACGAGAATCAGGACAAACAGTCTCTTCATGGTGAACCCCCGTTTTTTTACTTACAAATTAAAACCCGTAAACATAGTATAAACGAAAAAAAAACGGAATTCAATGGACATGCTATACAAGAATAAGCTTTTATGTTTAGTGATAAGCGATATCCCGGTTTTCTTCGTATAAGGCGCATGATCTCCGGTCCGCTGCCGTTCCGGGACAGAAGCACACGGAACCGCGTTTTATAAAGACCGCGCCCGGTTTGCGGGTGAAACAAACCGGAAAATCATTCATCTTAAATTCATATAAAATACATATATGCGGGGATAAATGATGTTAAAATAATTTATATTATGATAACGGAGGATTACCCGGATGACTTTGAAAAATATCACGGCCTTGTTCCTCGCGCCGGTGATCACGGCGGTGTTTTTTGCGGCCTGCGCGGAAGAAGCCGCCAAACCCGGCGATACGGCACTCACCGAAGTTCGGACGGAAGCGGCCGAAACGGAAGCGGAGCTGGGCGCTTCGAATGTTCTGGATCTTTTCGAAAGCACGGACTACGGCGGATACGCGCTCAATATCCTGACGACCAACGACATCAACTCCTCCCTTCCGTCGAGGACCGCGCACGACAATACCTTAACCGGCGATATCGTCAATAACAGTACCAACGCCCAAACGCTTAATCTCGG
>CAZVPD010000001.1:72741-104948 GCA_964628455.1 uncultured Lachnospiraceae bacterium
GACCGCTCACGACATCTTCGTCGAGGAGCAGAACGGCGATATCGTCAACGACGCGCTCTACAACCGCGACCTTTCGGTGGAGCAGAAATACAATATCACCATAGGCTATACGCTCGCTCCGTATGACGGCGCCGACATTGTGAACATGGCGAAAAAATCGGTCACCGCCGGCGACGACGCGTATGATTTTATCATAGGCGATATCGCCAACGTATGCACGGGGCTGGCGGCGGGGTTTGCTTCGGACATGGGAAGTGTGCCGAATCTCGATTTTACGAAACCGTGGTGGAATTCCTATATCAATACGAGCACGAAAATAGCCGGACATAATTTTTACGCGGTCGGCGATATTTCTCCCCGCAATATGAGTTCGGCATACGTGATGATGTTCAGCCTCGACCTGTTTGACAATTACGGGCTTGCGTACCCTTATCAGACCGCGCGCGACGGCAAATGGACGCTTGACGCGATGACGGAGCTCATTAAGGGAAAGGCGCAGGATATCGACGGGGACGGCAAAATGACGCTGAGCGATTTTTACGGTCAGATCAGCGACGGGTCGGCGGGATGGTGCATGTATATCGGCTGCGGCGGAACCTTTGTCGAACTCGACGAAGACGGTTTGTTAAAGATCACATGCAACACCGAACGCTCGGAAGCGGTCGTGTCGAAACTCGGCAGCTTTTTCGCGGCGGAGGACGTCGAAAAGCTTTCCGATTCGCTGTACGGACCTGCCGAACGCTTTATGAACGAACAGGGCCTTTTCCTGCCTCAGACGGCGGTCAACCTCTCCATGTTTACCGACTGCGAGATGGATTTCGGGATCCTCCCGATGCCGAAACTCGACGAGGCGCAGGAAAATTACAGGACATTCGCGAATTTCTGGTGCCTTGCGGGGGTCGTGATCCCGAAAACCGCGGGAGACCTCGAACGCACGGGCGCGCTTGTCGAGGCGCTGACCGCCCTGTCCCGCTTTACATCCACCGAGGCAGCCTATGAGATCACGCTGCTTGTCAAGCAGACGCGCGACGAGGAATCCATCGAAATGCTCAAGCTCGCTACGGACAACCTGGTGCTGGAACTCGGCGTCCTTTACAACTGGGGGGACGTCATGGGAAAAATGGAGACCTCGGTCCGCAAGAACACGAGCTTTCTGACCAAATTCGCGAGCTCCGAGAAACAGGTTGCCGCCGGCATCGAAAAGCTGATCGAAGTGTATACGGCCGTACAGGAATAAGCGCCTTCTCCGGAATTACCGAACCATATGCAGAAAAAACCGCTGCAGTGCCCGAAGGCGCCGCAGCGGCTTTTTGGCCGTAAAGCTCTTTTAAAGCGCCCTGACCGTGGCGGTTTTCCATGCGCAGAGTTCCGGCAGGGCAAGAAAATACTCGTCCCCCTGTTTCGCGGCCCGCAGCGGGATATCCCCGTAATAAGGCCGGGAGAGCACGAAATTTTCCGAAACGGGATTTCTGACGGCTATTTCAAGCGGGGCTGTCTCCCCGATGCCGATATTCACCATCGTCACGGCTTTGAATTGTCTGTCTCTGGTAACGCGCGGTATGATCATGACCTGTTCGCTTGTGACGAGCCGGCAGGGGATATTGCCGAGGCAGTCGGCCAGCGCGCAGATCATGCGGCATTTGGCTCCGTTTATGACGGTGCACCAGAGGGAGCTGCCGATTATGCCCCATTTTCCGCCTTCGGCGGTCGGCACGACGGCGGCTGTGACGTCATTCCCGGACCGGGCGAGAATCTCGCAGCCTTCGCCGGTGTGTAAAGTGTGGAAAACGGTGTTCGCGGTAAATCCGTCGACCATGCCGCGCATGCCCGCGTATTCGCGGTTGGCAGGATGGTCCGTGTAGATTTCGTTATAGCGGCCGCAGGCGCTGACGGTCAGCGGCAGGCTTGGTCCGAATCCCCGCGCCGTCAGCTTTTCGACGGTCTGTCCGTCCGTGATGACGTTTGAGGCCAGAAGCTCCCTGATCTCGTGGTCGGGCAGCCAGGCGACGGCCTGCGGATGCAGGAGCTTTACGCCGCAGAAATCCTTTTCATAGGATACGGGCAGCCCGATCTGGGAAAGCGGACGTCCCTCGCTCATCGGGAACTGAGCCCACCTGTTCAGGTTCCTGCTGTCCCCTTCGATCACCGCTTTAAAGGCGTTTTTGGAAAAGACGAGTTCCGCGCCGGTCACGCCGGTTCCCTCGTTGTCAAGAATCAGCTTCTGCCAGTAATCCCGGTGATTCTCAAAGGCATGCCACATTCTGACCCGGACGTCAAGCGGCTCGGTATCCGACGAAATCATCGAATAGCTCAGTCCGCTGCAGCCGTAGGCAAGGTTGAGCGTCGATTCGACGCAGGTCCCGCCTATCGTTTTGCCCATGGCCGTCTGCGAACAGTTTTCGATCTCGGGGCGGCGCACTTTGACGTAAGCGGGCGCGATGGCGTTCTGATAGCTTGTGTTGATGACCTTGTCCAGCATTTTCCGGGGTTCGTGGTCCTGATAGAAAAGACAGCCGGGGCGCGAAAGCGGCGGTTTCCCCGTTGCCTTTCTCATCGCTTCAAAGACGTTGTCGAAGTCGGGTCCGTTGTACTGCCCGAGCAGCACATACTCCCAGCCCATACGGATCTCCGGGCAGACTTCCATGGCGGCCGAGGCGAGTTCATACGCATAATACGCCATCCCCTCCCGGTTGTGTTCGATATACTGCAGCCTGAGAACGGGATCGGTGATCATGCGTTCGCCGATCTCATCGGGCGTATGGGAGGTCCCGTGCTTCTCGTTGAACAGCGCGACGCACCGGTCGCACAGGCAGCCCATGCCGACCGGACCGTGGTATTCGATGCGGAGGTCGTCGTCGAGGTAAAAGCCGTAGGGCTCGAGCGCCGCGTATATGCGCATCATCTGCTTCTGATACCCGACGAATTTCGGTCCGCGGGGACAGAACGCGCTCCGTTCCTGCACCCCGTTGACCCCGCGCATCGTTTCAAAGGTATTGATCATGGGGGTATCCGGCTGGATCCCCCCGTGACCGAGTGTGGTCCCGATCTCGATGATCACCCTTTTGCCGGCTTTTTTCAGTTTTTCGACGACGGGGGTGATCCTGACGCACTGCTTTTCATGCTCTTCGAGGGGAAAATAACCGTAAACGGAAAGCCAGATTTCATCGCTCGCTCCTTTGATCTCAAGGAGCCTGTCGATCGCTTCTTCAAAACAGGAAAGCCCCGGTACAATTCTGATGGCTATCATACTATTCCTATCCTCCCGATTTTTATGGTTGCATTCTCGGTTTGTTTATACTATAATCTTATTATAATCAAAGAAACAGAAAAATCAACGGCTTTTGACAGAATCGTGCCGTCGGGCCGGAATTTGCCGCGGGAGGACAGAAAATGAGGAAAACGCATGACGGGCTGTTTATAGGCCCCGACGATATAAGAGAGATCGGGGAGAAGACCGCAAAGTATCCGTGGGCAGCCGCCGCAGCCCGCGCGCTGGAGGAGGAAGGGAAGAAAGTTTCCGGCCGGGAATTCATCCCCATGGATTACAGCTGGTACGTCCCGTTTAAAAATCTGACCGAGTCCGTAACGGTCGAAAACTACAGGAATTTCAACGGCATCCTGTATTACGGGATGGGTCAGAATATGCACAGGGCTTATGTCCTGTGCTGCAGCGCCGTCCTTCTCGGCAGGACCGAATACATCGGAGAGGTCAAAAGCACGCTGCTGTATTATGCCGAAAATTATCCGCTGCATTATTTCATCATGGTCGACTCCGGCCTGGTCCTGAGTCTGAGGCTGTTCGAGTACCTGTTTATGGCGGACGCGATGAAGCCGTATCTGACCGAAGGCGAATTCGAAAAAATAACGGCTTTCGCCGAAGGCATCACCGAGGATATCCTGCAGAACCACGAGGAGTGGAAAAGCTGTCCGGCTACAAAGAACCAGCACTGCAACAACCACAACGTCTGGGCCTGCGCGGCGCTGATGGCGTCCGGCCTGTATTTTTACCGGTATGACCTGGCCGAATACGCGCTGCGGGACAGCGAGGGGCTGTACGTCTATCTCGAGGACGCCGTGATTGACGGAGGACTGGGCATAGAGTCCAGCATCGGATACAATCTGTTTGCCGTGCAGGCGGTCATCAGGGCGGCCGAAGCGGCGCGCAGAAGCGGCTATCCGGCGGACCTGTACGGATATAAAAACAGAAGCGGCGTTTCCGTCGCGGATATCCTGCTTGAAATCTTTCAGCTTGCGTCTCCCGACTTCGGCATTCCGCAGATCGGCGACTGTTACGGGCACAGGCAGAAGCCGAACCTGTCGGACATATACGAATACGCCTACGCGGCCTGCGGACGGCCGGAATTCGGATGGATTCTCGAAAACTCCCCCAGAACGGGGATTGCCTCGCTGCTGGCCGGGAAACCCGTCACCGGTTCCGAAAAGATCGTCAGCGTTTCGAAGATATACGGCGGACACGGGTTTGTCTCCGTGAAGTCCGCGGAAGGCGGGGACTGGTGGGGCTCGGACAGTTTTCACCTTGCGGCATCCTTCGGATACAACGGCATCCACAGCAACTGCGACCAGCTTGCGGTGACGCTTTTCGGGCGCGGAAGGGTCCTGATTTACGACCACGAATCGCTGGCGTCGGGCAGGCACGCGTTTTCATCGGATGTTCAGCGGGAGCTCAACAGGTCCAGGCTGTCCCACAGCACCGTCATTGCCGACGGAAGGGAATCGCGCGCTATCCCTTATCCCCGGACGCTTGACGCCCGGCTTTACAAAGAGGGGGGAAGTACGGTCGCGGTGATGGAAGACGGGGGGCTGCTGTATGACGGCATCGTGCAGAAAAGGACCGTATGCGTGAACGAAAACTTTGTGCTCGATATTTTTTCGCTGAAAAGCGAAAAAGAGCACACATACGACTGGATCGTGCACATGTACGACGACGATGCGGAATACAAAGCGGAAAAAAACGACGCGTTCATCCGCGATTATTTCGGGGCGGGGGACAATCCGGCCTATCGCTGGATCTGCAACCCCGAACCGGGTGAAACGGACGGGGATATAAAACTCTGCCTGAACGCCGGCGGCGTGCGATTCAACCTGTTTATCCGGGGGGAACCCGGTACGGGGCTGCTCCGCTTCAGCCTGCCCGAAAGGGACGACCTTACCGGGAGGATGTCCTCCTCTGCCGCCGTGCGGCGTAAAGGAAAAAACGCCCTTTTTGCCGCTGTCTGCAGCACCGGTGAACCTTATATCCTCACGGACCTCTCGGAAAGCGGGGGCGTCCTCCGCGCTTCGGTTTCGGCGCCGGACGGCTCCGGAGCGGAAACATTTGTTTTTTAACGGGTCTGCGGCAAATTCAGCATTCCCTCAGCAGCGCGATTTTATGGGCGGCGTCTTCGGGGCTGTCCGCGTACAGCTGAAAGACGACGCGCGTGTCCCCGAAAGCGTCACGCCAGGTCTCGATGCCTCCCCTGTTGTAAAACGAATGCATCTGGCAGCAGGTGTCCCTGAAAAAGCCGTAGGCTTCGGTGATGACCGCATCGGGCTGGTACAGGTTCAGCAGGCACAGATTCTTGACCTTCTTCAGATTCTCCCACTGGTGCCGGGCGTTGGCGCAGCAGTGGACGCCGATGCGCCCGTATCGTTCGCTCAGGGCGTTCAGTTCGCCGAGGACCAGTTTTTCGAACGGTCCGGGACCGAACGAACCGATCTCGTCCTCCGACAGCGTGATCCCGTATTCCATATAATAGTCGGGATGATGCGCGACGAATTCCTTTCCGAATTCCCGGAACCATTCGTCGAGAAACTGCGTCAGCAGCGTGTGCGTTTTATAGGCAAGCTCGCGTATCGCTTCGGGGTCGTCGGCGATCGCCGTGTAGAACGCCTCTTTGTTCATGATCAGGGCAGCGATGTCCAGCGGGCTCTGGATATCGGGCAGTTTGAGTACGGCGCCGGCGTCCGTTCTTTTTCTCAGGGCATAAGCGGTTTCAAACAACCGGGCCAGCCTTGTGTTCCACATGTCCGGCGTCTTCAGCGCCGCGATCTCCTTCACGCTGCCGATCATGCTCAGCGCGAAGGGCATGTTGTCCCCCGGATAGAACACCCTGCAGCCGAACGCCTCGGCGAAAATTTCGGTTCCGGTCGTCATGTCCAGAAAGGGAACCGTGTCGTCGCGTATCCGGCCGACGTTTTCCGTCATGATCCGGTATTTTCGGACAATGCGGTCCGATTCCCTGCCGTAATCGCCGTCTGTCGTGTATCTTCCGGGCTCAAGGCCGGGAAGGCAGTGGACGATGACGATGTTCCGGGCGTCTCCGGCTCCCGACAGCAGCGCGTTCCATCTCTTTTTTCTTTCTCTTATTTCCTGTTCCGTATTCATCGGTTCACATCCTCTGCCCCGCCGCAAAACCGGTTTTTTTCCGGCGGGCAATTTAAAATAAAATTTCGGACTTTACGGGGGTATTATGGACGCTGTGATCGAAAGCATGACCATCCGCGATTTCACTCCTTCGGATAAAGAGCTTGTCGCCGGTTTCTTTGACCGTATGGGCGGCGAGACCAGGGCCTTTTTCAACCGTGCCGACTGCAACCGCCGTACGGCTATGAGATATTTCGAAGGCGGTGTGAAAAACATGAAATACTGCCTGGCCGAATACGAGGGGGAAATGACCGGCTATGTGTTCATGTGGGACCTTGACACGATGATCCCCTGGCTCGGGATAGCGGTCGCGGAGGCGTACAAAGGCAGGCACCTCGGACGCAGGCTGATCGCCCATATGGCGGATTACGCCCGGGAAAAGGGAAAGGGCGGCATCCTGCTGTCCACGCACGTGGCCAATATCTCCGCGCAGAGCCTGTACGAACGCACGGGCTTTATCCGGCTGGGCATGCAGAGCGCAAGCGAGGCGCTGTACCTGCTCAGATTTTAACAGCGGTGCTTTTTCGGGGTCCCGTGCGCAGGACCGAAAGCAGGGTGCCTCGTCCGGTCGGCGATGAAATCGAAAGCTTTCCCTCCGAACGGACCTTTTCCGCCGATACCGGATTCATGAAGCAGTCGTGCCGCGTTATTTCGTAATCCCCCGGGGAAAGGCCCGAAAGGGTCAGGGTCAGCCCGCCGAGATTCTTAAGGTTGAACAGATAAACCCCGTAGGGGTTCTTCAGGCATATTTCATCGCATACCACCGGTCCTATAAAGCAGAAGGCCTCGTCTTCCGTTTCGATCCTGACGTGGGGAGGGGTGGTCGATACCGGACCTCCGAGCATATGCTCGAACCCGAACGGGGTAAAGGTCCCCCCGAGCAGGGCGTCCCGGTGTTTTTCGTAGAAGGCGAAAATGCGCCGCAGGATCAGCCTGTGGCTCTCCGAAAGGCGGGTAAGGTCGACCTGGACCTCGGGTACGAAGCCCATCATCGAGATGATCATCTGGACCGCCAGCAGATCGTCGGGCTCGTCGGGATGCCAGCCGCCCTCGCACAGATGCGCGAGGATCCCGTCCGAAAAAGTCTTCGTCAGGACAGCCATGCGCCAGTTCTCGTCGGGCTGGCAGTATACCTCGTTCGGGGAGCAGGAATAGTTGCCGAAGGGCTTCAGAGTGGTGTTGTTTAACCACACGGCCGCCTCGGGATTGACGGCAGTCATCGCGTCGAAGATGGCTTTGCCCCATCTGAGCGTCCCTTCCCCCATCGTGCCGCAGTCGTGCGTGTGGCTTCCGGTGCAGACGTCCATGTCGCCGTCGAGTTCCCAGCAATCGAATTTCAGGCCGTCGAAACGGTATTTTTTCAGCAGATAGGCCGTGAAAGCCGCGGCGTGCTCCCTTGTGCCGGGATGCCGGGTGCACATGAGGGGCACGGTCTCCCCGCTCCGGGTCGTGATCCTGCAGTCAAGCAGCCTTTTGTCCACCGCCCCTTCGCCGCTTTCCTTTGCGCGGAAGGTCCAGCGCGGCGTACACCATGCCCAGACGTAAAGGCCGAGGCCGTGGATCCTGTCCACAAGACCGGGCATATCCGGGAACTTCACGCCGTCCGCGTCGATGCGCCCGAAACCGAAGGTGTCCGACCCGAGCGGGGAATCGGGGAAGGGGATGTCCGTGTCCGAACAGAACCAGCCCGCGTCGATCATCAGCGTCCTGATACCGAGCTCCTTCGCGATGAGGGCGTTCGCCCAGATTTTTTCCTCGCTGATGCCGGTCAGGTACAGCCACGAGCACCACAGGGGACCATAGGCGCTCTCCGGCGAAGGGTTCGGCTTATAATGACGCCGTGTGTCGATAAAGTCGAAATACCCGCGGGTGACGTTATACCAGCTGTCCCGCCGGGCGTCGAGGTAGACGGCGTCCCTGATCTCATTCCCGTGAAGGGTCACGCCTTTCACGGGCCGGCTGAAAGAAATGCGGTTGACCGCGTAATACATTTCCCCGCCTTTTCCGCCTCTTGTGACCTCCGTTTCGATATGCTGCTTTTCGAGGCCGGCCGTAAGCCGGTTCTCGCCGCTTCGGCTGCCGTACATCACGAACGGAGGGTCTTTCGAGGTGCACGAAGAGAGAAAGCCCGGGGGATTATGGGAGTTCCGGTGGGCGTAGCCCATAAACATCGGGCTCAGGTTATAGACGTCGGCCGCGGGGAATTCGCAGACGGCCGTGTAGTTTTCGGTCGTAAAAGGCGCGCCATCCCTGCGCGAGAGGATAAAATCGATGACGTGCTTTTCCCCGTCCTCTTCGTCCCGCACCGCAAGTTCGTAATCGCCGCCCGCATAGAGCCTGTATCCGCCGTCCGGCCGGCGGACCGTTCCGGCGGGCTCAAAAGGGCCGGCGATCTCCGGAAGGACGGAAAATGAAAGGGTAAGCCGCTGTTTTTCGAGCAGGACAACCGGGAAGATCCTGTTTTTGTCCATAACGTGAGGGGTCCTTTCAGGGTTGTGATTTATTCTTTAAAAGTGCCGTAAGCAGGGTCTGTACTATAGGGTGCACCGTCAAAGCCGGGCAGGGACGGTCCGGCCGCCGGAGACCCTGACGAAATCCTCTTCGAAACCGATTGTCCGCATCTTAACCTCTCCCCGGAGCAAAAAACGATGTGTTCCGCCTTTTATCCATAATACCATACATTCATCCGATTTTCAATACCGGATTCTTCGCGTCCCGGTTTCCGCCGGACCGCTGCCGGAATCATGCGTCGGCATAACAAACAGAAGTATATAAATGATGATCGGAGGATCGGGGATATGACCAAAAGGGAACGCATCATCACCGCCATGAAGCACGGGGTGCCGGACAGGGTGCCGGCCGCGCCCGATTTTTCCGCCATGATCCCCTGCAGAAGGAGCGGTCTGCCTTTTTGGGACATACTGCTGTACGGAAAACCGCCGCTGTGGAAACTGTATCTGGACACATGCGACTATTTCGGGACCGAAGCCTGGTTTATATACGGATCCCCCGGGTATAAATTCGAGCATGCGGCCGAACACCTGCTTGAGACCGAAAAACTTGAAAACCGCCGCCTGCAGACGAAAAGCGAATTCAGAACTCCCGAAGGCAGCCTGTATCAGAAAGACATCTGGTTTGAGGACGAATGCGGCACGACCGTCGAAAAGATGATCAAAGATATAAGACGGGACCTGCCGAAAATGAAATATATCTTTCCGAAGGCCGTCGGCTGCGACCGGACCGTCTATGACGAACAGCGCCGCGCCCTGGGCGACGCGGGCGTGATGGCCGTCACCGTCATGCCGCCCGGACTTCATATCTTCTCCTCGTGGTTCAACGGAAGCCTCGAGGCGGCCGTCGCCGCTTATTATGAAGAACCGGACCTTTTCCGCGAACTCTGCGCGATGTTCGAAAGGCAGCAGCTGAGCTGCCTCGAGATCGCGCTCGATATGAAGGTCGACAGCATTCTGACCGGGGGAAGCGGTTCCGTTACCCTCCAGTCCCCGTCGATATGGGAGGAACTGTCCTTTCCCTTTATAAAAAAAGCGGCCGCGATGTGCGCGGAAGCCGGCGTGATCTCCGGCATCCATTCCTGCGGAAAGGAAATGCATGTCGTCAGGACCTGCGCCCTACAGACAGAACTCGATTACATCAATCCGCTCGAGATATCGCCCATGGGCGACTGCACCCTTTCGGAGTGCAAAAAGCTGTACGGGGACAAACTCTGCCTGATGGGGAACCTGCACACCACAAGCGTTATGCTCAGCAAAAACAAAGACACGGTCCGCCTTGAAAGCCTGAGGGCCATACGCGACGCGGGGGAAAACGGCTCTTTCATCCTTTCGACCGGGGATCAGTGCGGCAGGGATACGCCGGACGCCAACCTGTTCGAAATGGCGGCTGTCGCCCGCGAATTCGGCGCCTACCCCCTCAATGCGGACAGGATCGCCTGCGAGATCGAAAAGCTCGAAAAGTCCGGAAAGGATCGGGCAGGGCAATGCTAACCCCGTGTTTACGGCAGAAATCGGATCAATATTTTGGTTTGGCCTTGCAAATTCTGTGAAAAAAGCATATACTGAGGATATGATATGGGAACGGATGGTTAAATCAACGCTATCGGAGGGTTTCTTTATGCTTCAGCTAAAAAAGGCGCATCTTATCCCCCTGCTCCTGGCATGCGTCCTGCTTTTTTCCGCCTGCGCGGCGCAGGACGGCGGCACGGCTCCGGATACGGCCGCCGCCGTCAGCCAAAGTCCGGAAACGGAAGCGGAGACCGCCTCCTCCGCTCCCGAAGTGCTGGATTTCGGCGGCTATGCTTTTACCATTCTGTCCAAATACAACAGCGCCCTCGAGCTGTATGACGCCGAAGAACAGGACGGCACGACCGTCAACGACATCATATACACGCGAAACCGCAGGATCGAGGAAAACTATCGTATCACGATCTCGGTCGTGACGTCGGACACGGCGGGCAAAGCCGTAAAAGACTCCGTCACCGCGGGCGACGCCGCGTATGACGCCGCTTCCTATTTCACAAGGGAAATGCTTTCGGAAGTCGCGGGCGGCTTTTTTACCGACCTTCTGAAAATCACGTCGCTTCGGACGGACGAGCCCCGGTGGGACGCGCGCAGCGTGGACGGGCTGACGGTCGGCGGAAGGCTGTTCCTCGCGAGCGGGGACATCTTCACGCGCGACGACATCGTGGAGATGCTGATCGTTTTCAACAAGACCCTGTATGAAAGGATGTATTCCGACAATCTGTATGAAAGCGTCGGCGAAGGCGGCTGGACGCAGGAAAAAATGCGCTCCTTAGCCCTTTCCGTCAACTTGGACCTTGACGGGGACGGCAAGATGGGCGACGGGGACCAATGGGGGCTGATCGGCGACGTGGCGACCCCCTATTACCTCTATATCGGGTCGGGGTACAGCGCCATTCAGAAGCAGGACGGCGAATACGTGACGGCCGTCGATACCGAACGCTCCTTCGGGATCCTCGGGAACATCCTCACCCTGGTCACCTCGGGCGACGGGATGAGGATCTCCGAAAAGGTCAAGGGCGGCTACGACGGAGCCGAGGCGATGTTTACCGGCGGACAGGTGCTCTTCAGCGTGGGGCTGTTCGAAGCCGCCGCGCGCTTCCGCGACCTGAAAGAGGACTTCGGCTTCCTGCCGATCCCCAAATACGAGGAAGATCAGGACGGGTACTTCTGCCCCGTTCACTGGGCGAACACGCCCGTGGGCATCCCCGCGTCCAGTACGGACCCCGAACGGACGGGACTGATCCTCGACGCGCTGGCCTATGAGTCCTCTCTGACCCTGACCCCCGCCCTGTACGACGTGTTCCTCAGCGAAAAAGTGGCGCGCGATGAGGAGTCGAAGCAGATGATCGACCTCATCCGCAGCTCGAAAGTATACGACCTCGATTACATCGCCGATATCACCGGCCTGTTCGGGATCATTGCCTCGGCAAGCTCGAGCGGCAAGGCCGACCTCGCCTCTTCCTATGAAAAGATACGGACGGCGGCCGACGAAAAGCTGCGGAATTTCATCGAAAGCTACGGCGGATAAAAACAAAAAAAGGCGGAACGACGCGATGAACAATCTTCAAATGCCGGTTTCGGATTTTTTCGGCCATAAGATCAGCAGGCTGATCATGGGCGGCAATCCCTTTTCGGGCAATTCCCATGTCTCCGCGCGGGCGGACGCCGAGATGGAGGACTACTATACCGGCGAAAACATCAAAAAAGCGGTCGTCCATGCCATGGAATGCGGCATCAACACCATACAGGTGAGGACGGACAGGCATATCCTGAGGCTGCTGCGGGAGCTCCGCAATGAGGGGCGCATGCCGATGTGGGTGGCTCAGACAGCCCCCGAGCTTGCCTCCTTTGAAGGCAACATCACGCAGCTCACGGCATACGGCCCGATCGCAATCTATCACCACGGCTCCTCCTTCGATTCGCTCTTCAAGGCGGGGGAGTTCGGCGTCATCAAAGAACACCTGAGCGTCATGCGCAGAACGGGCAGGCCCGTCGGGATCGGCACGCATATGCCCGAAGTCATCGGATACGCCGAAGAACACGGGTGGGACGTTGATTTTTATATGGCCTGTGTCTACAACCTCAGTTCCGTGGACCGTATAAGCAGCGCCGTGACCGGCATCGCGAATTCGGGCGAGCCGTTTTTCGACTCCGACATCTCCGTCATGTACAAGACGATCAGGCAGACTTCAAAACCCTGCCTTGCCTTTAAGATCCTCGGGGCGACGAGGCGCTGCGCTTCGGACGCCTCGGTCCGGGACGCCTTTGCCGAAGCGTTCGCGTGCATCAAGCCGCACGACGCCGTCGTCGTCGGCATGTACCAGCGGGACCGCGACCAGATCGCGATGAACGCGGGCATTGTCCGCGAAACCGGACAGAGATAAAATAAAAAAGAAGAAAGAAAAAAGAAGAAAGAAAAAGCAGGGAGCCGGAAATTCCGGAGGCCTGCTTTTTTTGACAAGATACAGGGACCCGACCGTCAGGATCCCTGATGGGTCAGGTTGATGGTGATGGCCTTCGGGCGGGTCATCGCGTCGATCGAATAGCGCACGCCCTGCGTCCCCATGCCGGACGATTTTACGCCGAGGAAGGGGAAGTGGTCGGGGCCGCGCTCGGTCTTGTTGTTGATCTGCACGGTGCCGACCTCAAGCCGGTTCGCGACGTAAAACGCGCGGTTGATGTCGTTTGTGAACACCGAGGACTGCAGGCCGTATTCCGACCTGTTCGCGATCTCGACCGCGTGGTCCGCGTCCCTGACGCGCAGCACCGGAAGGACGGGCGCGAAGGGCTCTTTCCATGCGATCTCCATCTCTTCGGTCACCCTGTCGAGAAGGGTCGGATAAAAGAGATTGCCCTCGCGGACATTGCCCGTGACCAATACGGCGCCTTTGCGCAGCGCGTCGTCGGTCAGATACTGCGCGTAGTCGGCGGCGCGGCTGTCGATCAGGGGTGTGACCGTCGCGTCCCCGCGGGGGTCTCCGGTTTTGAGCTTTTCGACCCGCGACCTGAGCAGGGCGACGAGTTCGTCGGCGATCTTTTCCTCGGCAAGCACGCGCTTGACCGCCGTGCAGCGCTGCCCCGAATAGGCGAAGGCGCCGTCGACGATGTTCGAGGCCGCGAAATCGAGGTCGGCGTCCGCCAGCACGATCGCGGCATCCTTTCCGCCCAGCTCGAGCAGCAGAGGGGTCATGCCCACGATCTCCGAAATGTGCCGGCCGACCTCCGTGCTCCCCGTGAAGTTGATAAAGTTGATGCCCGGGTGCTTTACGATGTAGTCCCCGATCTCACTGCCCTTTCCGGTCAGGGTGCCGAGGATGCCCTTCGGGATACCCGCGTCATGGAAGGCTTCGGCCAGGTGGAGGGCGCTGATGGCCCCCTGGGTTGCCGGCTTGAGAATGACGGCGTTGCCGCCGATGAGGGCGGGCGCGATCTTGGAGGCGGACAGGTTGACGGGATAGTTGAAAGGCGAAATGGCGAGCACGGTGCCCAGCGGGATGCGCCTCACGTACGAGATCTTGTTTCTGGACCCGCCCGGGAAGTTTTCGCCGCTGACGGCCAGCCCCTCGATGTTCTTGCCGGCGTCCGCGGTAAAGCGCAGGAAATCCGCCGTCCTCCGCACTTCCGAAAGGGACGATTTTCTGTCCTTGGCGATCTCCATGACGAGGACGCCGGCTATCTCCTCCGCTCTCTCCTCAAGAAGAGAAGCAGCCCTGTAGAGGATGTTCGCCCTCTCGTATACGGGCGTCTCCGCCCACATCCGGAGGTTTTTTTTCGAAACCGCGACGGCATAGTCGGCTTCCTCCCTTGTTGCCGACGGGATCTCGCCCAGCGGAGAACCGTCGGCGGGAGAAAAGACGGGGATGGTCCTGCCCGATTTCGATGCGGTCCATTCCCCGCCGGTCAGATTCCTGTAAACGGCGTTTTCACTGCGTATCTGTGACATAAGAGCCTTCCGGTCGTTTATTTTACTTCTGTCCCGTCTTTTCCGGACAGGATGCTGTTTTCGAGGCGCACATGCTGCTTAAGGTCGCTCTCGAGATGCATAAGCATTTCGTAAGCCCTGTGCCAGCTTCCGCCCGCGTCGGGCGGAAGGGAATAGTCGTTGGTCATCAGGCGCATATGCCGCAGCAGAACGTCCTGTTCTTCATGCTCTTTCGTGATGAGCGCGGTCACGGACGCGGGCGCGCCGCCTTCCTCCGCACCGAGCAGCGCCGGGAAAAGCAGGCTCTCCTCTTTGAGCAGATGCTGCTCCAGTTCCGCCCTCAGCCGTCCGAAGAGGCTGTACAGCTCGTAGAGCTCCATGTGTTCCCGGCCGTGCACGCGAAGGACGACGGTCAGTGTCTCCGCGATCTGCGGCAGGGCGATGCGCAGGTACGAATGGTGGATATCCTCTATATAAGCCGAAAGGGCTGCCGGGGTCATGCGGTCAAACTCCCTGCCGAAGGAGCTGTACGCTGCGCTGCGGTCCCTCTGCATCCGGGCCAGCTTGCCGAACAGCTCCGTTTCGTCGATGCCCTGCAGGGCGGCCGCTTCGGACAGCAGTCTGCTGCCGCCGGTGCGGAAATCGATGTTGTATTCCTTGAAGACGGCGGCCGCTTCGGGGTAGTCGGCGGCGATGCTGCCTACGGTCCGCTTTCTGTCGAATAGATCCATGGGTTTATGCCTCCCGTCTCTGATTTAACTCTATGATAGCACGGATCACCGGGCCTGTCTGTGATCCCGGTCACAAAACCCGCCGCGGAAATTGTCCGGTCTATCCGAAAAGGAAGGATGTCATCGAAACGGAACCCAGCGTGCACGAGTTGTTGAAGACCGTCAGTCTGTCCTCCGGTCCCGCCGCGCCGAGAACGTACAGCAGCGGCCAGAAGTGGTCGGGCGTCGGGACGGCAAGCCGGGCGGCTTTTCCCGCCTGCTTATAATCGAGCACGCCGGCGAAGTCCCCGCCGGTTATTCTGTCCCGGATGTAGCTGTCGAATTCCCCGGCCCAGCCGAACCCCCCTTCGGTCTCCCATGAGACCATGGAAAGGTTGTGCACGATGTTGCCGCTCCCGAGGATCAGCACGCCCTTCTCCCGAAGCGCCGCGATCTCGCCGCCCATGCGGAAATGTTCCCGCGCATCCGCGTTTTTGTCGACGCTGAGCTGAAAGACGGGGATGTCGGCGTCCGGGTACATCCTGCACAGGACGGACCAGGCGCCGTGGTCAAGGCCTCTTTCGCTGTCTGTTGTCACGGTCCTTCCGATCAGCCCGGCGGTTTCGCGCGCGAGCGAAGGCGAACCGGGCGCGTCATACAGGACCTGGTATATTTCATCGGGAAAACCGTACATGTCGTAGATCATCTGCGGTTCGGCGGTGTCCGATACCCTTGTCCCGTCCGTGTACCAGTGGGCGGAGACGGCGACAATCGCCTCCGGTTTCGGTATTTTCGCGGCGGTCCTGATCCATTCCGCCGTCCAGGCGTTGTTTTCGAGGGCGTTCATCGGCGACCCGTGGCCGATAAAGAGAACGGGCATTTTTTTCATCTGTTTTCTCCTTTCGCGTTCGGCAGGATTTGACGGACGATCAAAAAAACCGCGGCGGCGCCGACTGATCGGCGCTGCCGCGGTTCCCGGAATTATTTCTTGAAAAGCTTTTTTACGGAACCCAGCAGGCCGCCCGCTTTGTCGACGTTGATCTTTGCTTTGACGCCGCTTATAAGCTCGTTGACCTTATCGTCCGGAAGGTCGATGCCCAGAACGGATTCGACGGCCTTGACCGGATCTTTGGCGAATTTGGACGCGAAGTCCTTGTCCGACTGCACTTTTTTAACGATCTCTTCGATTTTGGCTTTGATGTCCATGATGTACCCCTTTTTTTTATTTATGGATCCGTCCGGCGTTTATTCTTTTGCCGGGAACAGATATTTGAAGGCGAAGGCCGCGAGAACCGCTCCGGCAAGGGGAGCGAGGATGAACACCCACACCTGGGAGAGGGCTTCCCCGCCCGCGAAGATCGCGGGGGCAAGGCTTCTCGCCGGGTTGACCGACGTTCCGGTCAGCGGGATGCCGATGATGTGCACAAAGGTGAGGGTAAAACCGATGACGATGCCCGCAAGGCTCGAGGTCGCCTTGCTCGATGTCACGCCGAGGATGGTCATGACGAAGACGAAGGTCAGCACGATTTCAACGGCGATCGCGCCCGCCATGCTCAGGCCGACGCCGCTCGATGCGCCGAAGCCGTTTGCCCCGAAGCCCGAAAGCGTTTCGGAACCCGATACCACAAACGCAAGGAAAGCGCTCCCCGCGAGCGCGCCGATGATCTGCGCTATGACGTAGCCGATGAAATCCTTCAGGCCCAGTCTGCCCGTGATCAGGGCCGCGAGGGAAACCGCAGGATTGACATGGCAGCCGGAGACATGCCCGATCGCGTAGGCCGCCGCCACGATGGCGAGTCCGAAAGCGAGCGCGATGGCCGTCACGCCCAGAAAGCCCGTTCCCGTTCCGCCCGTAAAGCCGCCCGTCACGACGGCGGTCCCGCAGCCGAAAAACACGAGAACGAAGGTGCCGAAAAGTTCCGCGAGATATTTTTTCACCGCAAGTCCTCCTTATAATTTAAAATTTATCCTAAAAAAACAAGCGCGCGTGATTTATCCCTCTGCCTGTATGATACAATAAAATCATGGAAAATGCAAGGGTTTTTCACGTTTTCTTTAATAATTCCACTCTTTTTTTCGTGTTTATGAATAATAAAACCCGGTTATTTCAATTATTTTTTATTTATCTGTTGCGTTCTGCCCCGTTTTGGTATATGCTTTTCATAGAACGTTCTCCGCCGGAGGCGGCATTGTCCTTTGGCCCGCGGACGGGGATTTCAGGGGGATATGTTATGATCTTTCGCTTTCAGCTGTACAAAAAACCCTTTAGCGTGTCCGCCGTGCTGTTTTTCCTGGGGCTGGGCATGATAGCGGGCGGGATTTTCCTTTCGGAATATACCGTCAGCATGGATTATTACGGAATGGCCGCGGGCGGCCTGCTTGTCTTCATCACGGGCATCGTCGTCTATGCCGTATACGGAAAACTCGAAAAGCAGTATCAGAATATGCTGAGAAACGGCCCGCTGCTCCGTTTCACCGTCGAAAGCCGGTATTTAAAGCAGATCATCGACAAAAACATCGAGGACATCCGGTCGCAGAACAAAGCGCTTCTGTTCGTCATGCTTTTTTTCTGCGTGCTGGTCGCCGTTGTCATGCCTTTCTTTTTCGAATACGGATATCTCTTCATCTTCATAGGGATCGGGCTGGGGGCCTTTCTGTCCGCCGCAGCTTTCGTCATCACATCCTACAGGGTCGCAAAGCAGAGGAACGGAAAGAACGAATTTATCCTGACCCGTCAGAGCGCGTACGCCAACGGCGAATTTCATTCGTGGAATATGCCCGGAACGTCGCTGACCGAGGTAAAATACGTCGCTCCCGATCCGAAAAAAGACAGGCCCGGCCGGCTCGAGCTGACCTATCTGGCCGTATCCTACCCCGCGCCCCTCGAGCAGAAGGTCAATATCCCGGTCCCCGCAGAATTTGAATGCGATATCCCCGGGGTCATGCAGGCCCTCCGCGAACAGATCCCCTGATACGGCGCCGCGGGAAACTTTTTGGGACATTAAAATACCATGTTTATCGTTTATACTTTGTCACGGAATCGTTTGCACCCTTGTATGGGATAAGGAACGCCATGCGTTCCCTGTTCCCTGCAGGATACGGCGTCGCAGGATACCTCTTCCGGGGAATACCATGTTTATCGTTTATACTTTGTCACGGAATCGTTTGCATCCTTGTATGGGGACAATGGAACGCCATGCGTTCCCTGTTCCCTACAGGATACGGCGTTCCTCATACCACGTTGATATAAACTGAATTTGTATTGAAGGTATTTATGATGTATTTGCCGAACAGAAGGCTGCACAGATTAAAATCATACGATTACAGTCAAAACGGTTATTATTTTATAACGATATGCACAAAATACCGGCGAAAAATATTATGTGATATTTCCGGCATCGGTACTATCATTGTATCCGATACGGGACAATCGGTTCTGGACGCATGGGAAAAAATGAACCACATCGATGAAAACATAAAAACAGATTGTTTTTGCATGATGCCCAACCATATTCACGGCATTATTATCATTCAAAATCAACCGGTTCATGTACCGCAGGACGAACACGGCAAGCGGCGCTCCATTCAGGACATCGTAAGCGGATTCAAATCGGCAACCACGAGGAAATTCAATGAATCCGCAGGCGAACAAGAAAAAAATCATTTATGGCAATCGTCTTTTTATGATGAAGTGATAAGAAGCACGGATATGTTATACGAAGTCCGTAAATATATCAACGAAAACCCGAAGGCTTGGGCTTCGGACGAATATTTTTTATAATATAAACACCGGAACGCCGGAATGATATAACGATATAACGGAGGAATACCGGGGACAATGGAACGCGCGGCGTTCCTTATCCCATACAGGTGTGGCAGCATTACGCGCAGTCGCGTCCGGGGTAATAATGAATACAATGTAAAACGTTTGCGCTTTGTCCCGGTTATTGCTAAGCCCTTGTAGGGAACGCTGTCCTCAGCGTTCCTCGGATTACCGCATACATCATGGTATTGCATGAAGCTCCGATTACGGGAATATTTTTACCTGAACATCCTGATTATGCATTGTGGTGTTCGAGGAACGCCGAGGACAATGGAACGCGCGGCGTTCCTTGTTCCCTACAGGAATTGGAGCATTGCGCGAAGCCGTATTTATAGTAATATTAATAACATGCCTGTCGTTTGCATCCGCATAAAAAAAGCCGGGGAAGACGTTCGTCTTTCCCGGCCATTATTATTCTTTGACAAGGACGCCGTGCACGACGTAGCGCTTGTCGGAGGTCTGGTTGTCGCAGGTGGACAGCGTAATCAGTTTGGCCCCTGCCGACGGCGTGACACCGGACTTGAAATCCGAGTTCGCGACCGCTTTTTTAATATACTCCGCGAAAGCGTCCCCCGTCAGGTTCAGCACGTAGGCGTCCGACTTGTCGGTCGTCATATAGCCGCTGAAGAGGATGATCTTATAATTGCCTTCGGGCGTGTAAAGCCTCATTTCCGGATGGCTGTCGTAATAGCTCTGCTTCCGGTAACCGAGCAGGCTCGAGAACATCGTGCCGTTGAGCATGTTGTGCCCGTAGACGATCGTGTTGTTCCCGGTAAACGGTACGCTCCGCGCGTCGGTGAACAGCGTGCCGAGTTTGTTCTTTCTCCCGTTGAACAAGTGGGAGATGTAATAATCGTAGTCCTCTTCCGTGCCGCTCGCGGCAATCGGATAGCTGATGAGCGTGCCCTCGCTGATGATCCACGCGGCAATGTCCCCGTTTACGGCCTTCAGCGCGGCGAAATCGACCGTTATGCGGCTGGTCGTCACCGTTTTGGGCGGCGCCGAAGTTTCGCGCGGCACGGCCGTTTCCGCCGTTTCCGCCGTCTCGGCCGTCCCGCCGGGCTCCGCCGTTTCCGTTGTTGCCGCCGTTTCCGCCGTCCCGGCCGTTTCCGCGGATCCGGGCGCCTGCGTTTCCGCCGCTTCCCCGGCGCCGGTGCCGACCGATAAGAACGAGCCGGCCGCTTCGAGATAGGTGTCGTTTCCCCTTTTGTATTCCGAGTATGAGATAACCGCCATTATCATACATACAATGGCGGTTATAAGTATAATTACGATCGAAATATCAAGGAGAAGTCTTTTCGTCTTCTTATTCTTCATGATATTGTCCTGTTCCGGATCCTGCGGGATTATTTGCCCGACGGCTTTTCATCTTCGCGCAGACTGCGTTTTCTGTAGTATAGAAGCACCGTGAGCAGAAGGGTCAACAGCACGGCACCCGTGCACCAGAGGATGATCTCGCGGGCGTCGCCCGTGGGAGGTACGTCGTCCGGGGGAAGCGGGGCTTCCGTTTCGGCCGGCGCGAGCGGGACGGGTTCGTCCTCGATGTAGACGGTTTCGGGTTCGGTCGCAGGTTCGGTTTCCGGTACGGTTTCGGTCGCGGGCGCCTCGGTTTCGTCGGTCGGCTTCAGGATGTCATAATGAATTTCCGTTTCCTTTGCCGGAGGAGCGGTCGTCACCGCGGGGGGAGGCGTCACCGGAGGCGGCGTGTAGGGCGGGGTCACCGGCGGTACGATGGGCGGGAAGAACGGCTCGTCTTCGATGACCGTGAACACCCAGACCACTTCGCCGTATCCGCCCTGGAACTGATTGCTCCAGGTGATCGGCACGGTCAGGTTGACCGTGATGTCGAGGTCGGCGCCGCGCCTGAATCTTCCGAGCGAACGGTTCGTTGTCATGCCCGTCGTTCCCATATCCGCCGCGGAGGAGTTGTACCAGGAGCTGTTCGGCTCCACCGTGACGGAAAGCGTCAGGTCGCGCAGGAAAGCGATGAACTGCGGTTCGACCGCTTCCGCGCGGAGGAAGATCTCCACCGTTTTTGTCGATGTGTTGCGGACGGTGATCTTCTGCGAGCGCGTGTCGCCGGGGACCACCTGCTTGAAATTGTCGAATAAATCCGTGGTATCCGGAATAAAGACAAATTCTTCCGCCCGGCCGGCATACGTCACGGAGGTGTCGCCCGCGTATACGCCCGATAAGGGCATAGAGGCCAGAATGACGCCCGTGAGCAACGCCGCGGCTGCTTTCTTTAAGAAGTTTTTGATCTTCATGTCTTTATTCCCTTTCCAGAGTTTGGAATGTCCGGCGGGGATTCTTTTCGCCCTCCCCGCCGGAGCCGAACGTCAAATATAATTTTAATTGGTTGTCAGAGAGAATCCTGCTGATCCGGATTATGAAGGCCAGCCGGCAGCGAGATCATATGTGGCACCGTTGTTATACGCTTGGACTGCCTGAGCCTGAAGCTCGATGGTGACGGTTGCTCCCTGATATGCATTGGGCATATCCAAATCAAAAGTTACATTGGTAAAGAGCGGTACTCCCGTCTCGTTGGGAGCGTATACTATATCTGTATAGTAATACCAATCGCCGCTTTTCACCCATTTGCCGGTGGTATCATAATCGAGAAGTATATAAGAATCATCGAGTTCCGCGGCTGCGTTAGGTGATACAACGCTCGTCATTACTTTTACGCGAATCCATGCAGGGGTATTTTCCGGAAGGTTTTGAACATACACGGCTTTCGGGATAACATCGCCGGGAACTGCGTTATTAGCGGTTATCGTTATACCGTTGTCTCCTTCTGCGACACGTTGGCCGTTCTGATATTCGTTGATCTGAATTTCCAGTGTGTCTGCAGTGATTACGTTTTTCGCCGTGTCTTCTGATGTGAAATACGCGAGTGTCGAGTATCCGGCTACCGCGACCAGTACGACCGCGAGAGCGATTGCGAGAATTTTCTTTTTCATGGCTTGTTTCTCCTTTTAATTTTTAAATTTAAATTTATATAGATTTATTAAATCTCGGTAAATTGTGCCTGAGCAAGAGCGTATGCTTCGGCGAGAGTGTCAACATTGGCTGCCTGAACGGCAAATCCCTGCGCGGTGATTGTAAAGCCGTCCGTAAGGGAAGCATATGTTGAAGAGCCGTCCACCGATGTGGGAAGCGTGATCTCGGTGAAGATGGGGGATGTGGACTGAGATGCACTGAGGGTTGTGGTATAACCGTATATATAGGTTTTGACATCTCCGGAAACGGAAGGAACCGCCATTGACGTCCACGGTGAGGGCATTAAAGCTGTAGCGATGCCTCCGAGAAGATCGGTGTCAACGGCTACGGCGTTGACGGCTGCCTGGAGGGCTGCCGCGTCGGTGACCGTCACTTTCATAAATACCCATGCAGGCTGGGAAGTCGCGCCGATCGTTATCTTGGGGTCTTTATCATAACTGTCTGCCGGCATCAATAGGTGGCTGGCTGTCGGGTCCCAGCTTGGTTCGCTGATGGTCGCGCTGATATTACCCATTGTAAACATGTTGGTTACGGTTTCGGTCTGTGCCGTAAAGTATGCGAGCGTCGCGCCGACAGACAGCACGGCGACGAGAAGAACGGATATTGCTATGATCAGACTTCTTTTTTTCATATCTTTGCCTCCTGTTTTATTTATATATCATCAGTTTAATGGATGCTGCTGTTACGGATTTAAAGCTGCCCAGGCGCCTTCGGCGGTTGCCGGAGTAATATAGTCATACTGGATCGCATATGCCGTGATTTTCAGGGTGTCATCAGCATTGGAAACCAGATCAAGTTGCGCTTTGACCACGGTCGTAGGAACGGTGACCTGATTGTTCAGCAATACGGGAAATTCCTGAGGTGAAGCTGATTTTTCCGCTGTTCTGTAATAAACGACTCCGGAACCGGTATATCCGGGGAGAACAGTCCAGCCTGCTGCCGGCGCCCAGTCGATGACCGCTTCAAGATCGGCTGCTATTTCGATCTTGACGAAAACGTAGCATTTTTCGCTGTTGGCGAGAACGGTTACTTTCGGGTCTTTGGTGATGGCTGCGCCGGGAACAATAAGGCTGTCGTCTACCCAGTTCGGTTCCGTCAGCGTGATGTCCACGTCGCCGACGGTAAATTCGTTCGTCAGGGTTCCTGTGGTCGAGGTGATCCACGCGATCGTGGACGCCGCGCCCACGGCTATGATCGCGATCACTGCGATCAGGATGATCAGGGATTTTTTCATAGGTTCACTTCCTTTGTCGGTCTATGGTTCGATGTATATATTTTTAATATTCTTTGTTGTTGTTGTCCGTCGCGGCTGCGAACGCTTCGATCGCGGTGTCCGTATCGGCGTTCCATCCGTCCGCCTGAAGCGCCGAAGCGATGACCTGCATCTCGAAGGACATTCCGGCGTATTCGGGATGGGCGATCAGATTGACGTCGGGAGAACAGGAAACGATCAGGGCGCTTGTCGTGCCGCCCGCAGGAACCACGCTGTTGTAGTAGTAATAGCTTCCGCTATGCGTCCATCCGGATCCGAGGGTCGGGTTATAAGTTCCGTTCGTTTCGAGCCCGCTGTTGTAGCCGGAAGAGTCGCGCCAGACCGGAACGAGCGCGGCACGGATAAACGCCGGTGTGTTGCCCGTATTCGTGAACGTGACGTTGCTCTTGGTCGTTCCGTTGAAGGATTCGTTGATCCGCAGCGTCACCGCGCCGGGCGTGAAGCTGTTTTCGGCCGAGTCGGTGTCCAGCAGCCAGGCGAGTGTAAACGGGGCGATCCCGAAGAGGAGGAGGGCCGTTACGGCCAGGATGAGCGCCGTCAGACCGGCTTTTCTAATGTTTGATCTTTTCAATTTTCGTCGCCTCCGTTCGCTTTGGTCTCATTGCGCTTATTTTGCTGTCCGCTTTGTCCAGCAGGTCCGGGACAAACGCGAGGATCAGAAAGACTGCCGCCGCCGTCACCGAGAGGATGATCCCCTGCTTTGTGCCTATGAAGGACGATACGTATCCGAGATAGGGTATCGTGAAGACGGGCTTTCCGATGACGTTTTTGTAGTAAACCGGCGTGCCGTCCTCTGCGTTGTTCGCGTCGCCCTTGGTGGTGAAGTATTCGCCGTCCGGCGAGATCGCTATCACGCGGTGGGTGGCCACTTTCAGGCTGTCGTCGAGCACGAAGGTGATCGGGTCGCCCGCTTTGATCTCGGCCGGTTCGATCTGTTTGACGTAGATGAGGCTTCCGACCTCATAGGCCGGCCGCATCGATCCCGACAGAACCGTGAACGGCTGCAGTCCGACAACGCGCACTCCCGCGAGCAGGACAGCCAGCAGCACCACCGCGACGACCACAACGGTCGTGATCATGTTCCAGATGAATTTCAGTGTTTTTCCCATAATTCTTTATACCATCCCGACTGCGGGGGCTGTTTTTCTCTTGAGTCCGAATTCTTCGGGCGGAAGGGCTGCAGTCGGGGCCAAGGACATGCGTCCTACGGAGTTTGACGGTACAGTTGTCTCAGCAAATGTGTTGACAGTGACCGCTTCGTCCGACAGGCGGTAGGGTTCGTTTAATGTGTTGATGAATTCAATACCGTCATTTGTAGTTACAATGTCAACTGGTTTTGAAACTAAACCTGTAAGATCATATCTCCACGACCAGCCGGTGTCTTCGGTGACCGTATAGGTTCCGTTTGCGGGAACACGGATCGATTTTGATCCCGTACCGTCTGCACCTGGTTGAATGGCTTCCCGGACGTTTACTCCGTTGCCGGTTACCGTGAACAGGAAGGACTGATCGGGGTCACCGCCGCCGACAACCGTCTTGGTGATCGTCAGCAGCACCATCGGAACGACCGTTACCGTAACGTCGTCTGTCTTTGCTGCATCATTTGCAGGATCGACCGTAATTATATTTTTTATATTGCGGCTGCTATACAGATCCTGCATGGTCGTGGTGTAGGAGTATGTCAGCGTCCAGGTTTCGCCTACGTCGAGGTCGTTGTCCGCGTCGGAACCGACCGAACGGACGATCGTCACGCCGGAGATATCGACCAGGGAGTCGCTTATTATCAGATCCGTCACCGTTTTGGTCCCGGTGTTGGCGATGGTGACCGTATAGGTGATTTTGGTTCCCGCCCTGTCGTAGGAAGATTCATCGGCGGTTTTGGTCAGCGTCCATGTTAAAGTGCCGTTGGCGGTTACCGTATCTGTAGCCGTCTTCGAACCGTTATTGGTTGTGGAAACGGTTATAAGATTGACGATGCTTCGGTCGGTATCGACGTCCGTCTGCGTCGTGGTGTAGGTGTAAGTCAGCGTCCAGGTTTCGCCGTAATCGAGGTCGCCGTCGTTATCGGTATCACCCGATTTCGAAATGGCGGAAATGTTCGCGAGCGAGTCGCCGTATGTGACGCCGGTGACCGTTTTGGTTCCGGTGTTGGTGATGGTCACCGTATAACCGATGACAATCCCTGCTTTGTCGTAGGTTTCTTTATTAGCGGTTTTGGTGACCGCCCAGCTCAGGGTGCCTTTGCCTGTTACTGTCACAAAATCAGACAACGGGCTGGTTTTATCTGTGTCAACGGTTACCGTATTCGTGATGATACGGTCGTTATCCACATCGGTCTGTGTTGTCGTGTAGGTATATGTAAATGTCCAGACCTCGCCTACCTGAAGGATATTGTCGTTTGTTATTGATTCCGTGAAGTCTGAAGGATCGGTGGCTGTATAAAGATCGTCGGTAACGGTCACCCCGGTCAGCGTCTGATTGCCGGTGTTCTCGATTCTCACAGTGTATGTTATGACCGTATCTTTGACGGTATATTCGGATATATCAGACGATTTGTCTATTGTCAAGCTTGGTCTCTGCACGGCGGTTACCGTTACGGAATCCGGTTCGGAATCGGTCGTTCCGTCGGTGGCATATGCAGTGTTGATGATGGGAGTTCCGGCGTCAAGTTCGGCCTGTGAGACGGTATATGTCGCTGAAACCGTTGCAGTTGCGTCCGGAGAGAGTACATCCGGTCCATCTATGGTTCCGAGCACGTCATCAACAACCGTTATATCATAGAGCGTGGTGTTGCCTGTATTGGTTATCAGATAATAGTAAGTGATAACCTGCCCGGCGGCGTCATATGTGTAGGTTGATGCTGTTTTATCTAATGTAAGCGCAGGTTTTTTGTCTGCGGTGACTGTTTCGGTGTCAGAAGCGGAATTGGTCGTTCCGTCGGTGGCGTATGCGATGTTGGTAACGGATCCCGCGTCTATATCATCCTGCTCAATATCATAGTATGCAAATACCGTTACGGCATTGGCCGCTCCGGGATCGAGCTGTGGTATGACAGGTTCGCCGGCTGCGTCTATTTTATCATCGACAACCCTTACATTAGTCAATGTGACGTTGCCTGTGTTGGTGACCAGATAGGAATAAGTGATGACGTCGTCGGTCGAATCATAGGTTGCCGGTGAAGCGGTTTTGACGATGGTCATGCTGCGGGTTTGCAGCGCTGTGACCGTTTCGTCATCCGAATCGGTAACGGAGATTGTACCGAAAGAAGCAGTTGCTGTCGCTGTGTTATAAATCGAACCGCCGTTAAGATCATCCTGATCTATTGTATGTGACGCCGTACCGGTTGCGATTTGACCCGGTTCGAGTGAAGTTATAGTAAGGGGGATATTTCCGAGTTTGTCATCCCAAACCGTGAGACCGGTCAGGGTGGTGTTGCCCGTATTGGTGATCAGATAATCATAATGGATGATATCTCCGACGGAATCATAAGTAGGAGTTAAAGTCGATTTATTTATTGTCAGCGCCGGAGCTTGGTTTGCGGTAACCGTTTCGGTGTCTGTTGGGGAATTGGTCGTTCCGTCGGTGGCATATGCGATATTCGTGACGGATCCTGCGTCGATATCTGCCAGAGTTACAGTATAGGTTGCCGTGACTGTCGCAGATGCTTCCGGAGCGAGAGTCGCTATGGTAGGTTCAAGGATATCAGCAATTTTATCGTCCACAACGGTTATATCATAGAGTGTGGTATTGCCTGTGTTGGTGACCACATAGGTATAAGTGATAATGTCACCGGTTTCATCATAGGTTGCCGGCGCGGCGCTTTTATCGATTGCCAGCGCCGGAAGCGCATTCGCGGTGACTGTTTCGGTGTCTGTAGCGGTAATTGCTATTGCCGGCGTTCCGTAATAAGCCGTTGCCGTAGCGACATTTGTAACAGAACCGTTTACGATATCCGACTGAAGAATTGTATATGAGGCAGCAGCTGTTGTTGATTGACCCGGAAGGAGCGTCGTTGCACCAACAGATATGGCTGCTGTTATTTTATCGTCTGTAACCGTCAGATCGGTGAGTTTGGTGTTGCCCGTGTTGGTAATCAAATAAGAATAAGAAATAATATCGTTGGCGTCGCTGTATGTTGTCGGTGATGCTGTTTTAGTTATTGTCAGCGCCGGTTCCATTATAACAATATTTATATAACCGCCAACGTCATGCCCTGTTGCCGCAGTTGTATCAACAAAGTAAGACTGTGTTATACCGGTAGGTGTATAATCGAACTTCAAAACTGTCCACATTGATTTAGTAAATTTTGACCATACGTCTGAGTCATAAGAGGTTCCGCCTATCGTAATATCCGTTCCCTCTGCGTATTCGTATTTTGCTATATTAGTCGTACCTTCTATCGTCATGGTTATCACTGATTTATGTGAGGCGACTGCTACATAAAAATATTCTACCCCAAATTCGTCATACCCGTACCATGCGAATACTGCTGCGGTTTGGCCGTTAGTGGATTGATTATCAATTAACTGGTACAATTCTGTTCCCGTCACTAAATCAAACACACCGGTTTCGGGATTTGTCAGCGCATAGCTTGCGGGCATACCGGTAGCCAGAATGAAAACCGCTATGAATAAAGCCAGTATTCTTTTGTGTAACGTAAGTTTTCGCATGAGAGAGACCTCCTGACAGAATCTGTATTATAAGAAGTGTTAGTCGGATTAAAAAAAGCCGTATGGATGACCGGAGGCGAATAACGTTTCGCTCCTTGCATCAATACGGCAGCTGGCTGTCCTGTTTACGTCTCCGTAAAGGTAGACCCTTAAGCTTTGCGTCCCGGTCTTTCGGCCGGTTTGCTGTTGTATCTATTCTGTTGTTTTCGGGATTTTTTTACAAATAAAAAAACGCCGCACGATCCATCCGGGACGAATAACGTTTCGATCCGGAATAAATGATACGGCAGCTGGCTGTCCTGTTTACGTCTCCGTAAAGGTAGACCCTTAAGCTTTGCGTCCCGGTCTTTCGGCCGGTTTGCTGTTGTATATATTCTGTTGTTTTCGGGAAACAGGCACAACAAGTTGTGTGCCGGCCGACATAGGGTTCTATATGTTATTCACATGATAACACATGCGTTCGGGTTTGTCAACACATTTTTAAATTTATTCCGTATTTCACAAAAATCCGCATGATAATATGGCTAAAACCGAGAATAATGCGGAATGTTCCGGAAATAAGCGACGTTTATTAAAATCTTCGTAAAAAACGATTAAGCGCCCGTACATTTATCGTTAACAACAGAAAATTTACGGACCGGGACAGGATATGCGCCGCATTTTAAGCAATATAATTATTATGGCAAAGCGTTTGCACTTTGTAACAATTATCGCAAACCCTTGTAGGGAACGCTGTCCCCAGCGTTCCTCGAATATAACAATGCTTAAATAGAATGTATAGGTAAAAATATTCCCGTAATCGGAACTTCATACGATGCCATGATGTCTGTGGTTTCCGAGGAACGCTGGGGACAATGGAACGCCGCGCGTTCCTTGTTCCCTACAGGTATGGTACCCCTGCATGAAGCCGTATCCATGGTAATAATTAATACAATGCGTTCACTGTTCCATGCAGCTTGTGACCGTTGAAATGTAAATTGTTATGCAAAGCGATACGCATCTGATATGCAAAGCGGTATACAAAGCGGTATACAAATGATACCGGACCGATATCCGGATGACAGCGGAATGACAACATTATCTAAACAAGACGTAAACAAGACTAAAACAAAAAAGGGCATACTGTCTCTTCGAGACGCGCGCGTCTTTTTATACGGACAGATTAAGGGGATGCATGAAGGTTAATATAAGAGGATATAGGGATTAACAGTTTTTCGACGTTCTTCGTTTATGTAAATAACAAGAATCAAAATAAGGTATGGTGTTTTTTATATGTTATGTAATTTGTTGACGGTGGTATTTTGGCTGAACGCCGGAGACGGCGTTCCTTTACCTCGCGTTCCGCGAAACGATACAGAGTAAAATAATTCACACAATATATGATGTTCTTCATTTATGTAAATAACAAGGATCAAATTAAGGTATGGTGTTTTTAAAACGGTATGTAATTTTTTAATGGTGGTATTTTGGCTGAACGCCGGGGACGGCGTTCCCTACAAGGGCGCAAATAATTCCGTGACATGGTATAAACGATAAACATGATATTCCCGGAAGAGGTATCCTGCGACGCCGTATCCTGTAGGGAACGCCGTCCCCGGCGTTCCTCGATTATCACATTGTAAAAATGATATATAAAGGTAAAAATATTCCCGTAAATATGTTATAAAATGGGATTGTAAAATCTGGGGTTTATCGTGGAAGACAAAGGAAGGAACAGACCGAGATGATTGTATACAATTTGTTCGGAAGGATGATATACATTAACTGTTATTGTAAATATAGAAACACGCAATGCTTCCATACATATTGGAACAAGGAACATCATGCATTTTTTGATTACCGTATATATTGCGGCATTACCTGAAGACTCATTTACGGAAATATTTTTACCTATACATTCTATTCATACATAGTGGTATCCGAGGAACGCCGGGGACAATGGAACGCCGCGCGTTCCCTGTTCCCCACAGGTTATGTATTTCTTAAATAACAAAGTGCAAACGCTTTACCATGATATTTATTTTATCGTACATACGTTTTCCTGCGATGCAGCAAAGTCTGCGGTTAATCGGAGAAACGCCGGAGGCATTACGATAATCGTGACATGGCACAAAAGCTTTGTCATGCCGTGCATGCGGCTTCGCGGGGGTTATCTTACCGGGGTGATGCGCCAGATATTGTCCGCGTATTCGCGGATGCTGCGGTCGGAGGAGAAGATGCCGGCGGCGGCGATGTTGCGCAGCGACTTTTTCGCGCAGGCCGCCGGGTCGGCGTGGACGGCGGAAGCGCTGCCGTAGGCGCGGAGGTAGGCGTCGAAATCCGCCAGGCACATATAGGGGTCGGCGACGCCGTGGCCGCTGGCGAGGAAGTAGTTGATCATGTCGCCGAAGGCGCTGCCGTTGAATCCGCCGCGGATGCGGTCGACCGCGTCCTTGAGGACCGGGGAGGACATGTAATAACACATCGAGTCGTAGCCGAGGCGCCAGAGCTCGTCGACCTCGTCGGAATCGAGGCCGAAGGTGTAGACGTTGTCCCTGCCGGCGGCTTCGAGGATCTCGACGTTGGCGCCGTCGAGTGTGCCGACGGTCAGCGCGCCGTTTAACATGAACTTCATGCAGCCGGTTCCGCTCGCTTCTTTGCCGGCGAGCGAGATCTGCTCGCTGATGTCGGTCGCGGGGATGAGCGTCTCGGCCGTGCTGACGTTGTAGTCCTCGATGTAGACGACGCGGATGAGGTCGCGCAGGCGGGAGTTTTTGGCGATGTCCTGCCCCAGGTTCCAGATGAAGCGGATGATTTCCTTGGCGAAATAGTAGCCGGGGGCGGCTTTGCCGCTGAAGATAAAGGTCTGCGGCTCGGGAACGGCCGAAGGGTCGGCGGTCAGCTTATTATAATAGGAAATGATTTTGAGCACGTTGAGCAGCTGGCGCTTGTATTCGTGGATGCGCTTGGCGTGCACGTCGAACAGCGAGGCAGGGTCCACCGTTTCGCCGGTTTTCTGCTTAAGCCATCCGGCGAAGCGCCGCTTGTTTTCGAGCTTGATCGCCCCGAGGCGGGAAAGAACCGCGGCGTCGTCCGCGAACCGGCCGAAATCCGCGAGCCGTTCGGGCTCCGTGCGGTATTCGGGCCCGATGCATTCGTCGAGAAGCGAAGCGAGTCCGGGATTGGCATAGCAGAGCCAGCGCCTGTGCGCGATGCCGTTGGTGACGTTGGTGAATTTGTCGGGGTATAATTTATCGAAATCGCGGAAGACCGTCTTTTTGAGGATCCCGGAGTGCAGCTTCGAGACGCCGTTTACGGTGTGCGAGGCGACGATGCTGAGGTTGGCCATCCTGACCTGCGAATAGGCGATGACCGACATGCGCGCGATGCGGTCCCAGTCGCCGGGGTAGAGGGTCCAGAGGTCCGCGCAGAAGCGGCGGTTGATCTCGGCGACGATGCCGTGGATGCGGGGGAGTATGAGCCTGAAGAGGTCCTCGCCCCACGATTCGAGCGCTTCGGGAAGCACGGTGTGGTTAGTGTAGGTGACCATGCGGCAGACGACGGCCCACGCCGAGTCCCAAGTGAACGAGTAGGTGTCCATCAGGATGCGCATCAGCTCGGGGATGCAGAGGGCGGGGTGCGTGTCGTTGATGTGGATCGCCGCTTTGTCCGCAAGGCCGGCGAGCGACCCGTAGGAGGAGAGATGGTCGCTGATGATGCTCTGAAGCGACGCGCTGACCAGAAAATACTGCTGCTTGAGGCGAAGCAGCTTGCCTTCCTCGCTGGAGTCGGACGGATAGAGCACTTTTGAGATGATCTCGGCGTTGGTGTTCTCCTGGACCGCGCGGACGTACTGCCCCTGCGAAAAGAGCTTCATGTTGAAGTTGGTGGTGTCGTGCGCGCGCCAGAGGCGCAGGTTGGAGACCGCGTCCGAACCGCTGCCCGAGATCATGATGTCCGACGGGACCGCCTGGACCTCGTCGTAGCCCTCGTGGGTGACGCTGAGCCGGCCGTTCTCCCATTTTTCGGTGATGTGGCCGCCGAAGCGGACGGAAAAAGTCTTGTCCGGCCGCGGGACCAGCCAGCTTTCGGCCATGGGGAGCCAGTTGTCCGGCATCTCGACCTGATTGCCGTCGATGATCTTCTGTTTGAACAGGCCGTATTCGTACAGGATCGAAAATCCCGTCGCGGGATATCCGAGGGTGGTCAGCGAATCCATGAAGCAGGCGGCAAGCCGGCCGAGACCGCCGTTCCCGAGGCCCGGGTCGGGCTCCGCGGCGTACAGGTCCTCAAGGTCCCTGCCTTTCGCGGCCAGCGCGGCGCGGTAGACGTCCTCCAGCCCCAGGTTGCGGAGGTTGTTTTT
>CAZVPD010000002.1:0-47870 GCA_964628455.1 uncultured Lachnospiraceae bacterium
CATTAAATTGCGTACTTCATCCCATAAAGCATTGTAATCCGCGACAGCCGCGTCGTGTTCGATCCGGTCGATGAACGAAGTATCGCCGACGACTGTGTCTGAAGAAGGATATTTATCGGGGAATCTGCTCTTCATGAGCATCATAAACGCGTAATTGATGATCCCGATAAATTCCGCGTCGCGCCCCTCGTCAACGGCCGGCATACCGTCTGTCTGTTCCAGTGTCCGTATGCGCCTGATTTTTATCCAGAGCTGATCAGCCATTGAAACATCGCGGAAAAGGAGCCAGACGGCGCCGTAATCCTTCAGTTTACAGGAAAAAATAGTGCAGCACTCGGACTGTATATCCGCAACGAGCTTTTCAAAACCCGAAGCGCCGTTATTATAAAGCATATCGGTTCATCCTCCGTATTTCGAAATTATATCATAACTTTTCATTATTTTCAATACACACCGTTGATTTTTTTAAAAACCGTGGTATAATGTAATTTATGTATCATCTGAACCAACATAACAAAACACGGATCGCCTGTTTCATATTATATGAATTCTATGTTCAAAGGACAAACGGAATGCGGATTGTAATCATCGGATGCGGGAAAATCGGAATGACCCTGATCGAATCTCTTTCAAAAGAAGATCACGATATCACGGTTATCGATAACAGCGCCAGAGTCGTGGATAATGCGGTGAACACCTATGACGTGATAGGCGTCAGGGGAAACGGAGCCAATTACGGCATACAGATCGAAGCGGGAGTGAACCGGGCGGATCTCCTTGTGGCTACGACTTCCTCGGATGAAATCAACATGCTGTGCTGTCTGGTGGCAAAAAAAGCAGGCGCAAAAAACACCATCGCACGTATCAGGGACCCCGAATATTCTCAGCAGTTTGTCTTTATGCTGGATGAAATGGGTCTTGATATGGTGGTAAACCCCGAATATGAAGCGGCGAATGAAATATCACGCATTCTGCGTTTTCCCTCTGCGATAAAAACCGAAACCTTTTCAAAGGGAAGGGTCGACCTTGCCGAACTGATCATAACACCCGAAAATCTGCTGAACGGAAAAAAATTATCGGAATTAAACCGCTTGTTTCATATAAAGATCATCGTCTGTGCCATACAGCGTGAGGACGAAGTGATCATACCGGCAGGCGATTTTATGCTGAAAGCCGGGGACAGGATCCATTTTACCGCTTCCCATCATGAGCTTGCCGCTTTTTTTAAAGCCATCGGCGCTTACCAGCACAAGCTGCGCAATGTCATCATCATCGGCGGAAGCCGTATAGCGGTTTATCTCGCAAAGAATCTGCTTGAAGCAGGTATGTCCGTAAAAATCGTCGAGATAGATGAGGAACGCTGCCTTGAACTGAGCGAACTGCTCCCGAATGTCAAGATCATCGCGGGAGACGGCAGCGATCAGTCTGTTCTGATGGAGGAAAACATAAAAAGCGCCGACGCCTGCGTAGCCATAACGGGCATGGATGAAGAGAATATTATTATTTCATTGTATGCAAAAAGCAATCACGTAAGCAAGGTCATCACGAAAGTCAACAGGTCCTCGCTGATCAGTATGCTCGGTGATATCGGACTTGACAGTATTATTTCCCCGAAACAGATAACGTCCACCCGCATTCTGCGTTATGTTCGCGCCATGCAGAATTCAAAGGGTTCAAGCGTGCAGACCCTTTACCGTCTTGTCAACAATCGGGTTGAAGCCCTTGAATTCTATGTTTCGAACAACAGCACCGTCACCGGCATTAAACTGCGCGATTTAAAACTAAAACCGAATCTGCTGATATCGACGGTTATCAGACAGAACAGGATCATTTTTCCGGACGGAAACGACTGCATCGAAAACGGAGATAATGTCATTGTTGTAACGGCAAACGAAAGGCTTCGTGACTTAAACGATATTTTAAAATAAATGAACATTAAATTTATCCTGCCCGTGATCGGCAGAATCATCCTTGTCCAGGCTGCGCTGCTCCTTTTGCCGCTGATGATAGCCGTTGTTTACGGGGAAGCGACCGTAAGCGCTTTTATCCTGACGATCGCCGTGATGACGGTTTTCGGTTTTGCGTGCAGCTTTGTCAGACCCGATAACAAAGTGATCTACGCGCGGGACGGCATTGTGATCGTCGGGCTGGCGTGGATTTTCGTTAGCCTTTCCGGCGCGCTCCCGATGTGGCTTTCCGGGGAAATACCCTCTTACGTCGACAGCTTGTTCGAGATCGTGTCGGGTTTTACGACCACGGGCGCTTCGATCCTGACCGATGTCGAAGTCATATCCTTGAGCAGTCTTTTCTGGCGCAGTTTCTCGCACTGGATCGGCGGTATGGGCGTTCTCGTATTCGTCCTCGCGATCCTCCCGCAGTCCGAGTCTCATTCCGTCTATCTGCTGCGTGCGGAAATGCCCGGACCCGTCGTGGATAAGCTTGTCTCAAAAACCAAGCTCACCGCACGCATTTTGTATGCCATCTATATTTGTATGACCGTAACGGAAATCGTGCTGCTGATGTTTGGCGGTATGTCCCTGTTTGAAAGCGCGGTGCATGCGTTCGGGACAGCGGGGACAGGAGGGTTTTCGGTTAAAAACGCGAGCATCGGGTTTTATGACAGCGCTTATATAGACGGGGTCATATCGGCTTTCATGCTGCTTTTTGCGATCAATTTCAACCTGTTCTATCTTTTTATCATCGGGAATTTTCGCCAGGCGCTTAAAAGCGAGGAACTGCGGTGGTATTTAATGATCGTTGCAGCCGCCGTACTGGCAATTTCCTTGAATATCATGCACATGTATGAAAACTTCGGACAGGCGGTGCGTTATTCTCTGTTTCAGGTTTCTTCGGTCATATCGACAACGGGTTTTGCCACGGCCGATTTTAACCGCTGGCCCGAATTTTCCAGGACGATTCTGGTCATACTCATGTTTATCGGCGCCTGCGCCGGTTCGACGGGCGGAGGCATCAAGGTCATTCGCATTGTCGTTCTTTTTAAGACGGCATACCGTCAGATCAAGAAACTGATCTATCCGCGTTCGGTGCTGACGGTCAAGATCGAAGGAAAGATCATCAGTGAAGGCACCTCGGCGGGCATTCATTCCTTTGTATTCGCGTATTTTATACTGGTGGCTTTTTCGATTTTGCTGTTATCTCTGGATTCGTTTGATTCCGTCACGAACTTTACCGCTGTCGCCGCCTGTATCAACAACATCGGTCCCGGACTTGGGGTCGTCGGACCGACAGGCAATTACAGCGGTTTCAGCGTTTTATCCAAAATCGTATTGATCTTTGACATGCTTGCGGGACGTCTTGAATTGTTCCCGATCCTGGTTATATTCACACCGTCGGTCTGGCGCAGAAAATAGATGCGGATTAAAATAACATAAAACAAAAAAGCGGATGCCCTTTTTACGGTGCATCCGCTTTTTATTATGATCAGTATTTATAAAACCAGATGATTCCCGTTCTTTTCGGGATGGTTACTGAAAATCCTTCTCTGAGTTCGTTACCGGATGCCTTAAAACATTCGCCCGATTCCGGATTTTCGAATTCGTATGCATTGCCGCAGAAAAACGGGTTCAGGACGATCTTGTCTTCGGCAACGGCCACATTACGGATTGCCTGAATGAATCCGATTTGCCTGACCGGGTCGTTAAACTGCATGGCATACCATTCGGCGGGGTTTTTATTGCATTCGGTAAGGGGATAATAATCGCCTTTGAGCATGATGTCAGCGGCGCGCCTCCATATCGGATCAAAACGTCTGCCTGTCTCGAAACGTTCTTCGGTGTCGTCGTGCTCGATCATGGATGTAACGGCGGGGGTCAGCGCACAGTGATACGCAAACAGATCGACGGGCTTTCCTCCGTTTTCGTATCCGCCTTCTCCGTTATCCCAGTTCATCGTGTGCGCGCGGAAATACGGGATCCATTCGAACATCATTCGGTGCTGCTTCTGTTTGACCGGGTGGTTGCCGTAACCGACGTCGGTATAATGAAGCGGTACGGCACGCCGCAGTGTTTCCATCTCGTTTCGCCTGCCGCCCGAAGCGCAGGAATCGATCCACAGATTGGGATTGCGGAACATCAGTTCGTCCCAGTAACGCAGGTATCCCTGTACATGCGCGTTTTCCATGGCGCCTATGCGGTCGGACGCTTCATTTGCCTCCCAGATCGGGAGTGGGGCAAAGTTAAAGTCCTGACGGTAAATGCGCACATGGTATCTCTTGATCAGGCGGTCGACACGGTCCGTGATCCACGCGCAGCATTCGGGATTTCCGAGGTCGAGAAGCCGGTCACCGCCGTCGTTTTCACCGCGTCGGAGAGCCCATTCCGGATGATCCAGATCCAGTTCCGTTCCTTTTCTGATGCGTTCCGGTTCGAACCATAAGAGCAGCTGTATATCGTTTTCGTCGCACTTCTGCCCGACAGGGTCCAGCCCGCGGGGGAAATGTTTCTCGTTATGAGTCCATGTTCCCGTATGAGGCCAGTCAAAATCACAGGGATACCAGCCGGCGTCGATCCACCAGATGTCGGGTTTGTATCCCGCGCTGATGTAGTCATCGATCCCGGATATTTGGTTTGCTTCTGTAGCACCGGTAAATTCCGGCTTCCCGTCTACCATCCAGGTGTGCAGACACAGTTTGGGCGGCAGGGGCTGCCCGTATTCACGGGGGAGAATGTGCTTGATATACCATCTGCGCCACATATTGCGCCCGCGGTCTTCGCCTCCTGTGAATCCCATAAAATCAATACGCGGGGTTCTGATCGTTTCACCCGGTCTGAGAACCATATGCGTGCGTTTTTGACCGGCAAAAAAACGAACGCCGTGCTCCGCCGGAGCGACACCCGCTTCCCACATGGCAGGCCAGCCGATGCCTATATTGATTCCGTATTCGGCGAAAGTCAGGCGCATAAAGGGAGAGGCGCCATTGCAGGGTGTTCCGTCGACGGGGAACAGCGATTTCGGTGCGGTCACGGGTTCGGTCGTAAATTCATAACCGGATGTCTGGCAGTTGTCCCCGTTGCCGCAGGTAAAGAACGCGTCCGTTCCGTAAAAGACATCGTCGATGATTTTGATATCCGACAGCATCGCTGAATTTTCGGCCGAGGTGTTGGTAAAATACGCGATCCACTCGGTAACGGGGAAATCCCTGTATTCGGTATATTCGGCCCGGATCTCAAGTCCCGCGGTATTGCGTCCCGTTATCACGGTTCTTGTGATGTTTGCGTCGATAAATTCCCGAGCGGAACCGGGATGAAAATCCGCAGGAATGCCGTGGATTTGAAGACCGCCGTATTTAAAGCTCAGCGGCATACAGCCCGGGTATGAATACGGAAGCAATTTCGTTATAAGCGCCATGTCTTTTTTACCGACAGCATTAAAATCAGACATTACGATTACCGCCTTTTTAATGAATTTGGTTCTACTGCATTATAGCACAGGTTTATTATTTTTACAATATAAAAAAAGAATTGACAACAGGATAAATACATGTTATTATCAAAGAAAAACGGAGGTGCGTCTCATGGTTCGGTTTAAAAAGACATTGATTGACAGCGGTACATACGAAGCCGCGTCGGTTTTCGATGTGGACGGCGACGGCATTAAAGACATTGTATGCGGAGCTTACTGGTATAAGGGCCCCGACTACAAAGAGAAATACTTTATCTGCGAGGTGAAGCCCGAAGGTGAATATTTCGACGATTTCTCCGATTATCCTCTGGATATAAACGGCGACGGCAAGCCCGATATCGTTACGGGCGGCTGGTGGGGCCAGCGTATAAAATGGCGTGAAAACAACGGCAGGGATCTCTGGAAAGTTCACGAGCTCGACTTATGCGGTTGTATAGAAACGATTCGTTTTTATGACCTTGACAACTGCGGCACGGTTGAAGTTGTGCCGAACACACCGGGCGAACCGCAGTGCTTTTATAAACTGGAAAAAAACGATCTGATAAAATATGTCATAGGCGATGCTCCGTCCGGTCACGGTATGGGCGCGGGAGATATCGACGGCGACGGCAGGCTTGAAATCCTGCTTTCAAACGGTTATCTCAGGCAGAAGGGCAGTCCGTATGAAAAATGGGAGTTTATTCCCGCTTACAGCTGCGGCTGCGCGGCAAGCGTGCCGATTCTCGCATATGATGTCAACGGCGACGGCCTTTGCGATATCATTTACGGGAACGGACACGGATACGGCCTATACTGGCTTGAACAAAAACCGGGCGGCAGTTTTGACCGGCATGTCATAGACGGTGCGGCTGCGCAGTATCACGACCTTTGGCTGGTCGATATCGACGGAGACGGCGAGCCGGAACTTGTCACAGGCAAGCGCTACCGCGCGCATTGCGGAAACGACTTCGGAGACAACGACCCTGTGGGCTTATATTACTATAAAATAGTCAGATCGACATTTGTCAGGCATGTGATCGATTTCGGCGACCCCGGAATCGCTTCGGGTGCGGGCATCTATATGTGGATCGAGGATATCGGCGGCAGCGGAAGACCGGATATCGTGGCGCCCGGAAAAGAGGGCCTTTATTTGTTCGAGAATCTGGGCTGACGGATATAAACCGTTAAGATAAAACAAGCGGAGAAGGGAATAGGATATGAAAATTGCAATAATAGGCGCCGGAAGCATCGTATTCTGCAAAACTTTAATGCTGGATATCATGAATATCAGGGAACTCGGGCATGTCAGCTTCGCTCTGATGGCGCCTTCAACCAATCGCACGGGTCATGTCAAGGCATTTGCCGACCGCGTCATCGCCGCGAATCATTGCGATGCCGATGTTTATGTCACTACCGACCGCCGTGACGCCCTCAGCGGTGCCGATTATGTCATCTGCACGCTTCAGATCGGCGGACTTACGGCATATGAGCATGATATCAGGATCCCGTTGAAATACGGCGTGGACCAGTGTATCGGTGATACGCTCGGACCCGGCGGAATATTCCGCGCGCTGCGCTCGATCCCCGTTATGAGGGAACTTGCGGCGGATATGCGCGAACTGTGTCCTGACGCGCTTTTGCTGAACTATGTGAATCCGATGGCTATGATCTGCTGGGCGCTTGCCGATACGGGTATCCGGTATGTGGGGCTCTGCCACGGAGTGCAGACGACACTGGACCTTATTTCCGGGTACACGGAGGTGCCCAAACGCGAAATCGTTTATGAATGCGCCGGCATCAATCATATGGGCTGGTTTTTAAAGCTGGAACACAAAAAAAAGGACCTGTATCCGCTTCTCCGGGAACGCTTCGAACAACCCGAATATTACGCCAATGAAAAGGTCCGCGGGGAGGTTTTGCGTCACTTCGGTTATTTTATGACCGAATCTACAGGACATCTGTCCGAATATCTGCCGTATTTCCGAAAAAACAAACTCGGGCTTGATTTATACTGCGATGAACCGGATTTCGGGGGAGAAACCGGCGCCTATCTGAAATGGTGCACCGTTATCGGCAATAAATATAAAGGCGCCGACATCCTTGCAGGCGAAAAAACCGGTTTGCCCGAAAGAAGCGTCGAATATGGGTCCTATATCATCGAAGCAATAGAAATGAACAGGATGTTCCGTTTTAACGGCAATCTGCGCAACAACGGGATGATCACGAACCTGCCCGATGACTGCTGCGCCGAAATGACCGTTTTTGCCGACGGGTCGGGCCTTCACAGGACTTATGTCGGCGAAATTCCCCCTCAGTGCGCCGCTCTGAATATGACCAACATCAATGTTCAGAGGCTTGCGGTCCTTGCAGCCCTGAGCGGAGACCCGGAGACAGCCGTTCAGGCATGCGCGTCCGACCCGCTGACTTCAGCCAAACTGACGCTGAGGGAGATCCGCGAAATGACCTCCGAAATGCTGACTGCCGAATCCGAGTGGCTCCCTCAGTTTAAAGGACGGCTTCCCGAAGCGAAACCGGTCATTTTTATTCCCGCGGATTTGAAACGCGCAAAAGTACCGGTTGATCCTGCTCTCGCAATAAATGCCCGTTTCGGGCAGCTTTAAATTATACCGGAAGTTTTAAAAGGGGTGAGGTTATGGTAAAAATCGTATTTTTCGGTACGGGCGGCATGGGTCAGATGGCACATTTGAAAAATTATGCCGTATTGCCCGATGTAAAGGTTGTCGCTTTGATCGAAGCCAGAAAGAAAATTGCCGATGCCGTGGCGAGGCGTTACGATATTCCGAATGTATTCTATAGCATGGAAGATTTTGAACGCGCGGAAATAGAATTTGACGGCATCGTAGCGTCCCAGCAATACAGGAATATGATAACGGTCGTTCCGCTGCTCCTGAAATTCGGCAAACCGCTGTTTACGGAAAAACCGCTCGCGCTTTCTGTCGAATCGGCCGAAAAGCTTGCCTCCGAGGCAGCCGCTCATAACACGGTGCACATGGTCGGTTACCACAAGCGCAGCGATCCCGCTATGGAATTCGGCAAGCGCCTCTCTGACGAATGGAGGATTTCGGGAGATTTCGGCAGACTGAAATATATCCGTATAACGATGCCTGCGGGCGACTGGGTGGCAAACGGCTTTGACGGCGTGATCATGTCAGACGATCCTTACCCGTCCCAGCCGGGAGAAGGGAACGTCAGTTACTGGGAAGACAATAATATGAACGCCGAATACGACGTGTTCGTCAATTATTATATCCATCAGGTTAACGCGCTCCGGTTTATTCTGGGAGAGGATTATTCGGTCAGGTATGCGGACAGATCGCGGGTCATGTTTGCTGCCGAAAGTGTTTCAGGAATCCCGGCTGTCGTGGAAATGTCACCCTGGACCACGACGATCGACTGGCAGGAGAGCTATCTGATCGCGTTTGACAAAGGTTGGATCCTGATCGAGCTTCCCGCGCCGCTTGCTTCAAACAAACCCGGAAAAGTAACCGTTTATGAGGACAGCGGCAGAAAACCAACGCCTGTAACATGGTCTCCTACGCTGCCGCATGTTCATGCGATGAAAAATCAGGCGCAGAATTTCGTCGATTATATCCGCGGCTGCCGATATGTCCCCTGCGATTCCCATGAGGCTGTCAAGGATCTCAGGACAGCAAAAGAATATATCGGACTGCTGCATTCATGATCTGAACATCATGGCGATTACTACAGAAAAGAGAACCGTGCCGTTAAGGCAGGTTCTCTTTTTCATGGTTTTATTCGGCAGTATCCAGCCTGTCGAATACATTCAGCTGCAATACAGGTTTATCGGCCAGAATCAGCTGCGGTTTTTCTTCGCGCAATATTACTTTTTCATTGATGACGACTTTGAGGACATCCAGCCGTGACGGTATTTCATACATGATGTCCGTCATGATATCTTCCATGATTGACCTGAGCCCCCGCGCGCCGGTTTGACGTTCGATAGCCAGTTCCGCTACTTTGTTCAGGGCTCCGCCGGTAAACTCAAGTTCGGCATTATCCATCGCGAACAATTTGCGGTATTGTTTGACCAGCGAATTTTTTGGTTCGGTCAGGATGCGTATCAAAGCTTCGACGTCAAGGCTTTCAAGTCCGCATAAGATCGGAAGACGGCCTACAAGTTCCGGAATGAGACCGTATTTGACGATGTCATGAGGGAGAACATCCCTGTAGATGTTTCTTTTGGCTTTTTCTTCTTTTTTCAGGACTTCGCCCGCGAAACCGATGGTGGAACCGCCTTTGCGGTTTTCTATGATGCTGTCGATGTTGTCAAATGAACCGCCGCAGATAAACAGGATGTTTTCCGTATTGATCTGTATAAAATCCTGATTGGGGTGTTTGCGGCCGCCCTGCGGAGGGACATTCGAAACGGTTCCCTCGAGGATCTTTAAAAGTGCCTGCTGAACGCCTTCGCCGGAAACATCGCGGGTGATCGAACGGTTTTCGCTCCGCCTGGATATTTTATCGATTTCATCTATATAGATGATCCCCTTTTCGGCTTTCTCGACATCGAAATCCGCAGCCTGTATTAGCCGCAGGAGAATGTTTTCCACGTCTTCGCCGACATAACCCGCTTCGGTCAAAGTAGTCGCATCTGCAATGGCGAAGGGAACCTTCAGCGTTTTTGCGAGTGTCTGGGCCAGAAAGGTTTTTCCGACTCCTGTCGGACCCAGAAGCAGGACATTGCTTTTCTGTATTTCAACGTCTTCTTCTTTTTTGTTCCGGCCCGAAGGTTTCTTTTTGATCTGCAGAATCCTTTTATAATGGTTATAAACGGCAACCGCAAGCGTTTTTTTTGCTTCTTCCTGTCCGATGACGTATTCATCCAGAGTTTCTTTGATTTTCTGCGGTTTAGGCAGCGTTGAAAGAGAAAGGTCACCGTCGGAGGGAGAGTTGCTCGTATGGTCATGTATGATCTGATTGCAGGCGTCGATGCAGTTGTTGCAGATCATAAGTCCCGTCGGAGACGGAATGAGATACATGACCTTTGATTCATCACGTCCGCAAAAAGAACAGTGCTGCATACCTGTACCGCGGGAACCGCGCTGACTGTTATTTGCCATTCTATTACCATATGCCGTGTGTCTCTATTTATCCGTAAGGTAAGGGGACGGCATCCTTTTTTATAAATTATAAACGTTTTGTTATCACGCGGTCAACCAGACCGTATGCGACGGCTTCTTCCGCGTTGAGGAAATTATCGCGGTCTGTATCGCGTTCTATTATTTCGAGCGATTTGCCGGTATTGAGGGCAAGAATTTTATTTAACTTTGAGCGTGTCTTGATGATATGCTCGGCGTGTATTTTGATATCGCTCGCCTGACCCTGCATGCCGCCTAAGGGCTGATGGATCAATATATCGCTGTTCGGAAGCGCAAAACGTTTTCCCTTGGCGCCCGATGAGAGCAGGAAAGCACCCATGCTGGCAGCCATGCCCACGCATATGGTCGATACATCGCATTTGATAAAATTCATGGTGTCATAGATCGCAAGGCCCGCGGTTACCGATCCGCCGGGACTGTTGATATAGAAGTTGATGTCTTTATCGGGATCCTGCGCTTCAAGAAAAAGCAGCTGTGCTACGACAAGGGAGGCTGTAAGGTCGTTGACCTCATCGGAAAGAAATACGATCCGGTCGTTAAGCAGACGCGAAAAGATATCATAAGCTCTTTCACCTCTGTTGGTTTGTTCTATGACGGTCGGGACAAGAGGCATATTCTTCACTCCTTCGTTTTAATTAAAATGATTATTCTTCGTTTTCTTCTGCGGCTGTCTCATCAGCCGACGGATCGGCTTGTTTTATTGTAATAACCGCATTGGCTTTTATCAAATCGACAGCTTTGCGCACACAGATGTCTTTCGAGAGCGAACCGGGTAAAACAGCTTCCTTTACTTTATCGGTTTCCATAGTATACATTTTTGCCAGCTTTTCGTATTCCGCTTCTATATCCGCTTCATCGGCTGTTATGCCTTCGTTTTCAACGATTTTTTCAAGGGCAAGACGTGTCTTCACCTGACGTTCGGCTTCCGGTCTGACCTGTTCACGCATGGATTCCAGGGTCATACCCGTATACTTGAGATACATGTCGAGATTTAATCCCTGGGAGCGCATGCTGTAATCACGGTCGCGGATGATGTTTTCGGTTTCGGAATCGATCATCGGAGGCGGTATGTCGGCTTCGAGTTTTGAGAGAAGACTGTCGATCAGTTTTCCTTCCAGCGCGTGATCCGCTGCTTTTTCGTTTCTCTCGTTGATTTTTGCCTTTAAATCGGCTTTGTATTCATCCAGGGTATCGAATTCCGATACGTCTTTTGCAAACTCGTCGTCAAGTTCGGGCAGTTCCTTGAGTTTAACTTCATGCAGTATGACTTTGAAAACCGCTTCTTTGCCGGCCAGATCTTCTTTATGATAGTCGGCAGGAAAAGTCACGTTTACATCAAAATTATCTTCGGGGGAGTGACCCGCGATCTGTTCCTCAAAACCAGGTATGAAGCTGTTTGAACCCAGAACAAGATTGTATTTTTCCGATTTCCCGCCTTCAAACGGAACTCCGCCGACGGAACCGTCATAATTTATCACAACCGTATCACCGTTTTGCGCGGGGCGGTCCGTGATATCGATCAGACGGGAGTTGCGTTCTCTCACGCGGTTGAGGTCGGCTTCCACATCCGCCTCCGATGCAGGCGTTACGATCTTCTCCACCTGCATGCCCATGTAATCGGAAATCCGAACTTCCGGTTTTATATAGAATTTTGCTTTCATCAGAACGCCGCTGTCGTCCATGGAAGTCATATCGAATTCCGGACGGCTTACGGCATCAAGGCCGGATTCGCTTAAAGCAGAATCAAAGGAAGAGGGTAAAATATCATTTAAGGCATCCTCATAAAAAACACTTTTGCCGAACATCTTTTCGATGATGTTTCTGGGTGCTTTGCCTTTTCTGAATCCGGGAACATTCATTTTCGAAGCGTTCTTTTTATAAATCTTCGTGACGGATTCTTCAAAGACATCTTTTCCGATCAGAAATTCAAGCTCCGCCTGATTTTTATCTAATTTGGTTATGTTTACGACACTCATGATTGTTTTCCTCCGTAGTAAGTCTGTATTCTGTATATAAATTAAAAATTTGCCGATTATATATATTGTACATAAAATTTATCGCATGTCAAGTTCATGTCTCTAAAATTATAAGATTGTTAATGTTAAAGTTTAATTATGTTCAGAATCAACATAAAGCGGTGTAAAGTTTAAATAATCCGAGGAAGTTATTGTAAACAGGATCTCTTCGTATTCAAATGACGGGGGGATATCATAAAGGTTATGGATATGCCCGTAATAACAGCGGTGTATGTTGTGTTTATGCAGAACGGATAAAATTTCGCTGCAAATATAGTTTTTAAAAACAGGCGGGAAGTGCAGAAAAACGACCGGGGTCCCGTTCATTTTTTTACCGGCTGTAAGGGACATTTCGATACGCAGTGCTTCGCGCAATACGATTTTCCTGTAATCGCTTTCTTCGGGTGCGATTTTCTGGTCGTTGTACCAGCCCCTTGAACCGCAGACGATGATGTCGTTTATTTTATGCGCGTTGTTATAGAGGAACTTCATCGAATTTATATGATTGTCCGTAAAAAAACTGCTCATTTTTTTTACGGTATCCCACCAGTAATCATGATTGCCGCGTCCGAGTATTTTATCGCCGGGAAGAGAATCGATAAAAAGCAGGTCTTTTTTTGCTTCCTCCAGAGTCATCGCCCAGGATACGTCGCCGGTAATAACGACAGTGTCTTCTTCTCCGACAACGGAACGCCAGCCGCTTTCGATTTTTCCGATATGATTGCTCCATCTGGTGCCGAATATATCCATCGGCTTATTGACACCGAGCGAAAGGTGAGTGTCTGACAAAACGAAAAGTGACATAATTTAAACACCGGAAAAAAGAATTTGTCTGTAACAGGCGTATTTTCAGGAAGACCGAGTGAAGCGGTTATGCCGGTGGGAGGAGCGGGCATGATCCCGTGAAGGACGGATTTATACCCGGTTTATCTCAGGGTGTGCAGCAGTTCGCTTTTCATGTCGTCGGGATTCACGGGCAGACCGGGATCAAAACGGATTATTTTCTTTGACAGTTCGGAAAGGGAAGGCGGAATTTCTGTTTTGGTCAATTCCGAGAGTGCCGCAATATTGGCAAATTCATCGTCGTACTGCCTGCCTGACAATGCCCTGTAGACATCCGAAGCGAACTTATAGGGACTTGCGGTCGATACAACCAGCATAGGCGTTTCGTCTCTTGTTTCCTGGATATACTGCCGCGCGCAGCTCATTCCGACTGCCGTATGCGTGTCTGTCAGATATTGATATTCACCGAATGTATCGGTGATCGTATGGAGAGTATCTTCCTCATTGCAGAAATAACCCCGGAAAATTCTGTCAAACCCGCTTCTGACGTCGCTCTCGGCCGTATATGCGCCTTTTTCGGAAAGCCTGCGCATATATTCCGCAGTGCGTGTGCTGCCTGCAGAAAGATACAGCATGCGTTCCAGGTTGCTTGATATCAGAATATCCATAGAAGGGGAAGAAGTCGTATAAAAACGGCGGTTGCGGTCGTAAATGCCCGTATTTATGAAATCCGACAGAATATTGTTGCGGTTGGAAGCGCAAATAAGTTTCCCGACAGGCAGTCCGGCCTGTTCCGCGATATATGCGGCGAAAATATTCCCGAAGTTTCCGGTCGGGACACATATGTTTATTTTTTTATCCCGTTTCAATTTTCCCTGTTTGACAAGGTCGCAGTAAGCGGAAAAATAATAAACGATCTGAGGTGCGAGTCTTCCCCAGTTGATGGAATTCGCGCTGGACAAAAAATATCCGCCGTCCGAGAGCAAACCGGCTGTCTCCGGATCCGCAAGAATCTTTTTGATACCGTTCTGAGTGTCGTCGAAATTGCCTTTTACGGAACGGACTTCAACGTTTTTGCCCTCCTGGGTCGCCATCTGAAGCATTTGAATACGGCTGACTCCGTCTGCCGGATAAAAAACCATTATCCTGACTCTGTCGGTATCCCGATATCCCTCAAGAGCCGCTTTTCCGGTATCACCCGAGGTGGCGACCAGGATAAAGGCGTCCCGTTTTTCTCCGGTTTTATACAACGCCCGCGAAAGCAGACGAGGCATGATCTGAAGCGCTATATCCTTAAAGGCGCAGGTGGGACCGTGCCAGAGCTCCAAAACATGCAGCCTGTCATTCAGCGACTTTACAGGCGCCGGTCCTCCGGTGAAACGGTCTTCCGCGTATGCCATACGGCAGTCCGCAAGCAATTCGGATTCGGCATAGTCGCTGAGAAAGCGGGAGAGTATAAAGGCAGCCCTTTCGGGATAATTCATCGCGCATAAAGCATCAAACTGTTCTTTTCCGAATTGCGGGATAAACTCCGGCATGTAGAGACCGCCGTCCGGAGAAAGTCCCTGTTTGATCGCATAGGCTGAGGCCAGGCGTTCTCTTCCGCCCCGTGTACTTACATATAGCATATAATCCGCTCCGGTAATAGATTGTTTTTCTCATATAAGAATATGCGCCGTTAAAAACATCCACGGTTATCCCGTTTTAATATTTCTGCCGCAGAGTCTGCAGGTGATTTTAATAAAGATCGTCCGCGCCCGTAATGCCGAACGGAGAACTGCCGATCTCGTCAGGGTCGCATCCGGGCAAGCCGGTCTTTTCTCCGCCTAAGGCAAGTTTATGATGGTTTTCCTGCTGTCAGCTGTAGTTGTAGTCCCGAACCGCGGCTTTCAAATGATTTATTTTCACCTGTATAAATTCCGTTCCCTCAACCGGTGAAATCAGCTGTTCGATGACATCGATGCGGGGACTTTTATCGGGTCGGAATAGCTGCAGGTATTTTTTAACCGTTTTCAGAATATGATCGCGCTTTTTTGCATTGACTGCAAGTGAAGGCCGGCCATAAAACGATTGAACCGGCGTTTCGGAACGTGATTTTACTTCAACAAAGATGATAGTCGTTGCGTTTTCCGCAATAATATCGATTTCGCCGTATTTCGAACGAAAATTACGCCGGTTGATCACATAACCTTCGCGTTTCAGGAAATCGCATGCGATTTCCTCACCGCGGTTTCCTGCCGCTCTCAGATTGTTCTTTTCCATTTATTTTACACCTGAAAATCAGAGATACATAAATTTTAAAAAACTTTTACGATGACAGGGAGCGGGTCCGAATTTTTTCAGCATTTCACGGTGATAGGCGGTGGCGTATCCTTTGTGTTTGGCTATGCCGTATCCCGGGTATTTTCTGTCGAGTTCGACGCAAAGTCTGTCGCGGCTGACCTTTGCGAGGACGGATGCGGCAGCAATGGACGGCGATATCGCATCTCCGCCTATAATCGCGGCTGCGTCTGTTTCAAATCCGCGTATGATGCTGCCGTCTGCGAGAACGACCGAGGGTTTCGGAGAAAGCAGAGAAACAGCGCGTCTCATCGCAAGCAGGGAAGCGTTTAATATATTGATTTCTTCGATTTCCTCGACTGTGGCATATGCAACGGCATAAGAAACCGCTTCGGAGGTAATGACATCGTAAAGGATTTCGCGTTTCTTTTCGGATAGTTTTTTTGAATCGTCCAGTCCGGTGATCTGAATGCCGTATGGAAGGATACAGGCTGCCGCCGCTACAGGGCCGGCCAGCGGTCCCCGGCCGGCTTCATCCGTCCCGCATATAACAGTATAACCGAGTGAACGGTACTCGTTTTCTATACGCCATGACAGCATGATCTTACGGCCTTTCCAGTGTTATCCTGCCGATTTTTCCGCCCCGGAATTCATCAAGCAGCATGACAGAAGTCCTTCGGTGATCGACCTCGCCGCCGGATATCAGGTAACCGCGTTTCCTGCCGATGAGTTCAAACAACTCCCGGTCTTCAAGAGCGGAAAAAGAAGCTTCAACGCCGAGTTTATAGCGTTCCGCTAAAAGTCCGGGATACAGTTTTCGAAGCCGCCGGCATAAAATGACCGCTATATGTTCCGTATCCAGAATATCGTCTTTGATAGCTCCGGTGACGGCAAGATTTTCACCTGTCGTCTGGTCGTCGAATTTAGGCCACAACACGCCGGGCATATCGAGTAAATCGAGTCCGAAGGATGTCTGAACCCACTGCTTTTCCAAAGTAACGCCCGGACGGTCTTCGGTTTTTGCTTTTTTTGTTCCGGCAAGCCTATTGATAAAGGATGATTTCCCCACGTTCGGAATGCCGATGACCATCGCTTTCAGAGTGCGTCCGGCCATACCGCGGTTTTCATACTTTTCGGTTTTTGCGGATAATGTTTCGGCGACCGCATTTTTTAATTCGCTCATTCCGTAACCTGAAATGCAGTCGGTAAAAATACAGCTGCGTCCCGTGCGGTTGAATTCGTTCTTCCATGCGGATGTGATGCTTCCGTCGGCGAGTGACGCTTTATTCAATACGGATAATAAAGGTTTGGAACCGACGAGGGAAGAAACCTCCGGATTAGCCGAACTCAAAGGTATTCTTGCGTCCAGAATTTCGATCACAATATCAACCGACGGCAGATTCTCACGGATCATTCTCCGCGTCTTTGCCATGTGTCCGGGAAACCATTGTATTGTCTGTGAAGGCATTTCCTGCTCCTTTGCTCAGTTTACGGGACCTATTTTATCAAAAGGAAAAACCCGGAAGATGACGCGTCCGATAATATACCGGCAGTCGACCAGTCCGACGATCGAATTGCGGCTGTCAAGCGAATGATTGCGGTTGTCACCCATAACAAAGACGTACCCCTCCGGAATCGTTAACGGAAACTGCATATTCGATGAAAGCATAACGCGTCCCTCTTCGTAGTTCACATATGTTTCATCGAGTTTTTCACCGTCCACGACAACAGCCCATGACGAAAAATCAATGTTTATTTCCTGTCCGCCCACAGCGATGATGCGTTTGACCAGCGGTTCGTTATAACCGACGGCAGGAGACTGAAAAACGATAACGTCGTTCTGTGCGGGTTCATACAGTACCCCCGAGACCAGCAGTATGTCGTTTTCTTCCAGCGTGTGCGCCATGGAAGAACCAATTACGGGTGAATGGCGTACCGCGAAAGTCATAATGATCAGCACAAGTGAAAAAGAAAATACGAAAAGTTCGATCCATTCGAAGACAGATGAAGTCAGGTCGATTTTCTCGGGACTTCCGCTGCCGTTCCCGCTTTCCTTGTTTATTAAAACAGATTCGGATTTTTCCACATCGATGAAACCGTTTGCTTTTTCCATGACGCCAAGAGCATCCTTTCATTCTGATCATTCCGGACATTCCGGTCATTCAGACGTTTTTGATCATATAACCCAGAAGATTAAAACCTTGTCCGATAAATAATCCTGTTTTGCCGCATGCCTCTTCCGTGAAGATTTCAACACCGTTGAGAATCAGGTCACTCGAATAAATAATAAAGGGAACCGGGTCGGATGTATGTGTACGCAAAGCAACGGGAGTAGGATGATCCGGAAGTATCATCAGCTTAAACGGTTCGCTTCCCGATTGCAGATAATTCAGGAGCGGGCCTAAAACGAACTTGTCTATATACTCGATCGCTTTAATTTTATTCGCGAGTTCTGCGCGGTGTCCGCATTCGTCCGGAGCTTCGACATGAATATAGACGAAGTCGGAATCGCTTTCGAAGGCGCGGATTGCGGCTTCGGCTTTGCCTTTATAATTTGTGTGGATGTTTCCGGTTGCACCTTCGACATTTACAACATTCATTCCGGCGCACAGCCCGATCCCTTTGATCAGATCAACGGCAGAAATCACAGTCGCGTCAAGGTTCCATTTTTCTTTGAAAGAGGGGAGAGAAGGCTTTTTTCCGGGACTCCACAACCAGATGGAATTTGCCGGTTTTAATCCATTCTTTAAACGAGAAAGATTCAGAGGATGCAGGGATAATATTTTATAACTCTTTTTTTGCATGGTCAGAAAAGGTTCCGGCGGCAGATAATCGCCGATTTTTTGCCCGAGAATGTCATGAGGCCTCATAAAATCCGTAAAAGAAGGGGCGTTCTTCCACAACAGGCAGTGCCGGTAACTGACTCCGGTATAAAAACGTATGTTTTCGTCACCGACAGCGTCGTTCAGGAATTTGACCAGAATATCCGCTTCGGAAGTTTCTATTTCGTCCGAACTGTGGTCGGTCATTATAAAAGAATCGTAATCCGTATTTTCCGAACCGAGTGTGACAAGGTTGCAGCGGAATGCCGTGTCATCGGGCGACATCTCGAGCCCCATGGCAGCCGCTTCGAGAGGAGAACGACCTTTGGAGTATACGGCAGGGTCATAGGACAATATGGCCAGGTTTGCCGTGTCGCTTTCCGGCACCATGCCCGCGGGGATATTCGAAACCGTTCCCGCCAGTGAAGTTCGCGCAAGCAGGTCCATATTGGGTTTTTGCGCGATTTCCATCGGCGTTCTGCCGCCTAAAGATTCAATTTTGTAATCAGCCATTCCGTCGCAAATTAAAACACAGTATTTCATTGATCGTTAATCTTTTCTGTTATTAATCGGAATTTATTGATCCCGTATTCTGTTTATTATATCACAGGAAGCAGTTATTAACAATACCAATAAATAAATTTTTTATAAATAAAATTGACATGCGATGTCCGGGATGATATAATCGTTAAAGAATATAAATCAGAATACGTTAAATAATATGATATAAAACAAAAAAGCGTATATTCATGATTAAAATAAAAGGATTATTTATGGAACCTAAAAAGAAGCTGCTGATTATCGGCATTATAATGAACTGTGCCGGAACAGAGAAGTCTTTTCTCTCGTTTGCGAACTGTCTCGATTATTCGCGTTATGATGTCGACTTGCTGCTTGCCAGGAAAACAGGCGAATTATTCGGAAGCATACCGAAAGAAATAAACGTTATCGAACTGCCTGACCGGGAACACGCGGATATGTTTTTGTTATCGGGGAAAAATGCGGTCAGAACGATCTGGAACTGTTTTTGCAGAAAAAATCCATTCATTATTTTTATGATTTTGCCTTATCTGGTCAGAATTGTTTTAAGTCCGCTGAAACGCGCCGATATTGCCACGGAATTATGGTGTTCTCTTCTGCAGCGATTTGATGTCCTTGAAAAGGAATATGATATAGCGGCTGCTTACTGGGGAGACAGGACTATGTTTTACATGGCAGATAAGGTCAGGGCGAAAAAGAAGGTCGCATGGCTGCATTTCGATTACGAAAATCCCCCCCGTAACGATGGGATTTATTTAGGATATTTTAGGAAATGTGACAGGGTCGTCACGGTATCCGAAAAAATCAAGGAAAATCTTGCCGCAAAATTTCCCGCTATTGCAGACCGTTTTATAACCATAGAAAATATAAACCGGCCCAAACATATATGGAATCTGGCTCTGCAGGGAGAAAGTTATCCCGACAGGTCTTTCACGGGTAAACGGTTGCTGACCATAGCACGCATCAGCGGACAAAAAGGAATAGACCTTGCAATCGAAGCTCTGAAATTTTTGTGTAAGGATGAACTGAATGTCAGATGGTATATTATCGGGGGGGGAGAAAAAGAGGAAGTTGACAATATAAAAGCAAAAGCGGTGCAGGAAGGCGTTGCCCATATGCTTATTCTGCTCGGAACCAAACAGAACCCGTATCCGTTTATAAGAGACTGTGACGTTTATGTCCAGCCGTCAAGATACGAAGGGAAACCGATAACAGTCGAAGAAGCCAAAATCATGTATAAACCTATTGTCGCAACGAATTATTTATCCGCTGCGGAACAGCTTGAATACGGTGAACTCGGTATCGTCACGGATATAAGCGGCAGTGCGTTGTATGGGGGTATCCGGCGAATGCTGGATGATATCGCTATCCGTGAAGGATTTACCTCCAGATTGTCGGGACGCGATTTCGGAAATTCCGATGAGATCGAAAAATTCTACAGAATTACCGAATAAACATACCTGATCCCGCATAAAGAACGGTCGTTCATTCCGGACGGCAGTCTGCGTTCACTGCAATCTCATATTACCGTAACTGTTTAAACTTTTTATAAACAATTATCAAAACTCTTGCATAATATATAATTTTATGATAGAATACTGTCGCTGTGCAGTATTTTTAACTTCCGGTTGGTATTTCACAGCATCAATAAGGACAGTCCTCTGCAATGCTCCGCACGAATGTCCACTATATAAGGAGGAAGCCGAATATGGATAAGATACAGGCTTTTACAAGCGAGCAGTTAAGACAGGACATGCCGGTTTTAAATATCGGAGACAGTGTCAAGGTTTACAACAAGATCAAGGAAGGCGCCAGAGAGAGAATTCAGATTTTCGAAGGAACGATTATCGCCCGCAGCGGAAGCGGACTTACCGAGACCTTTACCGTCCGTCATATTTCATACGGCATAGGTGTGGAAAAGATCTTTCCGGTGCATTCACCCAATGTTCAGAAAGTGGAAATTACCCGTCACGGTAAGATAAGGCGTGCAAAACTGTATTATTTGCGCGAAAAAGTGGGTAAAAAATCAAAAGTCAAGGAACTTATATAAATTTCTGCAGAACGGTTTATAGGATCTTTGAGTTGGAAGTATGATCGGAAATTCACATAAATCCCATTTTGCAGTCGACAGATGACAAAGGGTTTATGTGAATTTTTATAATAATATGCAAATTGAATTTTTAATCCTGCCGGCAAGGGATTAAAAATATTATAGATCCGTATTTGGTATCCCTGTTAAAATTCCACATATTTCATTGCCGGAGAAACGGTCCTTTTCATGAAAATCAGTACGATGATAAAATCCGGGGCAGTCATACTGCTCGTATCTTTTGTTTTGTTCTCGGCATATTCCTGCGAGTCGGAACCGGATACTGCCGGAACCGGGATTATAATCGGTGAAGACGGCTGGCTTTTTGAAGAGGAGGACGGCAAGTTCAGCGAACTCGGTGATTATACCGGAAAGACTTTATTTACGGAACAGGAACTGGAACAGATTCTTAAAACGGTTAAGGCCAAACGTACTTTTTTCGCAAAAACGAATACCGATCTTATCATAGTGATCATTCCCGATAAAATGAATGTATACAGCGACCGGTTGCCTGCGGAGATCCGGGCGCAGCGCTCAGCCGATACCCGTATCAAGCAGGTATACGATTATATCAAAAAAAATACGCGGATAACAATGGTCGATTTAAGCGAACTTTTTTCGATGAATTATACGGCTTTTGACCTGTATGAGCGTACCGATTCCATGCTTTCCGATATGGGGGCTTATCTTGCATATACCGAAATAGTAAAAGCCGTCAATTCTTTGAATATTGCCGAATTGAATCTTGCCGGACTTGATTCGTTTCTTGTGGATATAGCAGATGATCAGGGATTGGAATTTGCCGAACGTATAGACGCGCAGTCACGCTATAAAAACAAAACGATATCTCTGACCTATAAAAACGAGCTGCCTTATATCGTTGAAGAAGCCGGCAAATATGATATCGAAAACCTGAGTGTTACGGTCATAGACGAAGACAAACGCGACCCCGCATTCAGATATACGAATTTGATGATTTACGGCACGGAAAATTTAAAAAAAATCGGGAATTTCACTTCCCTTACATTTAAAAGCGCAGGATACACCGAAGGATTCATCACGGATGCGGAGGCAACGACTGCATTGAAACCCAATCAGGCTGTTTTTTTGATCGGCGAAAAGGAATTAAATGAACTGCTTGAAAACAAATCGGTCAACGAGGAGTTGCTGGCAAGTTCGGAGACAAATACACCTCCCCCTTCACAAGGACAGGAGAACGATCCCGATCCGGTACCTACTTCGCTCGAACTCATCCCGCCCGATGAAAACACATGCGCCGCTCCCATTGTAACCGGGAAAACGTTTGCGGACCCGGCGCGTCTTGTTGTCGCAGGTGTCACCGAAGCGGGTACGACGATTCATGCCTCCGGGGGCAGGGAAGAGCTCGAATATTACGCTTACGACGGAATATTTTTACTCGATATCGAATGCAGTCCCGAGGTTAAAAAGATCGAACTTTACGCTTATGCCGAAAATAAAAACAACAGCGAAATCACAACCGTTACCGTCACAGGTTCTATGAACAGAGATGATAAGGGGGTGTGTATCGGGAAAGACGGTCATCTTCATATAAGCGCAACCATGTATGATTTTCTCGGTTCGAATTTATATCCTGCAGGAACTCTGTCGGCAAAGCGAAGAAATCTTGAAAAACAACTGTCGGAAATCAGGAAAGTTTCGCCGAATTCCAAACTGATCGTTATGATTGCGCCGAATCATTCGACCATCTATCCCGAAACGATGCCGGACTGGCTTCAGGAACAAAGGCAGGAAAATGCGGATTCAAAACTCGGACAAATGTATAAGGAAATGCAGGGATCCGAGGTGATTTTCCCTAATCTGACAGAACTGCTTCTAAGTAAAAAAACCGACGATACGCTGCTGTATCAGAAAACCGATACGCACTGGAACGAACTGGGGGCGTATTATGCGTATGAGTATATCATGAATGAATATATAGCGCCCGATTTCCCTGCGGCTGCGGCGATCCCGCTCTCCGAATTCGAAGTTTTTACCAAATCTGTTCCCGGGGGAGATATGCTGAATTTTTTGGGTTTCAATCTCGATCTTGCACGGGAAATAGCCGTTTATGTGCGGCCTAAAACTTTTACATCGGTTACGGGCTATGACAAACCTTTCAGAATGAATTTCGAGAACAACTGGACCAGCGAAACTCATGCGTTTAAAAAAGAAGATCCGGAACTGCCTTCTATGTTTATGACGCGCGATTCGTTCAGTACGAATCTGATCATGTTTTTTGCCGAAAACTTCAGGGAATCCTATTTTAACGGCATGTGGAGTTATAATATTGACATGGATTATATACGTCAGAACAAACCGGATTATGTGATCATTGAAGCTGTTGAAAGAAATATAGACGCAATAGGATGAAAAACAAGCGGAGATCCGTTGTTATCTCATCCGTATCATGCGAATGCGGGGTGTTGGTTTGAAATATAGGAATTTACGGCGGTTTTTGATGTTGATTATTTTACTTTTAACCGCTGCCGCAGCTTCATGCGGTAAAAACGTTTCAAACGGAGTCATATTCGGCAGAAATAATTTTCTCTTCAACACAAATGCCGGCGGTTATGATTATATTGCCGATTTCAACGGTGAAATTCCCTATACGGATGATGAGCTTCAGCTGATTTACAATGCGCTGAACAAACGGCAGCTTGCTTACGGCAACAGCGGGATCGCATATATGGTTGCCGTTATTCCGAATTCGCAGACCGTCTATCCGGAATATATGCCGTCAGAATACGGAGAATTAAGCGGAAGCACGAGACTGAAACAGGTCGCCGCATACGTTGAGCAGATGGGCGGTATAAACATGCTCGATCTGACGCAGGTGCTGACGGAATCGAAAAACAAAGGCCAGCTGTATCATAATACCGAAAATTCGCTGAATGCCCTGGGCGCATATTACGCGTATGCCGCTGTATACGAGCGGCTTCCGGAAAAAATGCGCACAAAGAATGTGTTGAATTCGGAACTTGTAAAGAAAGTCTCGAAAGAAAAAACAAAGGGATTGTCTCTTGCCGTCCTGTCCGGAGCCGACATTGAAAACAACACCTATTTTCTGAATATCGGCGATGAGGAAACAGTGTATTCGGTACTCGGCAGCACAGAAATTCTGGTGTCGACTTACGTAAAAATCGGCTTCAAGGACAGGATCCCCACGGTGCCCGCAATTCTCCTGGATTTGGCCGATCAGTCCGACCTCGATGTTTTTATGCCTTATTTTTCCAGCACTTACGGCAGCGTCGGATATAAGCTGAATTACAATTACAGCCCGGGGGCTGTAAATTCCGTGGCACCCAAAACCGCAGTTCAGATTCTGCATGAGGATATGCTTTCCTCGCTCCTTGATGATGAAGTCAATCAGACGTATAACGCTGCCTTGAAGCCCGGAGACGACCCGACGACTGCGATGACTCCCGTTCTGCTTTCAAAGGTAATGACCGACAGGAAAACAGCCTGTCTTATCGGAACGGTTGAAGCCGGTTCTGTGATAACGGTTTCCGGTCCGGGTTTGGAAACTTTCACGGCGTATCCGCAGCACGAACGCTTCTTTATTCCCGTTCCCCTCGATAAGGGCGAAAGCATTACGGTTTCTCTTATTGCTTCCGTTGAAGGCAAAAACAGCAGTTCCGCGCTTGAAGTACCCGTGGCATATTCCGAAGGTGCGGGAGGACTGACTGTTTTTGCGGGAAAATATTCGCAGCTGCATTATCCGGATACACTGGCCGATTATTACTGCACAAACCTGTTTACCGACAACCAGATGGTAAAAATGGAAAGCAGACTTTTGAAAAAACTCGCAAAAATACGCAAGGCGAGCGGCAGGGAAACGAAACTTTTATTTCTGATTCCGCCCGATGCCATCACGGCGTATCCGGAAACAGCAACGGATGAAATGACAGAAAAGAAAAAAAGCGACTACTCCCGCCTTAAGCAAATAGAGGATTATTATGCGGACAGCAAAGACATCATCATCGTCAACCTGACCGAAACGATGCTTCAGAATAAAGACAAAGGCAAATTGTATTACCAGACGGATACGCACTGGAATACTCTGGGGTCCTATTTGGGCTATTATAAAATGATGCAGGTTATCTCACGGGAATTTCCCGCGGCTGCGCCGCGTGAGATATCCGAATATAATATTTATCAGCAGTATGACGCCGGCGGTGACCTTGCGAATTTTCTCGGTGTCGATACCGGTCTGGTAAGCGAATATAAAACTTTCTGCACACCCTCTTTTACGAACCGGGCTGTCATCACCAACTATTTCAGCGGATCGCCGGATTATGTTTACAGCGATCAGATAAAATGTGTCGTCGATAACAAAGAACTTCCCAATGCCATTATGATATGTGATTCATTCGGAGCCAATCTGCTTGATTTTGTAACGGACGCTTTCGGTATACTGGTTCGCCAGACTATGTGGGAGTATAAAACCGATACGGAACTGATCGCGGAAGTTCAGCCGGACTATTATATACAGGTTATGGTTGAGCGCAATATGGCGAGTTTTGTAGTCGGATAAACGCTGCGGATCAAACATGATAAGATCAAACGGCAAAACAGTCGGGCTTCAAACGGCCTGACTGTTTTGCCGTTTATAATTTATTTTTACCCGGATGACCGCGACCTGAAAATGCCGTTATCTTTTATTTGGTTTTCTGTGCTGCCAGCCATTCGATCAGGTCTGTTGATTCATATGCCTGAGTCCATGAGTCGTGTCCCGTGTTTTTAAAAACAGTAAAGGAGGGATTCCCCCCGGTTTCTTTAATAGCCCCGATCATTTCATGCATGCAGGCGACAGGCACGACAGAATCGATATCGCCGTGAAAAGCGCGTATCGGAATGTCGCGTAAAACGGAAGCGCGCCACGACTGACCCCCTCCGCAAACCGGAGCCAGAGCAGAGAAATATCCCGGAAAGGTAAGACCCATTTCCCATGTTCCGAATCCTCCCATGCTTAATCCCGTCAGGCTTATTCTGCTTCGGTCGGCATTGTATTCGGACACTATATGTTCGATAAGTTCCATCAGTTCAAAAGCAAGATGGTTCCAGACTTTGTCCGGAGGGCACTGGGGGGACAGAGTGATAACCCGAAGATGATGGTAATTTTCGTCATTTGCGAATAATTTCGGAATGCCGTGGATCTTTACCTGTTCGATATCATATCCGCGTTCACCCGCACCGTGCAGAAAAACAATCAGCGGGAGCGATTCTTTTTCGGGATCAAAATCACCGGGTGCCGTTAAAAAATACGGTAAAACCGTTGATTTTTCTTTAAACGGAATATATTGCGCTTGTTTTTTCATAATTCAGTAACACTTCCTCTGCAGAGAACAGACGGCGTGCGGTGAACCGGATCGGGACGGAGTCATCACATCGTCCGCTTTTTTTATTCTTTATAGTATTCTACTTTAAAATAAACCGGATGTCAATCAATCATGAAGATTTTTAAATTCATGATTGATTTTTTTTTTATTTCCGTTATAATGATATTAAATAAAACTAAAGAGGTGCGCCATGTTAAACAAACGTATTGTCCCGCTGATGCTTGCATTTATTATGATGATGTCATTTGCCGTGTCATGTGCCGATGAGAAGACGGAATCGCCGGTTTCAGCACCGGAAACATCATCAGCACCGGCTGAGGTAACCGAACTTGAGCCCGACCTGCCCGATATCGATCTTGATGCGGAAACAGTCAATTTTTTAACCGAAGAAAATCCGGGTTACGACTGGTATACCAGCAAGGAAATTTATGCCGAGACACAAAACGGCGAGTTGTTTAACGATGCCGTATATACGCGGAATTTATTGATCGAAGAGCGCTTTAATGTTAAAATCACTCAGTCACGGCTGCAGAATGCGACGGCGGCGGCCAGAAAATCTTTGCTGGCCGGAGAAACAGAATATGATGTGACTATGCCATACATGAATGTCGCAATATCGCTGCCGCAGGAGGGGCTGCTGCTTGATTTGAATAAAGTTCCGTATCTGACGCTGGAAAATCCATGGTGGGATCAGCGGGCCAACGAAAACCTGAAGATGAACGGAAAACTTTTCTTCACGACAGGGGACATCAGCATACTCGACAACGAATGCACCATGGTCATGTTCTTCAATAAAAAACTGATAGGCGACTACAGCCTCGATAATCCGTATGAACTTGTAAAAAGCAGCAAATGGACGCTTGATAAATTATTCGAAATGTCTGCCGGCGTGACAAATGACATAGACGGCGACGGAAAACTCACCCAGAAAGATCTTTGGGGATTATCGTGCGCTTCAAACGCTCCTCATTCATTCTTCTTCGCTTCGGGTGAACGTATAGCATCCAACAACAGCGAAGGACAGCTCGAACTTGTTATGAATACGACCCGAGCCGCAACGGTCATCGATAAGATCATGTCGGTATGCCTCGATCCCTCCGTTTTATCCGATCATACCGGAGGTTCGGGTTTCGATCAGGTCTGCATCATGTTTAACGACAGCCGTGTTTTGTTTGTGACTTTTGCCCTTGTTGATATCAACGGATTGCGCGATGCCGAGTTTGAATTCGGAATACTTCCTTATCCTCTTTATGACGAAAGTCAGCCGGAATACAACTGTCTTATCAGTTCGGGAATCGTACCCGCACTCTCTGTTCCTTATAACTGCACCAAACTCGATGCCGTAGGGATTGTTCTCGAGTCAATGGCCTATTATTCGGTCGACACTCTGACTGCAGCTTATTATGACAATGCGCTGAAAACACGCTATATACGCGATGAAGAGTCCGGAGAGATGCTTGACATCATCTTTGCCACTCGTGTTTATGACCTTGGATTCATCTTTGACTGGGGCGGAGCAGGAAATTTGATCTATAATATGTATATGAAGAAAAACAACAATTTCGCCTCGGCATTTGCCGGAATACAGGAAAAAGCAGAAGCTGCGATGAATAAAACAATCGAAGCATTCAATTCGATCAGCTGAAAGGTGCATTTATATGAATAACAAAATTAAAATCGGTGTTTTCGGCGTATGGCGCGGCAATGCATATCTGAACGTGCTGAAAAATCTCGATGAAGTGACCATAACGGCAATTTGCGATAAAAATCCGGCGCGCATTGCAAATGCACTGGGTAATTGTCCTCCCGGCGTTAAAGTTTTCTCCGATTTTGATGATTTTATCTCAAGCGGACTCGACGCAGTCGTCTTGTGCAATTATTTTAACGAGCACACGTATTATGCAATGAAGGCGATGGAAAAAGGGATTCATGTGCTGAGTGAAACGACCGCGTCGGCGACGCTGAAAGAATGCGTCGATCTCTGCCGTTCGGTGGAAAAAACCGGATGCACCTATGTCCTCGCCGAAAATTATCCTCATATGAAGGGCTGTACCGAACTCAAGCGCATCATCGATACGGGTACCATGGGCCGGGTTACTTATGCCGAAGGGGAATATGTTCATCCCATGAGCATCCAGGAAAGCGAAAGTTATGCGCCCGAAAAATACCACTGGCGCAAATATACGCCGCGCACCTACTATCTGACACATTCTCTGGCTCCTCTGATGTATATAACGGGAACTTTGCCGAAAAAAATAATCGGCAAAACGGTATTCAATCCCGAATATGCCGCAGAACGCCGCAGAATGAGCGCTGATGTGGCGGGAGTCATGCTGTGTGAAATGGACAACGGAGCGCTTTTCCGGATCACAGGTTCCTGCAGTTTCGGTCCGCACGGAAACTGGTACCGTATCGGATGCATAAACGGCGGTGCGGAAACAGTCCGCGGTTCCGATTCTCAGGTCCGTGTTGTTTACAACTCATGGACGGTGCCGGACGGATTCGAACAATATAAAGTATATAACGCAGAGTGGGATTTTTCCGAAAATACGGTGCTGGCCGAAAAAGCAGGTCACGGCGGCGGTGATTTCTGGACCACTTATAATTTCATCCTGTGCCTCCTCGGAAAACAAAAACCTTTTTTCGATGTGTATCGCGCGGCATCCATGAGCGCCGCTGCCATTCTTGGCTGGTACAGTGTTCTTGACAACAGCCGACAGATGGATATCCCCGATTTCCGCATGGAAGCACAGCGCAGCAGATTCGAAAATGACGACAGAACCCCTTATCCTGCGGAGAATAAGCCGGCTACGCTTCCTTGTTCGAGCCGTGAGTGGAATCCCGAATATTAAAGTCATACGAGCCCGTGACGGGCAATAAAAAAGCCCGGGAATGTCCGTATGGACCGTCCCGGGTTTTTTTACCGTTTAAATTGCGATATATTCTATGACGGCGCTTGAAAATTTTTCATCCAGTGTTATTAAGATCCCTTCGGCAAGCTGCTTCCCCGAACAAACCGATTCTTTCCGATTGTAATTTTCGTCTGTCAGAATGACTCTGTAGTTTTTGTTTTCGTCCATCGCCGACAGAGCGATGGAACGGCTGTGTTCTTCACTGTGACGGCGGCGGAAAACGACCGCAAACCCGTCGTCTCCGAGCTTCAGCTGATAAGCCGCCCACACCGTTTCATCACAGGTGGTTTCCGTCAGCGCGTAAAAGTCACCGAGCCAATACTTGCGGAGATGAACCAGCTCGCCTGTCGCTTTTATCGCGGGTATCGGATCGTAATCGTCCTTCATCATATCAAATCCGCAGGCAATACCCATGGTCATGCCGGAACGGAACTCATATGCTTTTTCAAACCAGCTGCTCGCGAGATGATAGGGCAGGTAGCGCGATAAATGAACGGTTTGATTCTGATGCCATGTGCCGACCGGACGCTCGATTGTATTGGGAGAACAGGCTGTGTCGCTTCGCCAGCAGGGAACCGAACGGATGCAGGTTTCAAGGTCTATGCGACGTCCGCCGGACGAACAGTTATCGATCATTATATTAGGGAAATGTTCGATAATCGCATCCCACATTTTATATAATCCTTCTACAAAACGCATTTCGGTGATCCCTTTGCGTCCCTCCGGGTCATTGTTCTGCCAATAAGGCAGAGGGTCTATATTGAAATCCTCGCGATAAATGTCAATGCCGTTATCTGAGATGAATTTTATCAAAGTGTTCGTCAACCATGAGAGCGCTTCGGGATTGCCGAGGTTATACAACCTGTTCTCGTTGCTTTCGCCGTAATTCAGCAGCCAGCCGTCCCCGTCGCCGTGAGCCGCATAGATGTCGCTGCCGATGTGAATGCGTTCGGGTTCAAACCAGATCATGAGTTTCATGTGATTGGCATGAGAAGCGTCGGACAGACTGCGAAGTCCGCCTGAGAATCCGGGTGCGAACGTATAGTTGCCGACACCTGTGGGAAAACCCTCCCGAAACCATGCGGCATCAAGCCAGAATGTGTTTATATTTCCACCGCATTTCCCGGCATTTCCGATAATTTTCAGCTGACCTTCTTCGGTGCGGTACAAGGGAGTGTTCCAAAAATAACGGTCAAAATCCTGAACAGAAAGAGGAACATCAAAGTTTTCTCCGAGATATTTTGCCGGACTGTAGTGTTTCCTTAAAATTCTGCGGAAGTCGTGACGCAGTTTCTGCAGGTTATCACCTGTTAAGATCAGCACGCGGATCGACCGTGCGCTTTCGCCGGGCATCAGGTAAAAATCGCAATCGGTCTGTCCTGCTTTGAGATGTATTTCACTGCTGCTGCGCCGGATATCGAGATGCCACTGACCTGACCAGCCGATCGCGCAGGCAATAATATTTTTGTCGCAGGCAATATCAAAAAAGGGAAAAGCTGTTTCCTGGCTCGGACGGCCGCGCTGAGGCTCGATCGTAACCGCATCGCCGATTCCGATCTTTTTTTCGAGAGGCATAAAGGATCTGCCGTCGCAGTAATCTCCCTCGAGCCCGCGCCAAACCGTTTCATCCGTTTCAGGACAGGGAACGGTTAAATCCATTCCGTTAATCTCAGATATGCGTCCCGAATTTGTTTGTCCGATGTTTTTGAAACGAACGATCCATTCCGATGCCTCAGGAACAACACGGGTAAGCTCAAGTGTGACTTCAAGGTTGTTTTTTATAACCGTTACATACAAATTCCCATTCTGTATCATGGAAGAGGGTGAAATCCGGTACAGGATTCCGTTATAACGAAAACTCGCCGCCGCAGCTGATTTCATATCGATCATCATATTCTGCCTTTCTTTTTTTATGGAATATTTCCTGTGTTTTTCCGACTCGGAATCATTATAATTTATTTTGTTATAAATGTCAATCGACAGCAGTGAGAATTTGTGCTATAATCATTTCGAAAAGAGGTGCTTATAAGAACATGAAAAAAGTTATACTTTTAGGAGATTCGATCAGACTGAGCTATAACGACCGTGTCAGGCAGCTGCTTGCCGGCCGGGCTGATGTCTGGGGTCCTGCCGACAACTGCCGTTTTGCCAAATACACTTTGTGGTGTGTCAACGGCTGGATCAGTGAAGGCGCACAAAATGCGCCCGATGTCATTCACTGGAATAACGGCATATGGGATACTTTCAAAATCAGCGAAAATCTGCCGGTTTTTACTCCGCTCGATGAATACCTGCATACAATTGAACAGATCCATACGGAATTGAAAAAATTCAATGCTCAAATCCTGTTTGCCACGACAACACCCGTAGGTGAAAAATTCACTGCAGACGACAATGCCGTCATAGACCGTTACAACGAAGCGGTGACTCTGCTCATGAGACGTCTGGGTGTGCCTGTCAACGATTTGAATAAGGTTATAAAAGCCGATATGCAAAGTTATATCGGCGAGGATCTACTTCATCTCAGCGAGGCCGGGGTGGAAGCTGCTGCCCGTCAGGTGGCTTCTTTTATCGGCAGCTGTTTGTAAATTAAACAAGGATACAGGCATCACGGGTATATCGTGTCGCTGTATCCTTCTTTTTTTATGTTATATCCGCGTGAAATTCCTGAAGCGATTTTATTTGCGTCTTCGGATGGTTTTTCATTTCGTAAAGCGCGACTGCCGCAGCTTTTGCAGCTGCCATCGTCGTCATATAACAGATTTTTTTCCGGATGGCTGATTTACGTATATACGAATCATCGTTTTGTGCCTGAACAGAATGGGGTGCCGGCGTATTGACGACCAATGAAATATTGTTGTTCATGATATCGTCTGTTATATTCGGTCTGCCCTCAAACAGTTTTTTAATAAAAATGCATTTTACCCCGCCGTCCGTCAGATATTTATAAGTACCGGCTGTTGCGGTGATCCCAAGGCCCAGTTCTTCGAAAATACGGGCGATCTCAAGAGCTTCGGGTTTATCGGCATCGTTGACGCTGATCAGTACATTGCCGGTATCGGGTATCTTAAGCTGGGTCGCTTCCTGCGATTTATAAAAGGCGATTCCGAAAGAATCGCTGATCCCCAGTACTTCACCCGTGGAACGCATTTCGGGACCGAGAACGGGATCAACTTCCGGAAACATATTGAAGGGGAATACAGCTTCCTTCACGCCGTAATAGTTGATTTTCCGATTTCGGAGTTCGTCGACGGGAGAATCTCCGCCGCAAAATTCATGCATGATTATCCGGGTTGCGATTTTCGCCATCTGTATATTGCATATCTTGGATACAAGCGGAACCGTACGCGAGGCTCTGGGATTCGCTTCCAGAACATATACGGTATCCTCGGCTATGGCATACTGCATATTCATAAGTCCGCAAACATTAAGACTGTTTGCGATCAGTTCGGTATATCGGTTGATTGTCGCCATATGCTTTTCGGGAATGTTCAGGGCGGGAATGATACATGCGGAATCACCCGAATGGATACCCGCAAGTTCTATATGCTGCATGACCGCAGGAACGAAGGCTTTGCCGTGATCTGCGATCGCATCTGCCTCGGCTTCAATGGCGTTGCTGAGAAAACGGTCGATCAGAATCGGGCGTTCGGGGGTGACGCCCGCCGCGTTTTTCATGTAACGGATCAGATTGCTCTCATCGTATACAATTTCCATACCCCGTCCGCCGAGTACATAGGAAGGACGCAGAATCAGCGGGTATCCGATATCGGTTGCAAGGGTTATCGCTTCTTCCGTTGTTGAAGCCATCCCCGATTCGGGCATCGGAATACCTATCCTGTCCATCATAAATTTAAACCTGTCGCGGTCTTCGGCCAGATCTATCGATTCGGGACTTGTCCCCAAAATCCTGCATCCGTTTTTTTCAAGTTCGCGCGCCAGATTCAAAGGTGTTTGTCCTCCGAACTGCGTGATGATTCCGACAGGTTTTTCACGTTTGTATATGCTTAAAACATCTTCGACCGTAAGGGGTTCAAAATACAGGGTGTCAGACGTGTCGTAATCCGTGGAAACCGTTTCAGGATTACAGTTGATCATAATGGATTTGTAACCCATTGTACGTAAAGCGAATGCGGCATGCACGCAGCAGTAATCGAATTCGATTCCCTGGCCTATCCGGTTCGGTCCGCTGCCGAGAATCATTACTTTTTTGTCTCCGTCATCGGATTTGTAAAATTCCGTTGATTTATTATAAGTGGAAAAATAATAGGATGCCGGTTCTGCGACACCGCTGACAGGCACCGCCTCCCACGCTTCCTCGATACCGAGTGTGATACGGCGCTGCCGGATTTCTTCCTCCGGCAGGCTGCGTAATTTCGCGATATACTTATCCGCAAAACCGCTGTGTTTTGCCCGGATCAGCGCCTCGTCGGTCAGTTCGGAAGCTGTCAACGCGTTCTCTTCGTCAACAAGTTCGAGCATCTGTTCGATGAACCAGCGTTTTATATGAGTAAGTTCAAACAACTGATCGATCGTTGCGCCTTTGCGAAGTGCTTCATACATAATAAACTGACGTTCGCTTGACGGATAAACCAGCAGTTTCAGAAGTTCTTCTTTGGTCATGCTGTTATAGTTTTTCACATAACCGAGACCGTAACGTCCGTTTTCAAGTGAACGTATTGCTTTTTGAAAGGCTTCTTTATATGTTTTGCCGATGGACATGACTTCGCCGACTGCTTTCATCTGAGTTCCGAGTTTATCTTCGGCCTGACTGAATTTATCAAAAGCCCAGCGCGCGAATTTGATAACCACATAATCTCCGCACGGCGTGTATTTGTCAAGGGTACCGTCCCGGTAATACGGAATTTCATTGAGGTTTAACCCTACGGCGAGCATTGCCGATATCATGGCGATAGGGAATCCCGTGGCTTTCGATGCGAGCGCCGATGACCGTGATGTACGGGGATTTATTTCAATGATAATAACGCGTCCCGTGGCGGGATCATGAGCAAACTGTATATTGGTTCCCCCGATGACCTGAATCGCCTCGACAATGGAATAGGCATATTTTTGAAGACGTTCCTGCAGTTCCCCGGATATTGTCAGCATCGGTGCGGCGCAGAAGGAATCTCCTGTGTGGACTCCCATCGGATCGATATTTTCTATAAAACAGACGGTTACCATATTGTTTTCGGAATCGCGCACAACTTCCAGTTCAAGTTCTTCCCATCCGATCACGGCTTCTTCAACCAGCACCTGATGGATCAGACTGGCCTGAAGCGCTCTGCCCATCACAGAGACGAGTTCCTCGTGGTTGTAAACAATACCTCCGCCTGTTCCGCCCATAGTATATGCGGGACGCAGTACAACGGGGTAACCGAGTTCGATCGCGATCTTTTCGGCATCTTCCAAACTGTAGGCGGGAAAACTGCGGGCCATATCGATGCCCAGTTTTTCCATCGTATTTTTAAATTCTATACGGTCTTCGCCGCGTTCGATCGCATCAAGCTGAACACCGATGACTTTAACGCCGTATTTTTCCAGAACACCTGCTTTTGCCAGTTCAATGCTTAAATTAAGTCCCGACTGTCCTCCTAAATTCGGTAGAAGAGCATCGGGACGTTCTTTTTCGATAATTTCGGTTAAACGGCTGACATTCAACGGTTCAATATACGTCACATCCGCCATATCCGTATCGGTCATGATAGTAGCGGGATTGGAATTGACGAGTACGATCTTATAGCCCAGACGGCGAAGCGCTTTGCATGCCTGTGTGCCGGAATAATCGAATTCACATGCCTGACCGATAATGATCGGTCCGGAGCCAATTATAAGAACTTTTTCGATATCATTTCTTTTCGGCATATTTATTCCCCTCAGATGACATTTTGATTAGTATAACAGAAATATGTTTATATTTTATGTGCGGAAAGTTAACAATAGAATAAATATTCGGAACATCCGGGCAAAACAAAACAGCGGAATGCTTATTGTCCGCTTACTTTTTATCCTGGCCGGCGTTTCAAAAAGAAGATGGGCTGCTTAAAATAAAATCCATATATCGATTCCAGTCGTAACGGCTCAGAAAATGCCCGCCTGCTCTCAGATGAAATCCTATATTTCCTTGATGGAAAATATCGCCCGCAGCGGGTTCACGGTCGTGGCAGACAAATCCGTTTGTGTTCAGGAAACGATAAGCTTCGGAGGCTGCATATGCTGCCAGATATTCCGAATAAGGGTCTGCCCAGGTGTCTTCCAGCGCGGTTCCGAGCAATACACAGCGGGGCGCGCAGGCTGCAATCAGAAAATGCTGGTCAAAAGGCATTTCTTCTTCTTTATCGGCGTATTTTTTATAATTCGGGCAAAACCAATACGGAAAATTTTTTGTTATATCCTTTACGCGCTCACCTGTCTTGCCGCGGGTAATGGCACCTCCCGAACAGCCGGAGTTGTTTGAAATCACATATTTTACACGCGTATCGTTGGCGCCGCACCATAATGCGGTCTTACCGAGTCTGGAATGACCGATCACCGCTATCTGTCCGTCGTCGATGTCGGAAAGCGATGAAAGATAATCAAGCGCCCGGCTTGCCGCCCACGCCCACATCGAAATTTTCCCCCAATTATATATTTTCCTGTCGTATAAACCCGCTATGCCGTCATAAAACTCGTCGTTGGAGTCGGATGCGATATCGGTATAACAAAAACTTGCCAGAGCAAAACCCCTGTCCGTTATTTCTTCTGCGGGCATATATTTATCGGGTATATCGTCACGGAAAGCAATGTGAAGCAGCAAAGGAACGCGTTTATCGGATTTTGGTATGAATAAATTCAAAGGAAAACTGAAAACGGAATCGGGAGTCGATATTTTCAGCCGAACGGCTGTAAACTGTACTTTACCTCCGTATTCGTTTTTATTATGCGATATGATCTCATAGGTTACAGGTGCCGGCGGAGGCATATAACCGTATTCTTCACGGGCGAGTATTTCGATTATTTCGGCACGGCGAAGTTCCCAGCCGTTCGGGTCTGTCATTTGAGTGCCGTTGGCAAATGTCAGAAGAGAGGGCAAACCTCTTTTTTTTATCTCTTCGTTTAAATACATCATGATTCCTCCGTTTGTCAGCCCATATCCGCAGGAAGCTGTTTGCCGCCCAGAATATGGAAGTGAAGATGTTTGACGGACTGGCATGCGTCGGGTCCGCAGTTTGTAATGACGCGGTAGCCGTTTTTTAATCCTGCATTCTGAGCCATCAGGGGGATCCGTTCGAAAACAGCCGCGATGATACCGCTGTTTTCCTGATTGATCTCATCGGAAGACGCGATATGTTTTTTCGGGATAACCAGTATATGTACCGGTGCCTGCGGATGAATATCATAAAACGCGGTTATCATATTGTCTTCATATACTTTTTCGGAAGGGATTTCATCCCTTGCGATTTTACAGAAAATACAGTCTTTCATATCCGCACTCCGTTCTTATTGAATCAATTTATATCATTATATAGCAGACACGGTCAAATTACAAGTATTATTGTGAATTAACAAAGAATATTTATATTATATGTTGACAAGAATATCTGACGGATGTATAATACCAGTATATAGTTATAAACAGACGGAGGTATATCTGATGGAAGTAACAAAAGAAACGGTCATCGGTGACGTGCTTGATTACGACATTGACACCGCGGAATTTTTTCTCGAAATAGGAATGCATTGTTTGGGTTGTCCCGCTTCCCGGGGTGAATCGATTGAAATGGCCTGCCAGGTCCACGGCACGGACGCCGATGAACTTGTCAGTAAAATCAATGATTTTCTGGCTTCGAAATAATGGGATCGGCGGGCATATGTCCGCCTTTTTTATACATAACGGAAAACAGAGAAAATGATCAGGCTGTCAGAAAGGCTTTCCGCAGTTGCTTCTTTTATCCCCCAGAACAGCATAACGGCGGATATCGGAACCGATCACGCGTATCTGCCGATATGGCTGATTGAAAATAATATCGCGGCGTCCGTCATTTCAACCGACATTAACGAAGGACCTGTCGTCAAAGCGAAACAGAATATCGCCGGCTGCGGCCTTTCGGAGAAAATAAAAGTTATAAAAAACGACGGGCTCAACGGCATCGAAAAATATCATCCCGACGTTGTTGTCATTGCGGGAATGGGCGGAGAATCAATCCGGGATATTCTAAAAGAAGCATCTTTTTTCATGCATATGCAGAAAAAAATACGGCTTGTTTTGCAGCCTATGACACGCGCTCCTCTGCTGAGGCGTTTTTTATATGATAACGGGTTTGATATAACCGGTGAAAAAATTGCTTTCGACGACAGGATTTACGAAATTATATGCGCGGAATATGACGGTAAAAAACATATTTACAATGACGCGGATCTTCTTTTGGGAAAGAAGAACATCGAAGAACGCGGTCCGTTATTCGGCAGGCTAATACAGAGAAAACTCCTTGCTCTTGATATTAAAATAAAAGGATGTCGGAAGGCATCCCTTGATGTATCCGCCGATACGGTTCTCCGTACCGAATTGATTAGATTGAAAGAATCCATATGAATGCTGTCGAATTATACCGGACTTTAAACGATGCGATACCTGCTTCGTTATCACTTGAATGGGACAATGACGGACTTATGTGCTGTCCGGATAAAGAACGTGAAATAAACGCTGTCCTGTGCGTTCTGGATGTGACAAATGATGCCGTCAGTTATGCGGTCGAAAATAAATTCGATGTGATCCTATCGCATCATCCGCTGATATTTCATCCGGTAAAATCACTTTTATCGCCGAAGTTCATCCGTTTGATCAGAAGCGGAATATCCGTCATGAGTTTTCACACAAGAGCCGATAGAATAAACGGAGGTATCAACGATCTGCTGGCGATAAAAATCGGTCTTGAAGGAATCGGCTCTTTTGCCGCAGGAGCAGGAAGAATCGGCTTGCTGAAAGAACCCGTGCTGTTTGATGCATTCGGTAGGCATCTGAAAAACATCCTCGGGACCGAAATACTATGCGGAATGAATGCCTGCCGTTATGTATATAAAGCCGCTGTGGTCAGCGGTTCGGGTTCCGATTTTATCGGAGAAGCTGTTTCTCTCGGAGCGGATACGTTTATCACCGGCGAGTGCGGATACCACAGTTTACTCGACGCGGGAGAAACCGGTATCAATGTGTTTGCGGCAGGTCATTTTTTTACCGAAAGACATGCGGCGCGATATTTTATGGATTTATGTATAAATAAGTATTTCGGACTCAAAGTCGAACTTTTTGAAAAAAACCAACTGATAACGATTTGATTCCGGGTATATCATTTATACGGTACCGATGTTTTTACCCGTTATAAAATCCTAAATATTTGGAGCAGGAATATGCGAAAAACAAAAATCATATGCACACTCGGTCCGGCGTCCGATACCGAGGATGTGATACGCGAAATGATTCTTGCCGGTATGGACGTTGCCCGTATAAATTTTTCTCACGGTGAATACGAAGGACACAGACATAAAGCGGATATCGTTAAAAAGCTGCGGGCGGAAACGGGAAGACATACGGCTTTGCTTCTTGATACCAAAGGCCCGGAAATTCGCATTAAGAAATTTAAAAACGGCAGGATTACCCTTACCGCAGGTCAGGTATTCACCCTTTATCTACACGATACCGAGGGAGACGAATCCGGGGTGTCTGTAACATACGGCGATCTGTACCGTGATATTGCCGCAGGCGGCAGGATATTGATCGATGACGGTCTGATCGAATTGCGGGTTGACAGCTTCGACTCTGATGCCGTTAAATGCACTGTGGTGAACGGCGGTATCATATCGGACCGCAAGGGAGTGAATATACCGGGCGTTCGTCTGTCGATACCTTTTTTAAGTGGTCGTGACAAAGAAGACCTGGCATTCGGCGTACTCGAAGATTTCGATTTTGTAGCTGCTTCATTTACACAAAGCGCTGCAAACATAAAAGAAATACGGCGTGAACTGGAAAATCTCGGCTGTGAAAATATGCGGATCATCGCGAAAATAGAAAATGCAGCCGGTGTTTCCAACATTGAGGAGATCCTTGATGCTTCCGACGGAATCATGGTTGCGCGCGGAGACATGGGAGTCGAAATCAGACTGGAAGAAATCCCGGTCATTCAGAAGCAGCTTATAACACGATGCTATAATCAGGGTAAGCAGGTCATTACAGCCACTCAGATGCTTGAGAGCATGACCCGTCAGCCCAGGCCTACACGCGCGGAAGTTACGGATGTAGCCAATGCCATTTATGACGGAACCAGCGCTATTATGCTGTCCGGTGAGACGGCAGCCGGACTCTATCCCGTGGAAGCGGTCAAGACGATGGCCCGAATTGCCGAACGTACCGAAAAAGATATCAACTATGCCAAGCGTTTTTCCGAAATCCGTACCGGCGATTTTTCCAATGTTACCACAGCCATATCGCATGCCACATGTACCACTGCCAACGACCTTAAGGCATCCTCGATTATTACAGTGACGAAGTCCGGACGAACGGCGCGAATGCTCAGCCGTTACCGGCCGGAAACACCCATTGTCGGATGTTCTCCCGACTGCAAAACATGCCGTCATCTCAATATGTCCTGGGGTGTGACTCCGCTGCTGATCGACGTTAAAGAAAACACGGATGAACTGCTTCAGCATGCGATTGACAGGGTATATGAACAGAAACTGATCCAATACGGTGATATTGTTGTAATAACGGGAGGTTTCCCCCTTGGTATTTCGGGAACGACCAATATGCTGAAAGTTCAGATCGTGGGTAATGTGCTTGTTTCGGGGATAGGGGTCGTCAAGTCTTCCGTCTGTGCTACATTGTGTGTCTGCGGGAGCGAAGAGCAAGCCGCCTCTGCTTTCAACGACGATGAAATTCTGGTCATCCCGTCCGTTACGGTAAAATCTTTACCCGTGCTGCGAAGAGCGGCAGGTGTTATCTGCGAATCGGGAGACGCGGATTCCTATGCCGCAATAGTCGGCGAAATCTTAAATATTCCTGTTATCGTAGGAGCCGGCGGAGCGACCAAAGTTCTACACAGCGGAATATCGGTGACGCTTGACGGAGAAAAAGGCCTTGTTTTCAGCGGAAATTTCTGCAGAAATTAAAATAAAAATATTGCCGAAGCAGAATACGGAGAAGTCAATAAATATATGATAGTAAAACTTGAAGAGGCGAGATATGCGCTTCAGGCTATACGCAGTGAAGTTACGGACCTGGGGTCGGCTCTGAAAGTCAATGATCTGAAAAACCGGATCGAAGAACTGGAAATGCAGACGACCGTCGAGAATTTCTGGGAAAATCAAAGTGAATCAAGCAGGATATTGAAAACAGTAAAAGTATTGAAAAATAAACTCGAAGCTTATGAAAATTTAGTCAGACGACTCGATGACACCGAAATGCTTGCCGATATGGCCATCGAGGAGAATGATGAGAGCGTTTCCGATGAAATTATCAGGGATGTCAGTGAAATAAAAGCGGAAGAAAAACGGCAGCGGATCGAAGTCCTTCTTTCCGGCGAATATGATTCAAACAACGCAATACTGGCGTTTCACCCCGGTGCAGGCGGTACGGAAGCACAGGACTGGGCTCTTATGCTCTACCGCATGTATGTCCGGTGGGGTGAAAAACACGGTTATAAAGTAAAGCTTCTCGACTGGCTGGACGGTGAGGAAGCGGGTCTGAAAAGCGCGACGATTTTAGTCGAAGGCATGAACGCTTACGGATATTTGAAAAGCGAAAACGGTGTTCACCGGCTGGTACGCGTTTCTCCTTTTGACGCTTCGGGCCGGCGGCACACGTCCTTTGCTTCGGTTGAGGTAATGCCCGAATTCGATGATGTTGACGGTAAGATCGAACTTCGCGACGAAGACCTGGAAATCACCGCCCACCGGGCAAGCGGTGCCGGCGGACAGCACATCAATAAAACAGATTCCGCGATCAGAATTGTCCATATACCGACCGGTATTGTCGTCGGATGTCAGACAGAACGAAGTCAGCTTCAAAACAAGGAAACAGCATTAAAAATGTTGAAATCAAAGCTTCTGGAAATTAAGCAGCGTGAAAATCTGGATAAAATCGATGACATTAAAGGAATAAAAACGAATATCGAATGGGGAGCTCAGATACGGTCATATGTTTTTATGCCTTACACATTGGTTAAAGATACCCGTACAGGCTGGGAAGACGGCGATGTTTCGGCGGTTATGGACGGAGAGATCGATGAATTTATCAATGCATATTTAAAAGCCAACACCTAATTTTTAAAACCCGAAAGGAACCTGATTATGTTGATGATTTTCAAGAAGTCGAAGCTTTATATCGGCATTACGCTTGTCATTCAGGCGATATCTTTCGTTTCTCTTTTTTTCATGCTGTATTCGAAAAAACGCAGCTTTGCGAATGCTTTTCTGATACTGGGAATCATCGGCGGTGCCGTGGGCGCTTATCTTCTTTATATGCAGAAAACAGAAGATGACCTTGAATTTGAAGATGATTTCGGTGAATTTCTCAGGCGGAAATATGATGCCAACGAATGTTTCGAAGATGCCGACTTTGATACGGTTGACAAGCCGGAAGATGATTTCGGTGAAATCGTCATACCTGTCGATGATTCCGTAGACGAAACGGAATTCAGCTGAAATTAAATCGCCGTATCTGATTGATGCGGCGTTTTACGTAAAAAGAAAAAATAATATTGACAGATATCGATTTATATATTATAATTTATTAATGATTTTATTGATCGCGGAAAATATCTTAATATATTACGTTTATTGCTTCTTGTAAATGTAAAAAGAGGAATATTATGCAGAAAAACATTGTGGTTATCGGCGCGGGGTATGCCGGTGTATTGACGGCAAAAAAGCTGGCGGGTAAATTAAAAAAGAATTCGGATGTAAACATAACGATTATTGACAAAAATCCTTTTCATACCATGCTGACCGAACTGCATGAAGTCGCTGCTAACCGGGTTGATGAAGACAGCGTTAAACTCAGTCTTAAAAAAATATTTGCCGGCAGAAATGTCGGTGTTAAGCTCGATACGGTCGTTTCCGTGGATTTTATCGGTAAGACAGTTATCGGCACCTGCGATAAATACGCTTATGATATTCTGGTCATGGCTGCCGGTTCACGGCCTACTTTTTTCGGTGTTCCGGGTGCGGATGAATACTCCTTTAAATTGTGGTCCTATGAAGATGCGGTCCTTTTAAAAAACCATATACAGAATTGTTTCAGAAAAGCCGCGGTGGAAACGGATATCGGCGCTAAAAAGAAGCTCCTTAGTTTTTTTGTGGTGGGAGCGGGATTTACCGGTACGGAGATGGCGGGGGAGCTGGCTGAATACGTTCCTATATTATGCGAAAGTTTCGAGATCGACCGGTCGATGGTACAAATCCGTTGTATCGATATCCTTCAGCGTGTGGTTCCCGCGCTTACGGAAAAACTTTCTGCAAAAGTCGAAAAAAGACTGAAAAAAACAGGGGTGGAATTATCCCTTAATACCGGCGTCGTCCGGATAGACAAAGATTATATCGAATTAAAAACGAATGATGTCACAACAAAAATGGAGTGCGGCACGGTCATCTGGGCGGCAGGGATCGAGAGCGCGCAAATCACCTGTCAGGCTTCCCTGGAGTTGCCGTCATCCAGAAGAAACAGACTTGATACCGATCAGTATCTGCGTTCGACAGGTGACAGCAGCGTTTTTGTAGTCGGTGATAATTTATGTTATACTCCGGAGGGTGAGAAAAATCCCGTTCCCCAGCTGGTTGAAAACTGCGAACAAAGTGCTGCCGTGGCTGCACACAACATCGCATGCGTTATAAGCGATAAAACAGATTGCATGAAAGCATACAAACCGAGTTTTCACGGTGTTATGGTAAGTGTCGGAGGACGATACGGAACCGCTTTGGTCGGTATGCCGAATAAAATGTTCAGTCTGCCTTCGTTTTTAGCGATGTTCGTGAAGCATTTTATAAATATTATTTACTATATACAGGTACTCGGCTGGAATAAAACATTCAGCTATCTGAGGCACGAGTTTTTCACGATCAGACACAACCGCAGTTTTGTAGGCGGTCATCTTTCAAATAAAACGCCCAGTTTTCTGCTGATTTTCTTAAGGCTGTGGCTCGGAGCGGTCTGGCTTTTTGAAGGCGTTGTTAAGGTCGCTCAGGGATGGTTTACATCGCCGATGCTTACGGGTTTCTTCGGAGGATCAAACGATTATTACAATTCGATTATAAACGGGGTGACAGCTGCCGCAGACGCGTCAAGCTCCGCTACTCCCGCTGCCGAAAGCGCGGTGACCTCGGTCGTTAAAGCGTTGATCAACTTTGATTTTCTGGGTTTAATTCGTTTTATACTGGTCGGCCCGAATGATATTGCCGTTGCAAAAATCGGAGATTTCGCATTTAAACTGGATATTCCCCTTATGAACTGGTTTATCAGTGAAATTATACTGCCTAATAATATTATTCAGCTGGCGATGCAGATCTTTATTGTTGCAGCTGAAATTCTGATCGGCCTTTCCCTGATCGGCGGATTATTCACAACTCCGTCCGCTGCTTTGTCGCTTGTCCTGCAGGTGATGTTTGTTTGTACTACCGGTCTTTATCTGAATTCATTCTGGATGATTTTCGCCGCTGTTGCCCTTCTGATCGCTTCGGGCAGAATCCTCGGTCTCGATTATTATGTGATGCCTTATCTGAAAAAACAGTGGAAAAAAATACCGTTTGTAAAGAAGCTATATATCTACAATGATTAATGAAAAAACAGCGTATGAAAATTCCGGTCGTTTTCTGACGTTTGAAGAGGCTAAAATCCGGGTTGAATCCGAACTGACGGGAATACTTCTGTCGGCGCCGGATATTATCAGAATTTATACGGAGCATCTGACATTATCGAGAGGTAAATCCATACGCGCGGCGTCCTGTCTTGCCTGCGCGGAAAACAACGGGAAAGAAATTCATTCTGATGCGGTCAAGATCGCAGCCGCAATAGAATTGCTTCATCTTGCCTCTCTGGTTCATGACGATGTCATCGACAATGCGGCAACGCGCAGAGGAATCATAACCCTGCAGAAAAAATTCGGTAAAAGGACGGCTGTGATTTGCGGAGATTACCTTCTTAGTCTTTGTTTAAAAATCGCCGGTTCTGTTTCCCGCGGAAAAGAGTTTGATAAAATCGATTTTCCGGATTATATAAGCCGGATATGTATCGGAGAACTGCAGCAGACTGTAAACAACCGGAACTATGATTTATCTTTTTATAATTATTTAAAAATCATATCCGGCAAAACGGCTTCTTTGTTTGAGGCAAGCTGCAGATCCGGCGCAGAAATATGCGATGATGTCCATAAAGATGAGATACGGCTTTACGCACAATTTGGTCGTTATATCGGACTGATATTTCAGCTGACCGACGATTGTATCGATTATAGATCGACCGGCAGACTGGCAAAAAAACCCGTCCTCTCGGATTATAAACAGGGTGTGGTTACATTGCCTCTCATTTATACATTCGAAAAAAATAAAGAAATAAAAAACAAAGCGAAAACCGGCAAAGCATCCGTATCGGATATCAGTCTGGCGGTAAATAATGCGGAAGGAATTGCTTTTACCCGCATGATTTCAAAAAAGTATTACGATAAAGCGCTGTCTGTACTAAACCGCATCAGTGCGGGTTCCGAAAAAAAGGAGAAGTTGTATGCCTTATTGGACAGGGCATATAATTCGGAGATCCTTGGGCAGAATAATTCCGGGAGGTAATCTTGTTCAAACGCTATTTAAGCTATATCGAGGTATCAACCAAGATTACCAGCCTTTATGCTTTTTTAATGACGGTTTCATACTTGTTTTCGATCGGTCAGAAACCTGATCTCTTTAAATCTCTTGTGTTTTTTTTGTCGATGCTTCTTTTCGATATGACCGCGACGGCGATAAACAATTACGAAGATACAAAAAACAACCGTCAGGAACTGCAGTTCAATCGTAAAACGGCCTTGAAGATCATTATTATTCAGCTTGCAGTCAGTTCGGGGCTTGGAATTTATCTTGCTTTAATAACCGATGCTGTCGTTCTGCTTCTCGGCATGCTGTGTTTCTTATTCGGAATCATCTATTCTTTTGGTCCCGTATCCATTTCCAGATTACCGCTCGGAGAATTCTTTTCCGGCTTGTTTTACGGATTGATGATCCCTTTCATACTATTGTATATCAATATGCCCGAAGGTACATATCTGACTTATTCCGCAGATACGGTATCTGTTGATTTCTCTTTTAAAATAATACCTATCATACAAGTATTACTGCTTTCGATTGTTCCGTTTTGTGCGACGGCCGGCATCATGCTGGCAAATAATATATGTGATCTGCAGAAAGACACTGCCGTTAAAAGATTTACCCTGCCGTATTATATCGGGACAAAAGCATCGTTGTATTTGTTCGCCGGTTTATATTATCTTATATATCTTGCGCTTATAATAATGGTTATCTTCGGCATGCTGCCGCCGATATGCCTGATTTCGCTTTTTACTTTTATCCCGATACAGAAAAACATTGCAAAATTTCATGGCAAACAGGAAAAAGCGGTTACGTTTGTGCTTTCGGTCAAAAATTACCTGATAATTATGACTTCTGTTACCGTTTTAATTTTTATAAGCGGATTATTCACATGAAATTCGTAAAAAAAACGGATATTATAGTTTTATCCGCGATCATACTATTCTGTTTTATTTTGTGGGGGACATACAGACTCCTTTATTCAAAAGCTCCTGCGACGGCGGAGATTTATTACGGCTCCGAACGGATTGAAACCATCTCACTGACAGAGGGAACAGACAGAATTTTTTCCGTACCGCAGAATGAAAATGTCGTCTTTCACCTGTTTTCCGACGGAAGCATTTGCTTTGAAGCATCCGACTGCCGGGATAAAATATGTGTCCGTTCGGGAAAACTGCGTATGGTCGGCGAGACCGCCGTATGTCTTCCCAACAAATTAATATTAAAAATTGTGCGGAATGATAAAAGGGTATCCGGAGATATGGATATGGTCATAGGCGCGGGAAGGTAATGCAGTGGGCAAATATTATGCGCACAATATCACGCAGAATTCATTTAAAACCAGAGAAATCGTATTGACCGGTATCTTGTTTGCAGTCGCGATCGTTCTTTCATTTGTGGAAAACTCACTGCAGCTTCCGTTTATCGCTCCCGGAGTTAAATTCGGTCTGTCTAATATCGTCGTTATGTATTCATTGTTTTTTCTGGGTAAAAGCAGAGCATTTTTACTTGCACTTCTGAAAGCTCTGTTTGTATTCGCCACCAGAGGAGCTGTTTCGGGAATTCTGAGTCTATGCGGAGGGGTGCTTTCGATAGGGATCATGTCCCTGCTGCTGATTGTTTTTAAAGACAGGATTTCTTATCTTCTTTTGAGTGTGACCGGTTCTGTTTTTCATAATTTGGGACAGCTGACCGCCGTATCGATTATTTATACAAACATATTGATATGGTTATACCTTCCCATATTGCTGATAACGGGGATTATAGCCGGAATTATTACGTCGACTCTTTTAAAAGTTAGCTTGACAGCCTTCAATAAGCTGTTTGAGATAAAAAAAATAAATTTATAGGAGAAATGTATGAAAATTATTGTCGCTTCTTTTGGTTGTGATTTTTGCCGTATCTGCTCTTGCGGGATGCGGCGGTTCTGCGGATTCTGTTAAAACAGGGCTTGCGGTCGTCAGTTCGATATCAAAATCCAAAGACGTCGCAGACGGAGTCGGTCTTGCAGAGATGGATACGATGGTTTATGCCGTTACAGTTGATAACGCAGGGAAAATCGTTAAATGCGTGATCGATTCAGTTCAGACAAAAGTAAACTTTGATGATACCGGAAAAATCACGACTCCGCTTGATACGGTTGTTCAGACAAAGAACGAACTCGGTGACGGATACGGCATGAGATCCTCTTCTGCTATCGGAAAAGAATGGAACGAACAGGCATCCAGCTTTGCCGCTTATGTTGCAGGCAAAACGGCAGGCGAAATAGCCGGTATCGCCGTGGATGCGGAATCATATCCCACGGGTGCCGACCTTACCTCGTCGGTTACGGTTCATGTAGGCGATTTTATTACGGGCATACAAAAAGCAATGGAAAATGCAAAAGATATCGGATCCGGCAAAGAAGACAAACTGGGACTCGGTGTTTATACCACCATTGACAGATCCGCCGATGCAGGCGAAGAACCCGGCCTGGCACAGGCATATTCATTTTATGCCGTGACGACCACAAACGCAGACGGGCTCATAACCGGCTGTATTTTAGACGGTTCTCAGACGAATGTGAACTTTGACACAAGCGGAAAGATCACAACCGATTTAAACACCGCATTTAAAACAAAGAACGAACTCGGAAATGATTACGGCATGAAAGCGCAGTCCGGTATCGGTAAAGAGTGGTTTGAGTGGCTGATGCTTCAAGAGATTCCGTTT
>CAZVPD010000002.1:47880-63109 GCA_964628455.1 uncultured Lachnospiraceae bacterium
AAGAGTGGTTTGAACAGGCTCAGGCGTTCGCGGATTATGCTGTTGGAAAGACTGCTGCGGATATTGCAGGTTTAGCTGTCGATGATACAAAACATCCTACAGGAGCCGATCTGACTTCTTCCGTTACCGTTTCTGTCGGAGGATTCCAGGAAACAATCAATAAGGCACTTGCCGGAGCAAAATAAATCTTACCGGAATCTGAAGTGAACAGCATGAGGAAACTCCTTTTAATGACGACTGTTCTGTCTTTTATAATCCTGTTCTCTTCGTGCGAAAAAAAAGAACGCTATGAAGCCGAGTTTCTGAATGCTTTCGATACCGTAACGCAGATCGTTTCATATATGGATGATGAAAAGGAATTTGAAAAATTTTCCGAATTGATCTATAACGATCTGTTTGAATATCATCGTTTGTTTGATATCTATAATGATTATAAAGACCTTAATAATATCAAAACGATCAATGATAACGCAGGGATCAGACCCGTAAAAGTCGACCGGAAAATTATCGATCTCATTATTTTTTCAAAAGATGCGTATGCCTCGACAAATGCAAAGTGTAATATCGCATTGGGTTCCGTGCTTGAAATCTGGCATAATTACCGTGAAGCGGGGATAGATGATATAGAAAATGCTTCGCTTCCGCCCATGAGCATGCTTGAGTCGGCTATGCTGCACACGGATATAAACGATGTTATTATCGATGCTGAAGCTTCAACCGTCTACCTTGCGGACCCGGAAATGAGTATCGACGTCGGAGCCGTGGCGAAGGGTTATGCTGTCGAACAGGTATGTAAAAGAGCCGAAGAACTGGGATACACATCGGTTTTGATCGGTGTCGGAGGGAATATCAGGGCAATCGGCGATAAAGACGGTGAAGGAATGCCCTGGAATGTCGGAATACAAAATCCCGATACGCAAAACTCCGAACCGACTCTGATCATGGTGGATATTATCGGCAAATCCGTGGTCACCAGCGGAAATTACGAAAGATATTACATGGTGGATGGTATAAAATACCATCATATTATAGACCCCGAAACACTCATGCCGGCAGAATATTTCGAATCGATAACGATCATCACAAGTGATTCCGGGCTCGCAGACGAACTCTCCACGGCGGTTTACTGCATGCCGTATGAACAGGGGCTTGCCCTCATCGACTCGCTTCCCGATACGGAAGCATTCTGGGTCTTTACGGACGGGACCATCAAATACAGCGCCGGATTCGAATCGTATATAAGTTCTGAATCCCCGTAAGAAAGCTTCGGCAGTGCGGATACAAACGCACTGCCGAAGCTTTTATTTTTTTGCGGGAAGAAATTTGTTTTTATAAATCGGATGAATTGTGTGCATGATCATATTGCCGCGAACGGACAAGTTTGCGACGCAGATTATTCGGCTTTATTCGAACCGGTTTTATTTTCGTCGTCATCACCGAATATATCTTCTTCGCTTTCTTTTTCCCGTTTGAAAACAGATTTGATTTTTTGTATGATCTCCGGCGATTTTTCGAAAATCGAGGTTATTGAATCGACAATATTGTTTTGTTTGTTTTCGGTTCCGCTTATATTCAGAAATTCCACATTGCCTTCAGGATGAATGACCAGAAAACCTATCGGAGAGATGGTGATACCGGTTCCGCCGCCGCCCCCGAAATTTTTCTGTCTGCTGCTTTTTTGTTTTTCACTTTCAGCGGTATTTGCGGTTCCGTTTTTTTCTTTTGCGGGTTCTTTTCCGTTAAAATCTATGCCTCCGGACGCAAATCCGAGCGAGACTTTGGAAACCGGTATAATGACTGTTCCGTCCGGAGTATTGATGGCATCGCCTATAATGGTATCAACGCCTGCAATCTCCCTGATATTCTCTAGAGAGCTTCTGATTATTTCGCCGATATTGCTTTCCATGACAAACCTCCGCAAAATATTTATTCATTGTTTATTTAAATAGGCTATAAGACCACGCAGCGCAAGAGAAATCAAGTGATATAATCTTGCGCGTAATACCAGATGCAGGTCAAAACTCCATTTCTCCCGTATAAAATCAACCTGTATGCCGGTTTGGGCATTCTGTTTGAATTTTATCTTACGATATTGTCCGCAAAGTGATAACAGATCCGATGTCAGTCCGGAAACAGCCCCGTATAAAATTGCGGCAGAGGCAGCATCACCTGCGGTCACTGTAATGACCAGCCGATAAATGTCGATCCTGAGACTTCTGCCGAATCTATTCAAAAGTATCAAAACCAAACGAATATAATAGCGCATCAGATGAGTCAGATCACCGATTTTATGTTTCTCAGGCAATCGTTTTTCTTTTTCTGCACCTGTTTTTTTTGCAAGAGATTTCTGACGCTTGTTAAACAGGATCCTTTTTTTACGTAAAGCTTTTATCGAATAATCTCCGAGACGGATTTTTCGGCTTTTTTTGTTCAAAGGGCTAAAGCGAAAGAATAAAAAATGAATATAAATTTCGGGAGACTGACTGTAAATCAATGAAATGCGGACCCAGGACGTTAATATAAAAAAAACGAAAAGCAAGATGACAGCCGATGCGATCAGTATGTTACGTCCCATCATATGTCCCTCAGCCGCCGATCTCGGGTGAACCAAGTTCATCGAGCGAACTCAGACCGAAACAATGTAAAAATGTTTCCGTTGTCTTGTATAATAAAGGCTTGCCCGGCACATCGAGCCTTCCGACCGCTTCGATAAGTCCCCGGCTGACCAGTAAAGCGACGGCATATGAACTGTCAACGCCTCTTATCTGTTCAATATAAGTACGGGTTACAGGCTGATGGTAGGCTATAACCGCCAGAACTTCGAGTGAAGAAGCCGATAATACGGTATTTCGTTTTAAACCGAGTGCCGTCTTTATTTTATCCGAAAATTCGGACTTGGTGCATAAAAGACAGGAATCTTCATATACAAGCAGCTCGATTCCCCTTCCGGTGTAATTCCCGGCCATTTCAGGAATCATCTTTTTAATTTTATCAGCGGTTGTCTCCATAGCTTCCGCCAGTTTCTCATATGTAACCGGATATCCTGCCGCAAACAGTATGGCTTCGACAGCCCCGGAATCTATATCAGGTGATGGTTCGTTATTCATTTGGATATATGCTCCTTGTTAAGATGCAGCATATAGTCATAATCGTCACTGTCGGTATTTTCACCGTTGATTATAATCCGCTGAGAACTCAATAATTCAAGCAAAGCCATAAAGGTAGCTATGATCTCGCTTCGGGACGCTGATCTTAATAATAAATACTTAAAGCTCGTATCTCCGTTTTTGTAAAGATGACGCATGATGCCGTAAATTCTTCCTGTTACCGATACAGCGCGGCAGGATAGTAAAGTACCTATCAGTTTTTCGTTTTTTATAACTGCTTCGTCTGATTCGCGATTGCGCTGTATCATGCTGCGAAAGGCGATTTTGAGTGATTTGATGTCATGCCGGTCAAGTATGATCTCTTCATCGGTCGTTTCGGGTTCCTTGACCATTCTGCCGCCGCTCACAGCGTATCGTTCGGAAAGCAGTATGGCTTTTTCTTTCATGATTTTGTATTCGGCAAGAGCGGCCGCAAGATGAGCGCGGGGGTCCTCTTCCGGTGTTTCCGCGGCTTTGGGCAGGAGCATTCTGCTCTTGATCAGCATCAGTTCGGCTGCCATAGATATGAAATCGCCTGTTATATCCATATCGACCGCCTGCATCTGATTGAGATAATCCATATATTGTTCAAAAATCAATACAATCGGAATATCATATATGCTGACTTTATTTTTTGTAATCAGTTTCAGAAGCAGATCGAGCGGTCCTTCGAAAGCTTCGAGTTTGTAGTTCAGTTCATCCATTGATTTTAAATTACAGAAAGGGAATCAATCGGATAACGGCTTTCATAACCGTTTCTAATGAGGAAACAATGTAAAAAAGCGGTTTGCCGAGTATACCGGAAAAAAGCAGAAGCATCATTCCGAGCATGATAAAGCGTTCGTATTTCATGATCCCGAAATAATAGCGTTCGGGAAGCAAAGCAAATAAAACGCGTGATCCGTCAAGAGGCGGAACCGGAATCAGGTTGAATACGGCCAGATACAGATTCAGCGTATAAAATATCTGAAAGAAAAACAAGGTTACCAGAGCAAGCGTATTCCCTTCGGCCAATGCACCGTTCAGAATTTTTGACAGCGCCAGATAAATAAAAATCCCGGAAAAGGCCAGCATCAGATTGGATACGGGTCCCGCCAGCGCGGTTAAAGCCATTCCTCGGCGCTTGTCTTTAAAATAACGGACATCGATAGGAACGGGTTTTGCCCATCCGAATCCGAAAACGAGCATCATAATCGTCCCGATGGGATCCAGATGCTTTAAGGGATTCAATGAAAGCCTGCCTAAATTTTTCGCGGTCGGATCACCGAGTCTGCTTGCGATCCAGCCGTGAGAAATTTCATGAAGGGTCAGAGAAAGTAAAATGACGGGGATACGCATTAAATAGACCGGGAGATTGTAGATCATATCTGAAAACATATTATCACCTCGAAACGGATCGGCCGGGCTTTACATATCACAGCGCATCATATCATCGGCGGTTTCGCGTCTGACTGCGAGAAAAGGTTTGCCTTCCGATACCATGACGACAGGAGGACGGGGAATACGGTTGTAATTGGAAGCCATTGAATAATTATAAGCGCCGGTTACAAGGACGGCAAGTATATCACCCCTCGAACACGGCTGGATCTTTATGTTTTCGGCTATCAGGTCACCGCTTTCACAGCAGCGGCCTGCAATGGTAGACAGGTAGTCGGCCTTTTCACCGGCACGGTCTGCGATAAGAACCGTATAGGGCGAAGCGTAAAGGGTGTATCTCGGATTGTCGGTCATCCCGCCGTCGACAGAAACGTAGTTTTTTAATCCGGCTATCTCTTTGACCGAACCGACTGTATAGAGAGTGATGCCGGCGGAAGCGACGACAGAACGTCCCGGTTCGAGCAGTATCACCGGACAATCGATATTATAACGGCTGCACAGAATTCCGATTTTATTCGAAACCCTTTTGATCATGTTGTAATAATCGGGTTCAGGCTGTTCCGCGATATAGCGTACGCCGAATCCTCCGCCGAGATTCAATTCGCGTATTTCACATCCGGTATCGTGTCTGATATCGGAGATGAACCTGATCATCACATCAGCGGAGTCTTCAAAGGGATCATGATCAAATATCTGTGAACCGATATGACAGTGTATGCCGGCAAAATCAAGTGATTTCAGCTTTAATGCGTATTTTACCAGTTCCATTGCCTGTCCCGTAACAATGGGAGTGCCGAATTTCGAATCAACGCTGCCGGTGATGACTTTACGGTGTGTGTGCGGATCAATGCCCGGGGATACACGCAGAAGTATTTTCTGCTTTCTGCCCGATATTTCGGCTGCAGCGTTTATGGCATCGATTTCTTCGCGGTTGTCCGCAACAAAACAACCCGTTTGCGATTCGACTGCGAATTGAATATCGGAATCGGTTTTATTATTGCCATGGAAGTAAATTCTGTCTGCCGGAAATCCCGCGGATAATGCGGTGAACAATTCTCCCGGGGAAACGACGTCGATGCCCATGCCCTCCCGATCCATGATCTTATAGATATACCTGAAACTTAAGGCTTTGGATGCATATAAAGGCATACTGTTTTTGCCGAAAAATTCTGCGGCTGCTTCTCTGTATATTTTGCAGTTTCGCCTTATGGTATCTTCATCCATCACATATAAAGGTGTTCCGTATTCGTGCGCGAGGAGAACCGTATCGAGTCCGCCGATAGTCAGATGTCCGTTTTCATTTATACCGAGGCAATCGTGAAGAAGCTGTGTCATCGGCTCTCCCTTTCGGATCTTATTTTTATGCCTTTTTGGCTGCATAATGCAGTATTATTTTCCAGAGCGCATCCTTACCTTCACCGTTTTTCGAAGAGAAGGGAAAGACGTCGTTTTTATCGGCCGGGATTTTTTCGAGAGCGGTCGTGCGTTCGGTTTTATTCAGTTTATCGGATTTTGTCGCGGCAATGATATACTGCATCCGGTTTTCTTTCAGCCAATGAAGCATAATAAGGTCATTTTCGGTGGGACCGACTTTCATGTCAATCAGCTGGATGACAAGCTTCGGTCTGCAGAGTTTAAAATAACCGTCACCCAGCAGAGAAAGTCTCTCGCGTTCGGTAGGACTGCGTTTGGCATATCCGTATCCCGGCAGATCGACCAAAAACAGACGGTTATCGACGTCGTAAAAATTAACGGTTATAGTCTTTCCGGGTTCGGTGCTCATCCTTGCAAGGGATTTACGGCCGAGAAGGGTATTGATCAGAGAACTCTTTCCCACATTCGAACGGCCCGAGAATGCTATTTGAGGTTTGGAAACCGGGGGGAATTGTTCGGGTAATCCGGCGCACACCGCAAGTGTTACGTTATGAATATTGATTTCCATCATACATGCACCTTAATGTCGCCGCGGAGGGAGACTTGTCTGTTAATAGGTTGGTACCGTGCTTCCGTCGGATGTTGTCAAATCGGGTATGATGTTTATGATCCCGATTTTCGGGTTTATCTGGTCTATTTCGGTATGATTAAAATGATCTGCTCCTTTTTGCTTATCTGCGGGGACCTGAACAAACGCGTTTTTTAAAACTTCGTCCGCAGTCCTGCATAGAATAAATTCGAGCGATGTCCGGGCGATTGAATCTATTTCATTCAGGTCGCGCTCGTTGTCTTTCGGTATCAGCACGGTTTTTGCACCGGCTGTATACGCAGCCATGGTTTTTTCTTTTAAACCGCCGATAGCAAGCACGCGTCCGCGAAGCGTCATTTCGCCCGTCATAGCAACATCCCGCCGGACAGCTCTTCCGGAAAGCTCACTGGCCAGAGCAGTCATGATCGTGACACCCGCGGAAGGACCGTCTTTCGGAACGGCGCCTTCGGGTACGTGAATGTGTATGTCTTTATTTTTATAAAAATCCGGATCGATATGAAGCGCATCCGCATGTGCACGTATGTATGAAATTGCGGTTCTCGCGGATTCCTTCATCACATCGCCGAGTGAACCCGTCAGTTCGATTTTTCCGGTGCCGTTCATGACGGCTGCTTCGATCTTCAGGATATCTCCGCCGAGTTCCGTATACGCAAGACCGTTTACAATACCGACTTCATTATCATCGGTTATCATTTCAGGCAATATTTTTCTGGCTCCGAGATATTTAAATAAATTATCCCGTGTGACAACGCAGTTTTTAACACTTGTTTCTACTATTTCCTTGGCAGATTTGCGGCATATTTTACCGATTTCACGCTCCAAATTTCTCACACCTGCTTCATGCGTGTAGAAATCGATTATATCCATAATGACATCGTCATTGATTTTTAACATACGTTTATTTAATCCGTGACGCTTGAATTGTTTGGGAATAAGATGGTTTTTTGCGATGGATAATTTTTCATGGCGCGTGTATATTTTTAACTCTATTATTTCCATCCGGTCGATCAGAGGGCGGGGAACCGTATCCAGTGTATTGGCTGTTGCGATAAACATGCATTCGCTGAGATCAAGCGGCAATTCAATAAAATGGTCGCGGAAAGCTTTATTCTGTTCGCCGTCAAGCACTTCCAGTAAAGCCGACGAAGGATCTCCATGAGCATCATGCGTCAGTTTATCGATTTCATCTAGGAGTATGAGAGGATTCCGTGTGCCGGCCTGAACAATCGCATTGACGATCCGGCCGGGCATGGAGCCTATGTATGTTTTGCGATGCCCGCGGATATCCGCTTCATCGCGTATGCCTCCGAGTGAAACCCGCACGTATTTTCTTTTCATAGCTGCTGCTATCGACTGCGCTACCGATGTTTTACCTGTACCGGGAGGACCGACAAGGCAAAGAATCTGATTTTTTATTCCGGGATTAAGCTGTTTGACAGCAATGAATTCCAATATGCGTTCCTTGACTTTTTCAAGCCCGTCATGATCCCTGTCGAGAATTTTCCTTGCTGCCTGAACGTCAATGCGGTCTTTTGATAATTTAATCCAGGGTATTTCCAGACATACATCGAGGTAATTACGCATAACACCGCTTTCCGCCGAATTATAGGATGCTTTTGCGAGTTTACGTACTTCCTTGATTAATTTTTCTTCAACTTCCGCCGGAAGCTGAGCGGCGCGGATCTTTTCATAATATTCATCGATCTCACTGTCCGGATCGGCATTATATCCCAGCTCGTTCTGTATGACTTTGAGCTGCTCGCGCAGATAATATTCACGCTGATTCCCGTCTATCTGAGCGCGCACGCGTTTGTGAATGGCAGCTTCGGCCTTTAGAATTTCAAGTTCTCTTTCCATTATGACAGCCAGCAGTTCCAGACGGCGAAGAGGATCGAATTCTTCGATAATACGCTGTTTATCGCCGAATTGGATCAGGATATTGCATCCGATAAAATCAGCCAGTAATCCGGGTGATTTTATCGATTTTACCGCCAGCATCAGTTCATGTGATATTTTAGGCAAATAATTGATAAAATTATCAAAAACCGTCATGATCTCCTGAATCAGCGCTTCACCCTTTATTCCGCCGTTTGAATCGACATCGATGGTTTTGCACATGACTTCTGCGCGTATGTGCTTGCTTCCCGTATTGTAACGGACAGCTGTCGCACGGCATACACCGTCAATGACGATGCGGATGTTTCCTTCGGGAAGTTTTAAAAACTGTTTGATCTTCGAAACGGTTCCCACTTCGTATAGATCGGAGGGCGAGGGTGTTTCCGTCGCTATGTCTTTTTGGGCGACAAGAAAAATATATTCATCATTGCGGTTGGCTGCTTCACACGCTTCTGAAACCGCTCCTCTTTGAATTTCAAAACTGAGCGGGATCGACGGGAAAGCGACAAGTCCGCGCAAGGGTATTACGGTAAGTTCTGTTTTTTCGAGTTTTTCTGTAAAACGAGACATTTTATTCTCCTGAAAAAATACATTTGATAAAAACAATTGTAATAAAAATAATATTGAATAATTATTATATCATATATCGATAATCGAGTCAAACAGTTTTAAATAATATATTATGAATAATTAAATGTCCGGGCGAAGTTTTATATCATTCACGGATTTCCGGAATGCTGCTGTTGTCTTCCTGCGTTATATAACGGCTGGCCTGCGTTGTGAACAGCTTATGGTAATGCCCTCCCAGCCGCATCAGTTCGCGATGCGTGCCCTGTTCCGATATGGAGCCGTTTTCGAGAACGATGATCTTTGATGCCGTAGTTGCGCTTGAAAGGCGGTGAGAGACAAAAATCGTTGTTTTATCGGTTCGAAGCCGGTCGAATTGATTGTATATTTCCTGTTCCGCAAAAGCATCAAGCGATGCAGTCGGTTCATCGAGAATCAATATATCCGAATCCCCGTAAAACGCACGTGCGACGGCGAGTTTCTGCCACTGACCCGTTGATAATTCAATTCCGTTGCTTTCAAAAAAACGCATAAGAGGTGTATTGTATTGATCCGGAAGTTTATCGATAAAATCGCTGCTATTGCTCTTTTCAGCGGCAATTTCCACATCATTCATCACAAAAGGCTTATTCGGCTGACCGAAAACGATGTTTTCCGCAACCGTTACGGCATATTTGCCGAAATCCTGAAAAATGATGCCGAACAATTTATATATATCCGCAACGTCGTAATCGCGGATGTCATGACCGTCCAGCAGTATGCGTCCTTCGGTCGGATCATAAAGCCTGGTTAAAAGTTTGATCAGTGTTGTCTTTCCCGCACCGTTAAGTCCGACCAGAACGACGGTTTCACCGGGACCTAAAGAAAGACTGACATTTTTAATAACATCGCGTTCCGTACCGGGATAACGGAAAGATACGTTTTCAAGTGTAATATGATGTCCTGTATGATGTTCGGCACGCCGGGGTTCCGAAAGCAGGGGAATAATCGTCTGCTTTTCATTCATAAAGACAATCATGTTATCGATAAAAAGTGTTCCTTCGTAGATCGTTGATGTTGTCGATATAAAAGCTGCGATTCCGTGTGCAATCGAGGCCAGAGCTCCGGTATACAAAGTATAGTCACCCACCTGTATCTCACCGCTGCATACTTTGTAGGCAATATAGAGATATAACATACAGTTGACAGCGGAGGTTATCATCGTTATCGAAATATTCCACGATCCCTCACTGACGAATAATTTGCGCAGCCCTTTGAAATACTTTAAAAAAGTATCGCGGTAACGGGTTATAAACAATTCCGACAGGCCGAAAATCCGGATTTCCTTGACCATATCTTTATTGGTCATCAGACCGGAATAATAACTTAACTGACGGCGGTCTTTTGAACGGTGACGGACATACAGGAAATTTTTCTTTCTGTATATAATATTGATGATAGCCGAGGGTATGGCCATCAGTATGATGATAAACGGAGCGTAAGGATTGATATTCCACAATATGGCGATAAAAGAAACCATGCTGATAATCGTGCTGATGATGCTGAATGCGGCGTTCATGATCTGTATGGGGCGGTTTCCGGCTTCACGGCTTGCGTTTTCAAGTTTTTCATAAAATTCGGGCCGGTCAAAACTTGCAAGGTCGATTTCACGTGCTTTATGCATGATTTTCATGTTTACATGATTTACAACAAGCTCACCCGAAATACGCGTCAGAATATTATTGATATTGTTTACGAGACTGTTTAAAAAAATATATCCGAATTGAAATACAAGCAATATCATAACTTTATCGAATTCACCGGGTAAGCCTTTGACTGCGGTGTTGTATGCGGATACAAGTGAATTGATCAGGTTTGCGGTGATAAAAGCCCCGATAACCGGCATAACGCCGTTAAAGAAAGCCATAAAAAGCATTAAAAAAAGGATCCAGGGTTTTGCTTCCCAGACTATGGTGAGAATATAAAATAACCGGAAGAAAAATTTAGTGATCAGTCTTTTTAAATAACCGGGAATTTCTTTGACCGATTTCGGTTTGGGTTCCTTAAGTTTGTCGGTTGCCTCATCGGAATGAGGTCCCATAAATCCTCTGCCGGGTCCCATATTATGCCTCCGATTCATATATGACTGTAAATTTAATAAAAAAGGACATCTTCCGATGAACCTTTCTATTTTATGCGTTTAAAACAGGCAATAAAGAAACCGTCCGAATCAAGGGTTTCATCGGGGAAAATAGTTCGCATTCCGAAACCGTAAAAAGAAAAATTCCCGTTTTCCTTCAGGAACCGTTCGGCTACCTGTTCGTTTTCCTTTATATTCAGAGTACAGGTGGAATATACAAGCATCCCGCCGTGTTTTACATAGGATGACGCCGTATGTAAAATATTATACTGAACCTCCGGCAGTTTTTCCAGATCGCCGGGTGTTTTGTATCGCAGATCCGGTTTTCGGGCTATCACACCCAGTCCTGAACACGGTACATCGCATAAGACCCGGTCCGCTATATTAAAATAAGAATCGTTTTCTTTTGTACCGTCCTGTTCGGATGTTTTTATAACGGCAATCCCTAATTTTTCTGCGGTTTTGTCAATAAGCGAAAGCTTGTTTCCGTGCAGATCAAAGCTGAAAACAATACCGCTGTTTTGCATGAGAAGAGCGCAGGAAAAGCTCTTTCCTCCCGGGCATGCACAGGTGTCAATGATCGTTTCACCCGGCAAAGGATTTAATACTTCGGTGCAGTATTGTGAAGAAGCATCCTGTATGAAACATAGTCCTTCGGCTATCGGAAGCCGGTGGACCGGAATATCCTGTTTAAGGGTAATACCGTTTTCGGTAAATGCGGCAGCCGCTTCGATCCCCTGGTTATTTAATCGGTCAAGCAGCCCGTTGCGCGTTGTTTTCAATGTATTTACGCGAAGGGTCATATACGGATGGCGGTTGACAGCTTTCGCAATCTTTTCGGTCTGAAACTCGCCGTACATGTCTCTCCACATTTCGCATAACCATACCGGAAGCGAATACAGGACAGACAGGAAAAAAACAAAACCGTCTTCACGGGAAGGAAAGGGAAGCTGATTTTTATTTCTGACAACTTCCCGCAATACCGCATTCACATAGGACGCTGAACCGCTGTTTGACCTTTGCTTTGCCTGGTTGACAGATTCATTGCAGGCGGCGCTGTCCGGTACACGGGACATATAAATAATCTGATAAGCTCCAAGACGTAAAATGTTTAAAATAAATATATTGAGCGTTTCCAAAGCGATATGTGAGTATTTTGTCAGAATATAATCGAGGGTGATTCTGCGCTCCGTGACACCGTAAACAAGAGCAGTAAAAAACGAGCGGTCGACTCCCGACAAATTGTATTTTTTTATAGATACGTCCAGCTCGATGTTTGTATAACGTCCTTCTTTTTCACATCGTATCAAAGAATTCAAGGCGGCTTCACGCACATTAATGCTCATAAAACGCCTATCCTGTCACCGGCTGAAATGTTTCTGCCGTTTATAAAATCAGCCGCAGTCATGCGGCGCTTTCCTTCCGGCAGCAGGGTCTTTATACCCAGAGTGCCTTCACCGCAGGCGACCCGTATTAAATTTCCCGATACGGATAAAACAGTTCCCGCAGGTTTGTCGGAACTATCGGTAAAAACAACCGAATCGATAATTTTAATCTTTTTCCCGCGATGACTTGCGGCAGCAAGCGGAACGGGTGAAAGTCCGCGTATTCTGTTGTGAATTTGTCGGGCGCTTTGTGAAAAATCCAGAATACAGTCGTTGTTTTCTATTTTCGGCGCATAAGTGGCTTCGGATTCTTCCTGCTTCTGACGGACGATTTGTCCGGAAGGCAGAAGTTCGAGGACTTTAATCAAAGTTTGTGCCCCTGTTAAAGCCAGGCGGTCATGCAGCGTTTCGAAATTGTCATCGGGAAAGATCGGTATTTCCTCGGCATATAAAATATCTCCGGTATCCAGACCTTCATCCATCTGCATAACGGTGATACCGGTATTCGTTTCACCGTCGATGATGGCATGCTGTATGGGAGCCGCGCCCCTGTATTTCGGCAGCAGTGAAGCATGAATATTCAAACACCCGAATACAGGAAAACGGATGACATCGGGGGGCAGTATCTTCCCGTAGGCAGCGACAACGATCAGTTCCGGCCGGATGCTTTCAAGTAAAAGCGTAAAGTTTTTTTTTCTCAAAGATATCGGCTGATATATCTTTATATCATGTTCGAGGGCGTATTGTTTTACGGGAGGAGGAAGCAGAGATAAACCTCGTCCTTTGGGTTTATCGGGCTGGGTAACGGCACCGATGATAGTATACCCGTTTTCCGTCAGTGCCGCCAACTGAATGGCCGCAAATTCCGGGGTGCCCATAAACAGTATGGGAGTGCTTTTACACAGATGTCCGTTCATTCATTCCTTCCTGTTCTTCGCGGATCGCATGAAGTTCCTCGGTCGAGATAATGCGCAGAACTTTATCCGTAAATAATATTCCGTCGAGATGATCGATTTCATGACAAAAAGCGCGTGCGGTAAGCATGGTGCCGGTTACCGTAAATTCTTTTCCGCTGCGGTCGAGTGCCGAAACGGTAACCGATTCCGGACGTTCGGTGTAACCCCATTTTTCCGGGATAGACAGACAGCCTTCAAGTTCATTCTGGATTTTTTCGGACTTTGCGATTATTTTAGGATTTATAAGCTCAAGCACTTCACCTTGATCGTTTTCCACCAATGCGATTCTGCGCAATACGCCTACCTGTGATGCCGCAAGCCCCACACCTCCGGATTCCGTGAGTGTATCTTTCATATCATCAAGAAGACGGCAGATGCGGGGTGTGATTTTATCGACAGGACGGCAAATTTTACGAAGTACAGGATCTCCGTCCTGAATTATTTTGAGTATTGCCATATAAACCCCCATTTACAGGACATTTGGATTGATATCGATTGTGACAATAAAATTTTTATTCAGCCGGTCGTTGAATTCCGCTGTGATACGCCTTAAGAACAGTCGCGTACGTTTTTTCATACGGCATTTTATGACTGTGCGTATCCTGTATTTTTCATTTACTTTATAGATCGGAGCTTCAAACGGACCGAATATCTGCAACGTTATATCGCCGTATTGCTCTTTGATCAGGTTTTTTATATAATCGTCAAGTGCGTTCCCCGCATTTTCCATATCTTTTTCACTGTCGGAAATCAATGTGATCAAAGCGATATCGCAAAAAGGAGGAAAAACCAAAGCGCGCCGGATGGCTATCTCGCTTTTATAAAAACCGGTATAATCCTGTGCCGCGGCAAGTTTAATCGTCGGGTGGTCGGGATTATAAGTCTGAATAACTGCCCGTCCGATTGCTGCGCCTCTTCCGGAACGTCCCAGAAGCTGACAGATCATAGCAAAGGTTCTTTCGTTAGCCCGGTAGTCGTCCAGAAATAAAGCCGAATCGGCCGATAAAACGCCGGATAATGTCACATTTGGAAAATCATGCCCTTTTACGACCATCTGTGTCCCGAGCAGAATGTCAGCTTTTCCCGAGCGAAAATCGCCGATCATCTCATCGAAAGCGAATTTCGTGCCCGTGGTATCGGCATCCATACGCATGATACGGCCGGAAGGAAACAACCCGGTCAGTTCCTCTTCTACTTTTTGGGTCCCGTAACCCATAAAAGACATGGGAGAACGGCTGCATGACGGGCATTCTTTCGGCACTGTCTGACGATAACCGCAATAATGACAGGACAGAAATCCGCCTTTCATACCTGTGCCCAGTGAAAACGTATGGTAGGTAAGGGATACGCTGCAGTGGGGACACATGATGACGTTTCCGCAGGAAGGACACGAAAGAAAATTGTTATAACCCCGTCTGTTTAAAAACAGAATGATCTGCTCGCGGGCATTCAGATTCTGCTGAATCTCGGTTTTGATGCAGTCACTTAAAGCCGATATGTTGCCGTTTCTGGCTTCTTCACGCATATCCGTGAGCAGCACTTCGGGGAGTTTTGCATCGCCGTAACGCTCGTGCAATTCAACAAGCGAATATATGCCTGTCTGAGCTTTATAATAACTTTCAATCGAGGGAGTGGCGGAAGACAGGAGCATCAGGGCGTTATGGTGTGCACAGCGGAAACGCGCCACATCGCGCGCATGATATTTCGGATTCATGTCGGATTTGTAGGTATGCTCCTGTTCCTCATCGATCACGATCATTCCGATATCGGAAAAAGGAGCAAATATGGCCGAACGGGTA
>CAZVPD010000002.1:63119-96974 GCA_964628455.1 uncultured Lachnospiraceae bacterium
CAGATATCGATGTCTCCGCGTCTGATGCGCCGCCATGTGTCAAGCCTTTCACCTGCGGAAAGGGATGAATGGATGACGGCAATTCTGTTTCCGTAACAGGAACCGAAGTAATCCAGTGTCTGAGGTGTCAGAGCAATTTCGGGTACGAGCAGAATGACACCGCGGTGATCGGCAATCACCGCATCGGCAAGAGCTTTTATGATGCGTGTTTTCCCGCTTCCCGTAATACCGTGCAGCAGGACGGCTTTGGGTCTGCCGGTTTTATATAAACCGATTATCTGATTGAAAGCGATCGTTTGATTCTCTGAAAGGATATTTATGTCTGCTTCCGCAGATTTTTGAAAGGAATACGGGTCACGGAAAAGCTCGGTTTTTTTTATGGAAATAAGGCCTTTGCCGGAAAGGGATTTTAATTGCGGGCGTATTTCACCGAATTTATTTTTTAAATCTTCTGCGGTCGTTTCTCCTCTGACCAGTATTTCATTCAGTATGGCAAACAACTTGGGACTGCGCTTCTTTTCGGCAGATTCCGCGAATTCTTCAGCCTCTTCCGGTGAAACAGCCAGCGTTATGGATTCCGTAAAAATACGGCCGCCCGATTCCTTGTATTCGAGCTGTCGCGTAACAAGACCGTTTTTCTCCATTTCGGGAAGCAGGCGTAAGGCGTCGTTGCCCAATTCCAATTTGATTCGGGCTGCAGTGACTTTCTTAAAATTATTGATATAATTATAAATCAGCAAAGTCTGTTCGCTGTATGCTCCGGACAGACGGACAGGTTCTGCTGGGGAATAATATTCGTTTATTTTCCCGAAAGCTGCAGACGGCAAAATCGTCCGCGCAGCTTCTCCCACCGTACAGAAAGTATATTCGCGTAAATACAAACAAAGCCCCAGCAACTCACTGTCAAGCGAAATACCTTCATACAGAAGTGAGAGAACAGGCTTGATATGATCTTTATACTGGAGTTCTTCTTCGGTCAGCATTTCCGAAACCAAGGCTATCTGGCGATGGTTTCCGCCGCCGAACGGAACGATTATAAAAAGTCCCGGATGTATCAGACCGCGCATATCTGTCGGTATATAATAGAGATACGGTTTATCGATATGAAAAGGAACGTCGATCAGATAAACGCGGATATAGGGAAAGTCATCAGAACGTGATAACATGTCATCTGATTTTTCGCTGTTTGTTTTTAAATGAAAAAATTCTTTCTGTTCGGGAGGAATTGTATCACCGGCCGAACCTGCAGCGTTTTCATTGCCGGCATCGGTGTTTTTATTCATGTTTTACAGTTTATATCGATTGATTCGTCGACAATTCTGAACTCACCCTGATATAAACGCTTTATGGCACTTTTAACTGCTTTCTCATCGCGAAACTCCCGTTTGATCATGGAAGCGAGTGATTTGTCGGTCTCTTTGTTGGCCAGCAGTTTTTCGGCATATTCCCGCTGTTCCACATATTCATTTGTCACAATACGGGCGCATTTGGCCGTCGCAACGACCAGAACATATCGGTTATATTTACCCTGCGTCAGATCTTCGATGGATGGGTATATCATATTTATCTCCTCTGAATCTCATAATTTTTATAATAATCCGAAATAATTCTGTCTGTATACTCTTTGTCCGGCGTTATTCCTTCACGGATAAATAATAATATATTTTTCAGGGCTTCAGCGGGTTTACCCTCTTCGTTTATGATAACACAATCAAAGAAACGGGCATATGCGAGTTCGTTCTCCGCTTCATTTATTCTGTTTCTTATAGACTCCTCGGTGTTTTTTTCACGCGTTCGTAGACGTCTTTCCTGAACGAAAGCATCGGGCGACATCAGAAAGATCATCAGTGCTTCGGGGAATTCTTTTTTTATATTCATCGCTCCGTGTACATCCACATCCAGAACGGCGTTAAATCCTTTATGAATAATATCAATGATCTGACTGCGGGAAGTTCCGTAATAATTGCCGTCGAAATAATTACATTCCAGAATATTACCGCTTGATCTGAGTCTGCAGAATTCTTCCGGAGTTATAAAAAAGTAATCGACGCCATCGGTCTCAATATCGGGACGTATTCCGCGTGTTGTAAAAGATATTGTTTTTCTGTAATTATCCGGCAAAGCAGAAATGACGGTTCCTTTACCGCTTCCGGAAGGTCCCGAAATAATAATAATTTTCGGGGAACAGTTATCAGTCAAAAATATGCACTCCTATTCATCTTCTTCGGAAGGGTCCGGTTCATCCGCAGGTTCCGATTTGTCGTTCAGACGATTGGAAATGGTTTCGGTTTGAATGGCGGAAAGTATGACATGCTCGCTGTCTGTGATGATAACCGCCCGGGTTCTCCTTCCGCAGGTAACATCAATAACGCGGCCTTCTTCCCGGGCATCCTGTATCAGACGTTTGATGGGAGCCGATTCGGGATTGACCAGTGTGACGACACGGTTCGACGCAACCATATTCCCAAAACCGATATTGATAAATTTCATATAGTTTTCCTTTGAAGGTCATTCGATATTTTGAATTTGTTCGCGGATCTTTTCGAGTTCGCACTTCATTTCCACGACCAGAGCGGTTATTTCGACATCGGATGCTTTTGAACCGATGGTGTTTACTTCACGGTTCATTTCCTGAAGCAAAAAATCAATTTTACGTCCGACCGGTTCATCTGACTGCAATGCGGAATCAAAAGCTGCAAAATGACTGGCTAACCGGGTCAATTCTTCATCGACGGCGGTTTTATCGGCAAAAACAGCACATTCGGTCATGATTCGGGAATCATCGGGCGATACGTGAATATCGAGTTCCGAAAGTACCTGCCGGAGTCTTGTTTCCAGCCGTATACGGTATGCATTTACGGAATTATCCTGCATCGAAACGATTTTGGATGCCAGCTGCATAAGACGTTCTTTTTTCTCCGTCATATTTTTTGTCAGATGGTCACCTTCGGCCTCACGCATCGAAATGAAAGCATTCAAAGCGGTTTTAAGCACGGGGAGAAGGTCCTGCCAGTCTTTTTCCGTGTCTTCTTCGGGCTTGAGTATATTGAAGATATCATGATTCTGTGAAACGGTCATAACACTGATGTCGTCTTTTAAATTAAAAATATCACGCAGTCTGGTCAAGGCGTTTATATAGCTTTTAGCATAAGACTCGTCAAGATGAATTTCGGTTCCGATATTTTCGATGATATTGATACCGACATAAATGTCGACCTTTCCGCGAGAAACTCCGTTTTGCTGTAAAAATGTCTTTATTTTTTCTTCAAGAAATCCGTAATATTTTGAAATTTTGACGCTGCAGTCAAAGAAACGGTTATTGACGGATTTTATTTCGACCAGGATATCTTTTCCGCAGACGGTATCGGATGCTCTGCCGTAAGCTGTCATGCTTCGTATCATGTTGATCCTCATAAATTCTTTACTTTATTGATTATAACATATTATCGGTAAAGTGTCAAATGGATTCATTTTTGCTAGTTTTCGAAATAATTTTTCAGCTTCAGCATGCTTCTGATTTTAATAAGATAAAACGTTATGATTTTCGATACGGCAACGTCATATAAAATAAAAGTAGTATTGCCGAGTCCGAAGACGATCCATGTAAAATCCATTTCGGTATCAGGGATATGCAGAAGATATTTTGTAAAAAAAATCAAAATAAGCAGGGAAGTGTTGAAAACGCTGAGTTTCAATATCCATGCTATAACATAATGAAGCCGTTCGAATTTTTCTTTTAAAATCGGATAAATACCGGCAAAAAAAACATAAAGAAGAGCGGGGAATTTATTGGGCAGCAGCAAAACGGATAATAACGAGGTGACTGCATAAATCAGATAAGGGGATTTCCCGCCCATTTCGATGACCGAAAAAATGATAATAATCGAAGCAAGTGCACTCATGGTAAGGTCTAAAATTTCCAGGACCGCTCCGAAATATAAAAATAACACCCCGAGAGAACACAATATTGCCGATAAAGCTATCGTTTTGGTGCGTTTTCTTTTTATTTTATGGTTCATTATGACACCTAACAGCAGCGTATCAGATCGCCGCCGCAGCATTCGCACAGACAGTCGGCACAAATCAGCGAGCTGCACATATCACAGGCGGAACAATCGCTGGAACGGCTTATGGTCCTGTACCCGCTGCCGTAAGCGGTTGTATTCGCGTGAAGATTATTCAATGCGGCCTTATACTCATCATTCCGGGGATCCATATAACAGGCAGTTTCAAGAAACTTCTGTGCATCGAAATACCAGCCGCGCTGAATGAGTATGCATCCTTTCAGGAAATTCCATTCGGCATTTCGGCCTCCCTGTGCGATCGCATCGAGGATAATTTCAGCTTCGGAAAATCGTCCCGAATTGATCAGCTCACGGATACGATAAAATTCTCCGCTGCCCTGAGACGTATTGTAATAGGTTCCGTTTTCAGCCTGGTTTGGACGGGCGGATCCTGCACGTTGTTTTTGTATTGTTTCATATGCTTCGTTTATTTCTTTCATTTTATCCTGAACGAGATCCGAAAGAGGATTGTTTACATAGTTATCGGGATGATATTTACGGGCCAGTTCACGATAGGCTTTTTTTATCTCATCTTCGGCAGCGTCGCGCGAGACGCCAAGAATCTTGTAAGGATCGGTCATATGCTGCGCTCCTTGTAATTATTGAGTTGATTAATAATCTTACGGCAATTTCCTTTTTTCCATGATTTCCTTAGCGCGCTGCGGCATTCCAAGATAAATAATGTTTTTTATTATATTTTCGATCCCTCCGTCGCGGAAATCAATCAGGTTGACCGCTTTTTCGATATTCTGCAGTTCACCGATCAAAGCGGTTTCGATATGGACCGGTGAAATATCATCACTGAAAACAAAAGGATTATACGAACCGCTTTTTTTATCTTTTTCGATGTCGTCAAGCGCATCGACGATATAAATCCACCGTCCGATGTATTTGCCTATGACTTCTCCTATTCTGCGGTTTATACCGTCACCGCAGGCATACGCGAATACGACAGACATGACATTTCCGAAAGCTTCGGCAGGCGTGTCGACCGACAATGTGTTTTCGGTTTCCAGTTTATTCAGAATTTCCAGACCGGACTTTATTGCCTGATCAAATTCCTTATCCGGATTGACCTTCTTTTTCATGTATTTTATCGCCGGAAGCAACAAAAGCGGCGTGAGTTTTCGTATGCCCCGGCAGTCATGCAGATCATCGATCACTTTATAGTAAGACAACAGCGCACCGATTTCGGCGGCTTCGATCAGAGAAGTATTTATTTCCAATACAGGTCTCTTCTTCAAAGGATGAACACCGCAGCGACGGAATTTGATTTCGGTTTTTTCATTTTTCAAAGACATCAGCAAAAGAGCAAGAAAAACTATATCATAACTCAGTGTCAACTCTGCGCATAAAGCAATCCGGCGCCCGAGTGCCCTGCATAAGCCGCAGTAAACACTGCGGTAAAAATCATATTCCTTTACCTTGAGCTCCGGCGGGAAAGGTTTAACATAACCGAACATAAGAACTCCCGTCGCAATTGTATTTATATACGAAAAACACTTATTCTATAATTATATAGTATTATTTCCGATTGTGATTCTGTTTCAGTTAAATTTTTTATGAATTTTTAAACAATCGACGAATACGGTCAAAATCCACGTTTGATTTTAATATGTTTATCTTCGCATTTATTTTGTGTTTTTTCGGTAAAATCGAATTCCAGCGGAAGGTCGTCAGGGATGTTTGACTTAAAACAGCATTCTATTTGCGTTCATATCAAAACAAAATTCCCGGTCTTCATTTGAATCCGCCTTTTATCGTTTTATACAAATAACAGAATATACTAAAACAAATGATAATAAATCGACAATATTACGAAAGGGTTAATGAATGATTCGTTCATTAACCCTAAAAAACCGCATAATTCCCGAAGTGTTTTTAATGATACGGTTTATCTTTTATTTCAAGGCAGTTTACCTGCTTCCGGGTACCGCGGTTTTTATATACCGGCAAGGATATCCTGTTTGCGGATTTTTCAATACGAATATAAAACCATATGCCTTTTGTTGCTTTGTACGGAAAGACCGGTCCGGTCATCGGTTTTGAATTTGAGGATGATTATTCGTCCTATCAGTTGAGAGCCGGATAATAGAATCGGGATACAACGTATGTATCACCCGAAGCTGCGATTTTTATAAAGATCCGTTCAGTTTATTGACGGCTTCTCTCAATGCCCTGATATGTTCGGGTGTCGTTCCGCAGCAGCCGCCTATAATGTTTGCTCCGGCTTGAATGATGCTTTCCACATACTTTGCCATATCTTGCGGGCTTTCGGGGAAAAAATCCACACCGTTTCTGTTCTCGGGAAGCCCTGCATTTGCATGTACCAGGATCGGAATGTCCGTTGTACATGCCCTTATTTCTCTGACAATTTCAACCATAGATTCCATACCGTTTCCGCAATTGGCGCCGACAATATCGGCTCCGGCTTCGATAACCGCTTTTGCGGCCGCGGCAGGAGAAACGCCCATCATGGTTCTGTAATCATTCCGGATTGTTTTTTCAAAGGTAAAGGTGCAGATGATCTCCAAATTTGTATTTTCTTTAGCGGCTTTCACGGCGATTTCCGCTTCTTCCGTATCACTCATTGTTTCAATACAAAGTGCATCGGCGCCGCCTTTCTCAAGCGCGACAGCCTGTTCTTTGAATGCCTCATATAATTCCTCTTCGGTTACTTCTTCGATAACAAGGAGTTTGCCGGTCGGACCGACAGAAGCGATGACCCATTTGTCGCCGGCTGCACGGCGGGATGCTCTGGCTGCAGCTTCGTTGATTTCCGCCGCTTTATCTTCAAGTCTGTAATTCTTCAGTTTTAAGCGGTTTCCCCCGAAACTGTTTGATTCAACCATATCCGCACCGGCATCGATATAACTTTGAGCAATGGAACAAACATCATCAAAATGGCTGATACACCAGTATTCCGGACATTCACCCGGGTTCAAACCTTTTTTATATAAATAAGTTCCCCATGCGCCGTCTGAAACCAATATTTTCCCGCTCTTAACAGCATCGGTTATTTTTAATCTGGACATTAAACAGTACCTCGTCAGTAAAATTAATAAAGTGCGCCGAAGTTCGTATGACAATAAATTCTATTTGATGAAAATGCATATAAGCAATTGTATCTTTTTATTTTAAAATAATATTGTATTATCTTGCGATTTATATAAAATATTTTTGATTCTTAAAATAATGAGTATATAAATATTTTTACGTAACATAAGCAGGATGCCCGGATCAAGCAATGCCCGTATGTTCGCTTTTTTATTTATTTTTATATTTATAGCAGCAATATATCCGCACGGGAATACAGCACCTTATGATTGAATGAATGTTTTATTTTTATCTATTTCAGCTGTTTACAGATAAGCGATAACAACAAACAGCATGGAATTCCGAGTGAATTTTAATAATATCGGATTAATACCAAAAATCATAAGAATATACCAATTTTAAAAAAATTAATGTGATATAATAAGAAAGATAATATAATTCTTTCCCCGACGAAATACATGCAGCATTTATCACTTAGTTAGGAGTTTTTCATGCCGGTGGTTTTATCCGATGATATCAAAAAACTGATGGGTGCTTTTTACAGACTGACCGAATGCGGTTGTATGGCAGCAGATTCCGCCGGGGAAATAATTTACTGCGACAGGTCATGTAACGGACATTGCCCGGTTTCAATGGGAAACGACTGTGTGGCTGTCCATAAATACGCTGCTTTTCAGGCTCAAAGGTTTGGGGGACATTATATTTATTTCTGTCCTTCGGGATTTATTTTTATATGCGCTCTTACCGGATACGAGGACCAGAATTTTTCACTGCTTGCGGGTCCCATCATGGCTACAGATAAAGAAAATCATATCTCATCTGATCTTACAGAACCGTTCAGCGCCGAAACAGGCAGCAGTCCGGATCAGCATGAATATATAGATCATTTAAAATCATTTGCATCAGACAGAATCAACGATTTATCTGATATGCTTTCGGCCGTTGCCGGTTATATCGGGGGCGGTGAATTTACGAGACAGAATTACAGGCAGGAAAGATTACAGCAGCAAAAACAGATAAACGAATATATTCAAAGCATAAAGGCCCGTATGATTCTGGGAATAGACAACTTCAGTCCGTATCCGTATGATAAAGAAAAACAACTGATTTATGCGATCACAACCGGAAATGTCATTGAAGCCAGGCGTTATTTAAATGAAATATTGGGTCATATTTTCTTTGCTTCGGCAAACAATCTCAATGCGATTAAAATCAGAGCGATGGAACTGACTGTACTAATCTCCAGGGCAGCACTTGACGGCGGGGCTGATATGAATAACATATATCAGTTCAACCTGCAGTTTATTTCGGACTTTTTCAAACTTGAAACCATTGAGGATGTTTGTTTTGCTCTTACCGAAATCCTCAAAAAATTTTCCGAAGAGACTTTCCGTTTCGCCGAAGTCAAGCATGTTGATTTATTATCCAAGGCCGTCTCTTTCATCCGTACGAATTATATGCATAAAATAACGCTGGATGATGTGGCCGACCATATTTATTTATCCCCTTCTTATTTAAGCCGCATATTCAAGGAAGAGATGAAAACCAGTTTCAACAGTTACCTGAATGCGGTCCGTATCGAAAAAAGTAAAATACTGCTTCTTTCCGAGCAGCTCAGTATAGTTGAAATCGCGGAACTGGTCGGTTTTTTTGATCAGAGTTATTTTAACAAAGTATTTAAAAAGACAACCGGAACAACGCCGAAAAAATTCCGCGAACAAAAACGGAATCTTTAATTTTAAGCACCACTATTTATATAAAATAAAAGGAGAAAACTATGTCTATTTTAAATGAAATTTCCGAAAAACTGCAGGCGGGCAAAGCGAAGGAAGTAAAAGCACTCGTTGAACAGGCTGTTGCTGAAGGTTTTGGCGCTAAAGATATTCTTGATAACGGTCTTCTTGACGGCATGAATATCATCGGAGAAAAATTCAAAGTCAATGAAGTCTATGTACCCGAAGTTCTGATCGCTGCCCGTGCCATGAAAACAGGCGTCGAGGTGCTTAAACCCTATCTTATTTCGGCTAATGTTAAACCCGCAGGCAAAGTCTGCATCGGGACCGTGAAGGGCGACCTTCACGATATCGGAAAAAATCTTGTTAAGATGATGATGGAAGGCAAGGGGATCGAAGTCGTTGACCTCGGAGTCGATGTCAGTCCCGAACAGTTTGTTGCTGCTGCGAAAGAACAAAACTGTCAGGTTATATGCTGCTCAGCTCTTCTTACGACAACTATGGGCGCAATGAAGGATGTTGTTGACCTTTGTGTGGCGGAAGGAATACGCGACAAAGTTAAAATCATGATCGGCGGAGCTCCGATTACGGATGCTTACTGTAAATCGATAGGAGCTGACGCATATACTTCCGATGCCGCGTCCGGTTCCGATATCGCTCTTAAATTCTGTCTCGGCGCATAACTTTTATTATTTATGAATGATCCCCCCGCATGATTTTCACATGCGGGGGGATCATTCTTCCGGTATTTTGTTGATGCAGACCGTTAAAAAATGCAGCAGAGCCGTTTTACAGACGGAGTAAAGGCAGCTTATGAAATATTTCTTTCGGGGATTTACACATGATTTTATATTTACAATCTGTATGTTGACATGAATGCTTATTATACCTATAATAAACATAAAAACAATATACTGAGGATATATAAATGAAAATAAAATCGATGCTTCTTCTTATGATTCTGCTTTTTTCCGTTTTTTATGTGTCGTGCAATAACAAAGACAACTGGTTTCCCAAAGGTATGAAAAAAATATCTACGGACGCAGTCGATTATACCATGTTTGTTCCGGACAGCTGGACAGTTGATATATCAACCGGAGTTGTCTCCGCGTATGTGACGGCAACCGACCGTTCAAATATAACGATGGTCGCTTTTAATCTGCAGAATGACGACAATGACATGACCGCAGAGGAATACTGGGATAAATACGAAAGCGAACTCCGTCAGACCCTGCCGGATATGCAGTTTTCCGCACTAAACGAAACATCGGCGGAAATTGATCCGGCTGCTGAGACTGCGGTAGAATCTTCTGCCGGCGAAAAGCAGGAAACAGGAGAATATGTGCCGGTTTCCATGCTTCTCGGCGGATTTACGGCAAATAAATATGTATATACCGCTTCGGTCACAGGTGTCACATATAAATATATGCAGGTGATATGTATAAGGGGCGGTATCGCATATTTGTTTACCTATACGACGATCCCCGAAAATTTTGATATTCATTTGCCCGAAGTTGAGAGAATACTCGAAAATTTTAGTTTTAACAGCTGATTATGATTTATCTTGACAACAGTGCCACGACTGTTATTTCAAATCCGGCAATGCGTAAAATGCAGGAAGCAGCTGCTGAAATCTGGGGGAATCCGTCATCCGTTCATGCTTTCGGGATGGCTGCGGGACATATTCTGGAAGAGGCGCGGAAAAACATTCTTTCTGCACTCGGGATCCATGATAAAAACAGCGGACGTCTTGTTTTTTGCGGCAGCGGAACCGAAGCGAATAATCTGGCCGTTTTCGGGACTGCATATGCAAAGGCAAACTTACGGCGGAAAAGGATCATCACCGATGACAGTCAGCATCCGTCGGTAATTTCACCGCTGGACAGACTCGGACAGGAAAATTTCGAGATTATACGCATACGCACATCGAATGGCAGAATTGACACCGAAATGCTCGAAAAAGCGGTAAACGCCGATACGATATTAGTGACCGTTATGCTTGTCAATAATGAAACCGGCGCTCGGTATGATGTGGAAAACGTCTTTACGCTGGTCAAAAAAATAAATCCCGCCGCCGTGTGCCATACAGATGCCGTTCAGGCATTTAAAAAAATCAAATTCTCGCCGGATTCGCTTCACGCGGATTTGGTTTCTATCAGCGGACATAAGATCCATGCACCGAAAGGGATCGGCGCTCTCTATATAACCGATCATATGGTCAGGTCAAAAAAAATCATACCGGTCATTTACGGCGGGGGACAGGAAGACGGATTCCGTTCCGGTACCGAAAATATACCCGGTATTGCCGCATTCGGAGAAGCAGTCAAAGCAGAATTTGATACAGAAGCGGTGTTCGCGATACGGCAGCATCTTCTTTCGCATCTTCCGGATGATATTCTTGTAAATATACCCGATGTTTTTGCTCCGCATATTATCAGTCTTACTCTTCCGCGGATAAAAAGCGAGACGATGACGCGTTTTTTATCCGAAAGCAATATTTATATATCAAACGGTTCAGCCTGTTCGTCGCACAGCGGACGTGTCAGTCCCGCACTGCTTTCATTCGGACTCACCAAAGCTCAGGCTGACTGTACCGTACGCGTCAGTCTGTGCGGACGTGAATCCTTCACGGATATTGATTTTTTTATCGACGTATTATCAAGAGGATTAAAATCATTGATCCGAACCAAATAGAAGCGTCTTTTGTCGGAATACCAAAGGCAATAAAATCGGAATCAATATACGGACTCTGATTCCGGTATGCGCTTTATGCGGATATCATCACGGACGTTCCGATCCAACGCATAACTGCCTTTTCAGGTTATATTCAAAACACACAAAAAGCGGGATAAATCCCGTCTTTTTTTGTGAGATTGTTAACTATTAACACTACTATTCAATCAAATTTGCATAAAGTATAAAAAATTGATAAATTTTTTAACATATGTATAGCTTTTTTGAAGGAATCATAGTATAATATACAGAATCGTGATTATATATTTATGTTGTGATAACAACATGGGAGGACAGATTAAACAATGAAAAAGAAACCGACCACAGTCGTATTTCACGGTACGACCGAGCAGGAAAAGGAATTACTTGCAGTCATTGAAAATTATCGCGGAGTTAAGGGGTCTATGATGCCCATTCTCCAGGAGGCTCAGGACATATACGGATATCTGCCGGTCGAGGTTCAGAAAATTATTGCCGACAATACCGGTGTATCGGCTGAGGAGATATACGGAATCATATCGTTCTATTCGCAGTTTAAATTGAATCCCAAGGGTGAGATATCCATTTCGGTCTGTCTGGGGACAGCCTGCTATGTTAAAGGTGCACTTCATGTGCTGGAACATATAAAAGAAAAATTAGGTCTTGAGACCGGCGGTACATCACCTGACGGCAGATATTCGCTGGACGCTACCCGTTGTATCGGTGCGTGCGGATTGGCCCCGGTTATGATCATTAACGACGATGTTTACGGCAGAATAAAAAAAGATGAAATTGACGACATCATTTCGAAATACTGATGGCGCGGAGGATAGATAAAATATATGAAAACAATAGACGATATTAAAACGATTAAAGATAAATCCAAAGCAGTCATATCTCTTGAAGGCAGACAAAAAATACGCGTCGTAGTCGGTATGGCAACCTGTGGAATCGCCGCAGGCGCGGGCAATGTATTTGAAGTTATAAAAGATGAAGTTAAAAAAGCAAAACTCACCGAAGATGTTATTTTGTCGCAGACCGGCTGCGTCGGCATATGCCAGTATGAACCGATTGTTGAAATATATGATGCCGGAGGAACGAGAACGACATATGTAAACATGGACGCCGCACGAGCCAGAAAAGTGACGGCGGAGCATATCAAAACGGGTCATATCGTTACGGAATACACGATAGGCGCGGCAAACGGTGAGAATGTCGCTTCCGTTACGGATACTAAATTCATGAAGAAACAAAAGCGCGTCGCTCTGCGTAATTGCGGTATAATAGATCCCGAACAAATCGACGAATACATTGCCATGGACGGATATCAGGCGCTGCATAAAGTCATCACGGAAATGACTCCTGCGGAGCTGATTAAATATATTTTCGATTCGGGCCTTCGCGGCAGAGGAGGAGCGGGTTTTCCTACCGGTTTAAAATGGAAGTTCGCAGCCGCTTCGGTCAGCGATAAAAAATATGTCTGCTGCAATGCCGACGAAGGCGACCCGGGCGCTTTCATGGACCGTTCGGTGCTTGAAGGAGATCCGCATTGTTTACTTGAAGCTATGGCCATCGCAGGATACGCAATAGGTTCCGATGAGGGTTATATCTATGTCAGAGCAGAATATCCGACAGCTATCGCACGTCTGAAAATTGCTATCGCTCAGGCCGAAGAATACGGTATGCTCGGGAACGGAATTTTCGGTACTGATTTTAATTTTAAACTTTCCCTGCGTTTGGGTGCCGGCGCGTTCGTATGCGGAGAAGAAACAGCGTTGATGACTTCGATTGAAGGCAACCGCGGTGAACCCCGCCTGCGTCCGCCTTTTCCGGCAGTAAAAGGATTGTTCGGAAAACCTACTATTCTGAATAATGTCGAAACATACGCCAATATCTCTCAGATTATTCTTAACGGTCTTGACTGGTTCACCGGTATGGGTACGGAAAAATCAAGGGGGACAAAAGTGTTTGCCCTCGGGGGGAAAATAACAAACACGGGTCTTGTCGAAATTCCTATGGGTACACCGCTTCGCGAAGTCATCGAAGAAATCGGCGGAGGAATACCGGACGGTAAACTTTTCAAAGCGGCTCAGACCGGAGGACCGTCGGGCGGATGCATTCCCGCTTCGCTGATTGATATTCCCATCGAATATGATACGCTTATCGCTATAGGTTCGATGATGGGGTCGGGCGGACTTATTGTTATGGATGAAGATAACTGTATGGTTGACATTGCCCGTTTCTTTTTGGATTTTACCGTTGACGAATCATGCGGAAAGTGCACTCCCTGCCGTATCGGCACGCGCAGACTGCTTGAACTTCTCGATAAGATCATCGCGGGGAACGGCGAACTGAAAGATATCGATAAACTGGATGAATTGTGCAATTATATTAAAGCGGCGTCGCTTTGCGGATTGGGTCAGACAGCGCCGAATCCCGTGCTTTCAACACTGCGCTATTTTAAAGACGAATACATCGCACATATTACGGATAAAAGATGTCCGTCGGGTGTTTGCAAAAATCTTCTGAGATATCTGATCATCGAAGCAAAATGCAGGGGCTGTTCCGCCTGTGCAAGGGTATGCCCGGCCGGTGCGATCACAGGTGAATTAAAAAAGACATACAGGATAGATGACTCAAAATGTATCAAATGCGGGGCTTGTATGGAAAAATGCAAATTCGGCGCCATTATAAAAAAATAAGAAGGGGAATATGGGAATATAAATGGATACCGTAAATGTTAAAATCAATGGCAGAGAATATACCGTTCCGAAAACAGCTACCGTGCTTGAAGCAGCCCGCACAGCGAATATTCATATTCCGACGCTTTGTTATCTGAAAGATATCAATGCTATCGGTGCGTGCCGTATCTGCCTTGTAGAGGTAAAGGGAGCCAGGGGGATGATCACTTCCTGCGTTTATCCCGTTGCCGACGGAATGGAAATATTCACCAACACCCCTTCCGTACTTTCCGCCAGAAAAATCAACCTGGAACTGGTTCTTTCCAATCACAATAAAAAATGCCTCTCCTGTATCCGTTCCACTTCATGCGAACTGCAGAAATTATGCAACGAATACGGTGTTGATGAGAAATATTTTGAAACAACCGTCGAACGGGACACCAAAAAAGATGAATCGTCCGTTTCGATCATCCGTGACAACAGCAAATGCATTCTTTGCCGGCGCTGTGTGGCAGCCTGTAAAAACGTTCAGGGTATCGGTGTGATCGGCGCAAATGACCGCGGATATGATACGCATATCGGTTCTGCGTTTGAAATGGATCTTGCCGATACATCCTGCGTAAACTGCGGACAATGTATCGTGGCATGCCCTGTCGGAGCTCTATACGAGAGAGACGACACACAGAAAATATTCGACGCCCTGGCTGACCCGAAAAAACATGTTGCCGTTTGTACGGCTCCCTCGGTTCGTGCTACTCTCGGTGAATGTTTCGGATATGAACCGGGAACGGAAATCGAAGGCAAAATGGTTGCCGCTTTAAAAAGACTCGGTTTTGACGGTGTTTATAACATGAACCTGACAGCCGACCTTACGATTGTGGAAGAGGCTCATGAATTTGTCGACCGTTTGACAAATGGCGGTAAACTGCCGCTGATAACTTCCTGTTCACCCGGATGGGTTAAATACTGCGAACATTATTTTCCCGAATTTATTGAAAATCTGTCATCCTGCAAATCTCCGCAGCAGATGTTCGGAGCCGTTTATAAGACATTTTACGCGCAGAAAAACGGTCTTGATCCCAAAGACATATTCTTCGTTTCCGTTATCCCGTGCACCGCAAAGAAGTTTGAGGTGAAGCGTGAAGACCAGTCGGCAGCGGGGATCTCCGATGTCGATGTTGCGATTACAACGCGCGAACTCGGAAGGATGATCGAAAAATCGGGTATTGATTTTAAATCACTCGCCGATGAAAAATTCGACGCTCCTTTTATGGAAGCAAGCGGAGCGGGAGAAATATTCGGTGCAACCGGAGGCGTCATGGAAGCGGCGCTCAGAACCGCAGCCGAAACCGTTCTTGGAAAACCGCTTGAACAGATCGAGTTTGAGGATGTCCGCGGCACTGCCGGAATTAAGCGCGCGGCCTACCAGCTCGGTGATATCGTTGTCCGCGTTGCGGTTGCGTCGGGACTTGCAAACGCAAAGCGTCTCCTTAACAGAATAAAAGAGGGAAAAGAACAGGTTGATATCATTGAAATCATGGCGTGTCCGGGTGGCTGCATAAACGGCGGCGGTCAGCCGACTCAGCCCGCATCTGTCAGAAATACATTCAATCTCCTTGAAAAAAGAGCTGCGGTCCTTTACGATATGGACGCTAAAAATACAATCCGCAAATCTCATGAAAACAAGTCGGTAAAAATGCTTTATGACGAATACCTGGGTAAACCCGGAAGTCATAAAGCGCATGAAATATTGCATACAAAGTATATCAAACGCGGTCTGTAACAGAAAAAAACGAAGATAGGGATATAACTTACAGGTTATGTCCCTATCTCAATCATTCGGAAGCTGACCATACCGGTAACAATTTCATACGATGTAAATAAAAACAATGGAATGATGATATGCCGACACAAATTATTGATCAGGTTCGTATTTATAAAATTAATGTTTCTACAGAACAGAACTTCAGCTTCGGCACATGGAAGAACCGGCAGCATATTTTTTTAAAACTTGGTTCAGACGGTAAAACCGGCTGGGGTGAGTGCATTATGTCTACAAATAAGCCGGATATGCATCTCTTTGATGCGGCAAGTTGTTTTGAACAGATGCGCGGTAAATCCGTTACCGAGTCATTTAAACTGGTGCGTTCCGTTTTCGGTGCCTGGAAATACGCTTTTACAGAAATGGCCGAACTGGCTTTGATTGATCTTAAGGGTAAACTGACCGGAAGGAGTGCTGTCGAACTCCTTGTTCTCAACGGAAGGAAACCGGTTCCGGGATTATTTTGTATTTACTCGAAAAATCCGGATGAGGTCAGAGAAAAAACGGCTGCTGCCATCAGCGCGCATCGGGAAAGATATCTGAAAATAAAATTATTCGGCGAGACCGAAACCGACCGTTCTGTGATCAATGCCGTACGTTCACTGGCGTTCAGGGACCGATGTTTTCTGATCGGAGATGCAAACTGCGGGTATTCCGATGCTTTTGATTTTTCACTCGAAAAATTGGGAATACAACTGATCATGCTGCAGACTGCAGGACTTGACGCATGTGAAGATCCAGCGGAAATGTCTTATAAGGATTGGGTTGAACTCCAGAAATTTGTTCATCCGCTGCCGCTTATTTCGGATTATCCGATGCGTCCGGCCCGAAAGGCGCTTCGTACCATGATCCCCGGAATGAGCAGAATTTATAATATTCATCCCGATACAATGGGTTCTGTTTTTGATGCCGTTGCACTTGCCGAGAAAATCAGAGCGGACGGATCTTTACTCATGATCGGCGATGACAGTCTCATCGGACCCGGCTGTACGGCATGGCAGCAGCTTGCCATCGGATTGGGAGCCGAGTGGGTTGAAGCGACGGAGAAAAACTTTGAATCCGACTTATACCGCGAGGTGCTGACAGACACGGCAGTAAAATGCAGAGACGGCGTTTACAGCCTGATAGAAGGGAAGCACGGTTTCGGAGTGGAAATGAACGAACGGATTTTATCGAAATATGCTCTGCAGATACTGGATTTATGAGAAAAGTACAGAAAGTTGTAACTGTTCTTACAAATATTTCCGGTATTTTTGTCATCATGTGCTACTCGTTTTTTTTAATATCCTGTCTGATACAGGAAAGTTATTATATGATCGTAATCCCGGTATCGGTTATAGCTGCGGCATTTACCGCAATGGCGATAAAAAAAGAAAAACGGATATTGTCTAAATCTATATTATGTGCCGGAATGTGTTTTTATATGCTGACTTTTACGGCTTTTTCCGTTTATATATACTCAAGACCGGAAACCGATTTTGACGCCGATGAATCATATGTGCTGGCGGTATTCGGCTGCCGGACATACGGCATGACTCCGGGACATACTTTGAAGAGCAGACTCGACCGCGCGTATGATATACTCGCAGCCGATCCGTCCATGACATGCATAGTTTCGGGTGGACAGGGTCCGAATGAAACCGTGGCGGAAGCAATCGCCATGCGCGGATACCTGATGACGCGCGGGATAAATCGCGGTCGAATCATTACCGATGAATATTCCGGAAATACCGCGGAAAATATACTGAACATCCGCCGGATTCTTGCCGAAAAGGATCTGTTGAACAAAACCGTTATTGGAGTATCGAGTATATATCATTTACCGAGGATACATATGCTGGCCGATAAATTCAATCTTAAAATAACAACGGTTCCGGCTGATGTGACGGATATTTTTTTTACATTTTCGGATACCGTACGTGAATATATGGCATGGATTAAAGCCATCGCTGTTCATATATAAAATAAATATAAAAAAAGCTTGTAAATTGCATTCATCTGATGTATAATTTAAAAAAAGTTATAATGAGGTATCCGCTTGAATGCCGTATCGCTTTCTTTGATTTGTCCGCGGGGTGAACTTGGCGCACGCAGCGTAAAACTTGCAGCCAGGCTTGAAGACCCGATGTATTCCGCTGCCGGTATTTATAACAATCCTTCAAAGGACTGGCCGGGCGACTGGGAAGGAAGAACAATACTTTCACAGACCTTGCTGAGTCTGTCGACCGGCAGAGAACCGGCCTATCTCGATGAAATAATAGCCGATTTACCCCGTCATCTGAACCGGTTCGGATATTTAGGTGAAATTATGCCGGAAGGCTGTTTCAACGAACAGCAAATGTCGGGGCACAGCTGGCTGCTCCGCGGTTTGTCGGAGTATTATAATTTTCGTCATTATGATTGGGTAAAAGAAATTATCCGTAATATCGTATATAATTTATTTCTGCCTGCAAAAAATAATTTCAGGTCATATCCGGTACATCCCAGACAGCGGGATTCTGCCGGTAAAGAATCCGGAAATATAACCGGGATTGCAGGTGTATGGCATATTTCGTCCGATACGGGATGTGCGTTTATTCCGATTGACGGAATCTCGGCCGCATACGAACTGCTGCGCGAAAATGACGTTCTTGAACTGCTCAAAGAGATGATACGCTGTTTCCTAAACATGGATTTATCAGCTGTGAAAGCACAGACGCACGCGACTCTGACAGCTTCACGCGGAATACTGAGGGTATACGATATTTTGGGGGATCGTTTTTATCTTGAAGCGGTAAAAAAGATTTTCGAATTGTACCGGGCCGAAGGAATGACCGCAAGTTATGAAAACTACAACTGGTTCGGCAGACCTGAATGGACCGAACCTTGTGCTGTAATCGATTCATTTATCATTTCAATGCAGCTTTACATGCATACGTCGGATATGAGTTATATCGATCTGGCGCAGCGTATTTATTATAACGGGATCTGCCGTGAACAGCGGCCTAACGGAGGTTTCGGCTGCAATACCTGTGCGACGGACGGAATTATACGAAATCATTGTTATGAGGCTTACTGGTGCTGTACAATGCGCGGCGGTGAAGGTTTGTCACGTGCCGCTCAATACGGATATCTTGTTGAAGGGAACCATATTATCGTTCCTTATCTTTCATCGTCGGCTGCGGATATTCCGGTCAACGGCGAGACGATCCATATAGAGCAGACGTCCGATTATCCTTTCGAAGGTCAGGCGCTTTTTATAATTTCCGGCGTATCTTCTTATAATCAGATAAAGATGCTGATTTATAAACCGGGATGCGGTGAATATCATATTGAGTCATTATCACCCGAAAAAAGCAGAATAAATATCAAATTCGATATCCCTCTTATCAGAGCAAAACCCGAAGGTAAATATAATAATGTTTCCGCTGATATTTATTATCACGGCAATTTGATTTTGGGGACAAATCCCGAAGAGACACCTGATTTTTCCAAGTTGAATTATCTTGGAAAAGGCAGGTATTCGGCCGGAAGTGTTTTGATGGTGCCTCTGTCCGATTTATATACAAAGGAAAAAGAGGAAGCTATAGCCGACCAAAAAAGAATATTATTTTAGGAGGTATATAATCATGGAAAAGGTAAGATACGGGGTTGTCGGGATAGGCAATATGGGTTCCGGCCATGTAAGCAATCTGCTTGCGGGAGAAATCAACGATGCTGTGTTAACAGCTGTCTGTGATGTCAAACCGGACAGGCTTGAATGGGCAAAGAGTGCTGCCGCGGGCAAAAATGCGGACATTGTTCTTTTCGGCGATTACAGTAAGATGCTTTCCGGCGGTTTAATCGATGCTGTCATTATAGCAACTCCGCATTATCTCCATCCTGTGATAGGTATTGAAGCTCTGAAGAAAGGGATCCATGTTTTATCGGAAAAGCCGATCGGAGTTTATACGAAAAAAGTCGTTGAATTCATGGATGTTGCCGAGAAAAGCGGCAAAGCTTTCGGAATCATGTATAATCAGCGTACCAATACCATGTATCAGAAAATGCGCGAGATGATTCAGAACGGAGAGCTGGGCGAACTCAAACGCTGTATCTGGATAATAACCGACTGGTACCGCACACAGGCATACTATAACAGCGGCGGATGGAGGGCAACATGGGAAGGCGAAGGAGGCGGGGTGCTGATCAATCAATGTCCGCATAATCTCGACTTGTGGCAGTGGATTTTCGGTATGCCCAGCCGCATACATGCTTTCTGCAGATTCGGAGTTTATCATAATATCGAGGTCGAAGACGATGTTACGGCATACGCAGAATATGCCAACGGCGCTACAGGCGTGTTTATAACGACTACCGGTGAATATCCGGGGACGAATCGATTGGAAATATCCGGAAGCAAGGGAAAACTGGTTGCCGAGGACGGGAAACTTATGTTTACAAAATTAGGTGTGGATGAACGCGAATTCTGTTTCGGAGCAACGCAGGGATTCGGTTCTCCCCCCAAAGAAACATATGAGATCCGCCATGAGGGCGGCGGACAGCAGCATAAAGGAATTCTGCGCAACTTTACCAACCATATTCTGCATGGCGAGAAACTCCTTGCTCCCGGTTATGAAGGAATCAACGGTCTTTCACTGTCAAACGCAATGATGCTATCAACCTGGAAAAACGACTGGGTCGATCTGCCTAATGACGGCGAGGAATTCTTATCCGAACTGAAAAAACGTATTGCGGAATCTAAGGGTAAAGGTGAAGTGAAGGAGGTCATAGCTGATCTGGAAGGCACATACGGAACACCGTAAGTATTTATATGACATATAATACATACCGTGTATTATTATTTTGGATTTCGGCCTTTGTATACATTATATCCCTTGTTCTCGTTTTGGGTGCGGCCGTCAGAATTTTTCCGGCATTCGGATTTATCGGTGTATTGTCGGCGGATGAAAAACTGGGACTGATGAAAGAAAGGTCTGTTTATATCATAACGGGAACAGTCTGCGTATTATTAACGGCACCCGATAAAAAGATATTTTCACGTCTCACGCTTGTTTTGTCTGTTTTAAGCGCCCTGCTTCTTCCTCTCGGTCTGGTGTTATTTTATATTCAGTCAATGTATATATCATCCTATCAGATTTCTGCGTTTTGTTTTTATATACTTCCTTTTGCTGTGACTTCGGCTGTTTGCGATTTAATTCCTGCCGGAAAAAGAAAAAAAACCGGTATATATACCGGAGCTCTTCTTTTTTGCGGAGCTGTTATCATACTTTTTGCTTCGCTGACGTCAATGTATTTTATGACCGGCTCCGTATTGATGCTGCCGCTGATATTGCTTGCTATGCTTCCGGTTTCGGTGATAACAAATCTGATTGTGTTGCTGAACCGTTTTATAACATTGTTTTCGATAAGAACGATTGTTATGTTATATATAAACGCGGTTTCGCTGCCTGTCTGCGTTATTTTTATCCCTTACAATGCGGAAATCGCAGTCTCTGCGGGCGGGATGATTTTCACAGCCGGAACGATTTTATCTTTGATTTTTACAATATATGATATTCGGAGGGTTCGACATGGTGAATAATAACAAGGTTATCAAAGGACTGGGTTTTCATCATATCGCTTTAAAAGTAAAAGATTTTAAAAAATCATATGAATTTTATACAAAAGGGCTGGGGATGACGCCTCTCGTCGGATGGGGTGAAGGCAGCGGCGAAATTCAGATGCTTGATCTCGGAAACGGCGATATTCTCGAATTATTTGCAGGCGGGAACGATGAATTGTCTGATAACGGTAAATGGCTGCATTTTGCGATGTGTGTCGATGATGTCGATGCGGCCTTTGCTTCGGCACTTGAAGCGGGTGCCAGACCGCACATCCGGCCAAAGGATGTCCTTTTGGATTCAAGACCTTATAAAATGACGATCCGTATCGCTTTTGTTATAGGTTTCGACAATGAACAGCTGGAATTTTTTAAAGTTGTTTCCAAAGGTGAGTTATAATGCCCGTAACACTTGTTTTTGTGGATGTAAAATTCGAAAATATCGAAGAATTTAAGAAGATAACGCTTTATAACTGTGAAAATTCCCGAAGAGAGGAAGGAAACATACGTTTCGACCTTCTTCAGAATAAAGAGGATCCTGCAAAGTTCACTCTATATGAACATTTCCGCGATAAATCCGCGGTGGAATTTCATAAAACTACGGAACATTATAAAAAATGGGCTGCGACAGTCGAACCTTTTATGGCATCACCCCGTACAAAGTCCGTAAATGAATATATCGAATAAACAAAACCGCATCCGACCCGCTATTATGAAGTGATTCATAACATGACGTTCGGATGCGATTTCTTATCTCTTCTATTCAGCGGACGATAAAAGGCATTTCGGTCATTCTTAGTTTTGCGCATCCGTAAGGAATGAGTTTAACAAGAATATTTGCTCCTGTTGTTTCATATTTTTCCGGATGAGCGGCACATACACCGTCTGTAAAATCCCAGGATATTTCCGCCATATCCGCTGTGATGCTGACCGGCGGACATGCGGTTGAAAACGGATCCGAAAAATTATTTTCAATTACGGTCAGACGATCTGATATAAAGGCATAATTCCATTTTGAACATGGATGCACATAGAAATCACAATACGGATATACGACAGGTTCTCCGTCACGAATGCTTTCTACTTTTTCCCATTCTTCGTCGATCGCGACGGAAAAAACAAGCGGACCGTGTTTTACGCAGACCAGGTCATTCGGACGTTTTATGAATTCTGTTTTAAAATGCAAATCAACTGTTACGGATTCGGATCCTGTCCAGATCCGTTTTATACTTACGGTGTTCATGTCCGCAGACCCGACACTGCCGTTCAGCGTATATCCGGTTGTGCAGGACGGAATCCGGATTTTAAAATCAAATTCGACAGGCCCGGATGTACTGACGGTATATAGAAGCTTGTTCCGGAAAGGATAATCGGTTACCAGTTCGATACGGACGTCTTTGCCGTCTATGACTGTATTCAAAACGGAAGGTACCGGAACGGTTGATATGATGCTGTTATTGTCTCGGAAAAACAAAGAACCGACAAACTTTGGCCACCCCTGGCTGAAGTTCGCAGTGCAGCATCCATAATTGGGTTCTATGCCGAACGTATGGGATGCATTTCCGTTTGTCATAAATACGACTTTGTCCGAAGGCATCGGAGCGCATTCCACCTGGTTGGTCATCTGGTCATACTGATGCGTCCGCATATCGGGACTGAATGCGGCAGGCAGGGCATTAAAAGCCAGTGATTCAAGCCTGTCCGCCCAGTAAAAATTACCGGTAATTTCAAGAAGATTCTCATAGGAATACATTCCTTCAACGATTCCGCATAATTCGGTCCCCTGAATCGGACTGTCTCCTGCCAGACATTCATCCCCTGTAAAAGAACCGGCAGCCATGCTGTGATAGCGGTCAAGAATTTGAACGGCTTTCAAAGCAAACCGGTCGGGATCCTCACCGGTTATTCGTGAAAATAAAGCTTCGCTTTTAAGCATCATATTGATATTGACAATATGAGTTTCGTGGGTCCATTTTCTGATACCGTGCCTGATTTGCTCTGAATCAATAATGTTTTCCCAATCCGTGCCCTGGCTTTTTAATTTCATTGCCAGGTCCGGTAAAGTTTCTTTGCTGTTTTTTTCATACAGCCAGAAGATCGGGATCAATCCTTCAAACCAGCGTGATTTACCCCAGCCGGACAGCGGATAAATCTCGATGTGTCTGTCGAGGGCGACAAGAGCCGAATCCAATGCGGGAATGATCCTGGTGTCACCGGAAAAGTCGGCATAAACAGTGAGGACCTTGCATATGAGCAGATAAGCCCACAGATCATAACGGCTTCTTTCTTCATAGGAACAGGGGCACAACCAGCCGTCCGGATGCTGTCGTTTGAGGATGGCATCTATATAAATTTCCGCGGTTTCAATATGCTCTTTGCTGTCAAGCAGATACGCCATCGGGATGAAACCGTCAAGCCAGTAAGGGACACGTTCCCAGCCGTCGCGGTCTCCGCCGATCCATGAGCTGTTACGGATGTCAGGCCATATTTTATGCAGATTACCGCTTAATCCGTCCAGCTGTATTTCAAGCTGACGGCGCAGCCAGCCTGCCGGCTTTATTTCGTTGGAATGAAAATGTTTGTAATACGGTTCTTTCAGCATAAAACAAATGTTTCTCACTTTCGCGTTATTTAAAGTAGTCCTGGCCGAGTAAATATAAGGGAGGAATGTCTTCGGTTATTTCCGGGAAGCGTCCGACCGGATTTAAAAAATGATTGTCGGTACGGTCGTCGTTTACTTTCGAAACTTCACCGATCAGGACGCGGCCGCATCCCTCTTCGCCCCAAAACTGATGGTATAAACCGCATTGAAGGGTAATGCTTTCACCCGGGGTGAGTCTGACAACCGTACCCGCATCGGCTGTATATCTGCGTCCGTCCGAATGGATCGTTACGGGAGTGAATGCGACAGAGCCGTCGGGCGCCGAATTATAAAGCTTGATTAAAAGATTGCCTCCTCCGCGATTGATGATGTCTTCCATTTTATTGGTGTGAAAATGATATGGAGTAGTCTGTCCTTCATCTGCGATCATTATCTTTTCGGCATAGGGTTTTGCATATTCGATGTTGTAGTAATTTCCGTTGCGGATTGTAAACAGCAGCAAACCTGTTTTTTTATAATCACCCGAGCCGAAATCCGTTATATCCCAACCGAGCATATTTTCACGGATCTCATTGTATTCGGGATCATTCAGTTTATGCTGCCATTCGTCGGCATTCCAAAATGCAAAAGGGGGCAGAATATAATTCATTTTTTTAAAAAAATCCGCTGCATCCCGTAAAATACTGTTTATTTCGGAACGTTTCATAGATGTTTTATTTTCCTTTCTATAATAACAGAATCCTTCCTTCTGGAAGGATTCTGTTATAAAATTAATATGTTTCAAAGAATCAGGCGGGAACTTCGGTCATGGACATGAATTTAACATAAGCAATTTCAAAATCGCCTTCGCCTGAGAACGGGTCGAGTCTGAACGCTGTTATATTGCCCATCCACTCCGCGGAGTCACTCGCGGTGAGTTGCACGACGTTCCAGTCGTTGTCATCGCCGTCATCCGCGCTCCAGTCCAGTGTGGCTTTGATGGATGCTTCTTCAGACCAGCCGATGGTTTCCGTGGTAAAGAAAAACTGGAAATTATAATCTACGGAATAATTCATATACTTTATTTCGATGATCTGGACGCTTTCGGCAGGGAATACTGCGTCACCGCCGGTATAAGGCATATGAGGGTCGCCGCCGGTTGAGGTTCCCTTTAAGAGACCGCCTTCAATACGAAGGTTTTCAATGCCGTTGGCGGAAAAAGGAGCTGCACCGTCAGCCATTTTCGAGAAATCAACTTCAAATACAGTGGCGTATTCATAAACTTTCGGAGGTTCGGTTTCTGCTTCGGTTGTTACGGGAGCTTCGGTAGCTGCTTCGGTTACTGCTGCCGTGTCTTCGGCTGCTGTTGTTTCGGTCTCTGCTTCGGCGTCATCGCCGCAAGCCGGAAGAATGAAAACCATCATGGAAAGGACAAGAAGCAATGCGAGAATTTTCATACGTTTCATGTTGACCTCTTAATATATTATTTTTTTGGGTATCAAATTAAGTTTTTTCGGTTTTGGAAAGGAATTCTATATACTCCACTTCGATGTCGCCTTCCGCACCGGAAGGGTCTATTCTGAAATTTGTGATATTGCCCATCCATTCTTCGCTGAAGGAAGTATCGATGGTTACGATATTCCAGTCGTTTTTATCCCCGTCATCACCGCTGAAATCCAGGAATTCTTTATAGGAGGCAGGTTCGGACCAGCCGACGGTTTCGGTTGTAAAGAAAAGCTGAAAATCATAACTTATCGAATAGTTCTTCAATTTAATGCGGATTTCCTGAACGGATTCAGCCGGGAATTTCGCATCACCGCCGGTATAAACCATAAAAGGATCGCCGCCGGTACCTGTTCCTTTTAACAGACCGCCTTCAATCCGCAGGTTTTCGATTAGATTAACCGTAAAAGGAGCGGCGCCGTCCGGCATAGTTGTAAAATCGATTTTTAAAACGGTAGCGTACTCATATTCTTTCGGAGGTTCGGTTTCTTTGGGGGTGGTTTCTGGAGCTTTTGTTGTTTCGGGAACGGCAGTGGTTTCGGGAGCGGCAGTATCACCTTCGGCCGCAGTTGTTGTATCTGAATCATTCCCCTCGTCTGCACAACCCGGAACAAGACTCAATAACATCACAGCAATGAGTAATGATGCAAAAAATTTCTTTACCATAGGTACAATCATCCTTTCTTAAGATTATAATCATATAATATATCAAATTCAACTCTTTGTCAAGTGTTATGCCGAGGATTTTCATAGAAATTCCGGTTTTGTTTCTATTTATTCCTCTTAAAATTCACATATTTTTTTATGATTATGCTTATTCTTATATCTTCGGAAGATATATTGGTTTGTTTGTGAAACAATATTCATTAAAAAACTTATTTTGATACATAATTTTAAAAATTAAAATGTGTTTCGGGAGAAAAAAAGCCGGAACCTTTCCGCGATGAAAGATTCCGGCTTTTGAATTGTCTTTATGTGTGATAACTTTATTTATCCGACAACTTCGGTCATGGTTTGAAATTTTATATATGCGATTTCAAAATCGCCTTCGGCTGCAAACGGGTCGACTCTGAAATTGGTTATCGTTCCTGCCCAGTCGGTGCACAGACTCGTATCGATTTTAATGATGTTCCAGTCGTTTTCGTCACCGTCATCGGCACTCCAGTTAAGATATTCTTTAAAGGATGCGTTTTCGGCAAAAGCAGGGATCGTATCGGTTGTGAAGAAAAGCTGCATATCGTAATTGGCCGATAAATTCATATATTTAATTTCAATGATCTGAACGCTTTCGGCAGGGAATGATAAATCTCCGGCAGTGTAAGTGAAATTGGGGTCACCGCCGTTTGATGTGCCTTTTAAAAGGCCTCCTTCAATGCGTATGTTATCGATGGCGTTCACGGAAAAGGGAACAGGATCGCCGTCGGCCATTCCGGAAAAATCAATGACTTTAACATCGGTATATTCATAAACTTTAGGTGCTTCGGTCACTGCTTCTGTAGTTTCGGGAGCGGCTGTTGTTTCGGGAACTGCGGTTGTTTCTTCGGCTGCAGCGGTTGTTTCTTCTGCTGCAGCAGTTGTTTCGGTGTCGCCTTCGGCTTCATCGCCGCATGCGGGAAGGACGAATACGAGCATGGAAAGAATGAGCAGAAGCGCTGAAATTTTTCTGAAATTCATGGTAACCTCGTTTTATAAATTTATTTTGATAACAATGTCCCGATGTATAAATGGTCAGACCCGGAAAAGTTCATCGAGGTGTATTTCTTCAAGAACTTCAGACGGATTCTGACTTATCCCGGTCGTTCTTTTGAATCCGGATATAAAATGTTAAGATTCAGTAAAACAACCAAATTATAAGATAATTATTTATACATTAAGCATAATCATCCCATTTATAATATATCAAAATCGGCTGTTTGTCAAGTGTTAATATAAAAATTAAATATTGAATGTGAAGTATGTCTCATATGCTGTCAGGAGGATTGATATAATTTTTTGTATAAGCCGTCAAAGGTCAGAAGCTGCTCATGCGTGCCGGATTCGGCGATCCGCCCGGCATGCATCACAAAAATACAGTCCGCGTCTTTTATCGTCGATAATCTGTGAGCGACCGTAATGCGTGTAATTCCTCCGGAAACTGCATTTATGGCATTCTTTATTCCTGTCTCTGTTTCTGTGTCGATATTCGCCGTTGCTTCATCCAATATGAAAACGGAAGGCGACGTGACTGCCGCCCGGGTAAAGGATATAAGCTGACGCTGACCTGCGGAAAATGTCTTGCCGCGTTCGGCCACTTCGTTATTGTAACGGTGCGGAAGAGAACGGATAAATGCATCGGCTCCGGTAACCGCTGCCGCCTGCTTTATAGTAACCATATCATACTCATCATTGCCGAGTGTAATGTTTGAGATGATATTTCCGTTGAATAAAAAAGGTTCCTGTTGTATAACCGCAATATAATGCCGCAGATCCCGCAGATTGTAATCATAAATGCTTCTTCCGTCAAAGAGAATATCGCCCCTGCTGATCGTATAAAAACGCGAAATGAGTGATATAATCGTACTTTTGCCTGAACCCGTGGCGCCCACAAACGCCACCGAACCTCCTGCCGGCACATGAAAAGACAATCCTTTCAAAACGTGATAATCATTTTCATACGCAAACCACACGTTTCTGAATTCGATGTCACCTTTCGGAGGCGTAAGTATTTTGATCCCGCTTTCATAATCCTCTTCTTCATCGAGTTTTAAAATCGAATAAATTCGTTCACCCGAAATAAACGCGGATTGTATCTGCGTATACTGGTCGATCAAAGCGATGACTGGTTCGAAAAAACGTTTCAGATAAACGATGACGGCATAAAGCACGCCTATTTCTATCTTTCCTCCGGCTATATCGTGCGCGAATATATAAAATAAAAGCGCTGCCGTGATTGAATTCAACATGCTCATATACGGATTGGAGAATGTATGCAGCATGATTTCACGCAATCCGAGTTTGTAATAACGGTTTGTCAGAACACCGAATTCCGCCTTTTTTTCTTTTTCGCGGCCGAATAATTTTATGATGCCGAAACCGTTGATATTCTCGGCAAGAAATCCGTTTATTCTGGCCAGCGCTGCTTTCGAACGTATAAAAGTTCGTGTTATAAATATTTTATAAAGGAATACGCTTGCTGCAATGACCGGCAGGACAGGAAGCGAAACAGCTGCGACTCTCGGAGAAAGCATAAACATAGCCGATATGATGCCGATGATCATAATACCGTCGATAAAAACCGAAATCATCAATACGGAAACGATTTCACTCAAAGCGTCTATATCACTCGTCAGGCGTGTGAATATTCTCCCGCTGGAATTGCGGTCGAAAAACGACATATTCAGACGCTGAATTTTATCGAATAGTTCCGACCTCATTTTATGGATGATTTTTTGCCCGATACGCGTAACAAGATTTTCCTGCAGGTAACCGATTCCTGCTCCGAGGAGTGCAGCCCCGAAAAAAGCCGCTCCTAGGATGATCAGTGATATAATATCACCGGATTTTTCGGTCAGATGATCATCAATGATTATTTTTGTTATATAAGGACCGGCCAGTGACGCCGCGTTAATGATAATCGCCAAAATAAAAGATAAAATGATCACGGGAATATATGGTTTAAAATAACCGAAAAGCCAGGAAAACGGAAAACTACGGCCTTTATAGTTTTCTTCGGCTAATGTGTTTTTATCATCAGCCGGTTTGTTTTTATTTATATTCATGATCTCTGCTTTCCTCCGCGCTGTCACTCTGCATGCTGTATAATTCGTAGTAATGTCCCCGGAGTTCAAGGAGTTCCTTGTGCGTTCCGCGTTCGGTTATACAACCGTTTTCGAGGTATATAATTTCATCGGCATCGTTTACAGCCGAACACCGGTGTGCGGTTATTATCTTTGTAACCCCGCTGTATTTGCTTTTTATCCTTTCGATGATTTTTTTTTCGGTATCCGTGTCGACTGCGGACATACAGTCGTCCAGCAGCAGCAGTTTTGGCTTTTTTACGACTGCACGTGCAATCGCTATCCGCTGACGCTGTCCGCCTGAAAGCGTCACGCCGCGCTCGCCTACCTGTGTTTCATATTTATCCGGGAAGTCATTGATATTATCTGAAAGATCGGCTGTTTCCGCAGCGTCAATAATATCATGATCGGACGCGTTGCTGAAAAAAGCGATATTCTCACGGATCGTATCGGAAAAAAGGAATCCGTCCTGAGTGACGACACCTTCTGCGTTTTTTAATACACCCAGCGGTATCCGGTTTATATCATAACTTCCGAAAAAGATACAACCGTTTTCTGAGGAATATCGGCGGCTCAGAGCGTCTATAAGAGCGCTTTTTCCGCTTCCCGTCCTGCCCATGATCCCAAGTGTTTTTCCCGGCTTGATTTGCAGGCAGATATCGTGTAAAACGGGATTCCCTTCGGTGTAGGAGAAATTCAGATTTTTTATTTCTACCGACGGTTCGAATTCTGTTATTGTCATATCCGCATCCGCGTCGTTGATTTCGGGTTTTGTGCCGAAAATCAAATCAAGCCGCCTTATTGAAGTTATTCCGCGCTGCCATATCTGTACGTTGCGGCTTATACGAACCATCGGCGCGGTCATCATCCCGATATAAGTATTGAATGTAACAAACATGCCGACCGATATTTTTCCGTCGAAAACCAATAAACCTCCGATGACGATAAATATCGCGAAAGTAAGGGCAAAACCGATTTTGGAGACAGGTCCCAATAGGGCGGACATCATGACCTGCTTTATCTCGGCTTTATACCGGTTACCGGACAACCGCCGGAATTCCGCCGATTCGAAATCTTCACGCCCGTAAGACTTTATTTCACGAATGCCGTTTAAGTTTTCATCGATCTTATTTGACAGATCTGCGGTTGCCTCCTGAATTTTTAAAAAATGTGCGGCTATTTTTTTTCGGATCAATATCAGAAACAGCATAACCGGAGGAATAGCGGAAAATGCGGTTAAGGCTAAAGGCAGGCTCATTTCTGTAATCATAACGTATAATGGCATGATAAGCGCGAGGCTGATTTCGAATAACGAGGTGATGCCGAAGGATAACGCCATACGGATCGAGGAAACATCGCTTATGACACGGGTGATGATATCTCCGGTGCGATTTTTATCATAAAAAACCGGATCAAGAAGCGATAAACGGTTGAATACAGCTTCACGCAGCAGTTTCTCATAACGTCTTCCGTTTCCCATCAGAAAATATCGCCATATGAATTTTACCGTAAAGGCAAGCACTGATATGAAAATCAATATATATATCAGACGTTTCACCGGAGACAGATCACCCGGATTCAATGTCAGAAAGTCGATGATCTTTCCGGTCAGGAAAGGGATATAAGTATTCAGAAACGCTTCAAAAATGAGCAGAATAATTCCCGGAATAAAAAAATAAATGCGCGAAACAAATATTTTCAAAACTATATCTTTAGTTTTCATTATTTTCCTTGCGTTATTATTTTTTTTGTAATATAATAAAATTCATGCTGCCGGAAAGGGGGTGTATGCGGTGCGGGAAATGTTTTCGAAAAGATCGCTTTCCAGACTTATCATTCCGTTGATCATCGAACAGATTTTAGCCGTTACGATCGGAATGGCCGATACCGTGATGGTTGCTTCTTTGGGAGAAGCTGCCGTTTCCGGTGTTTCACTGGTCGATTCGATCAATTTGTTGCTGATTCAGATATTTGCTGCTCTTGCAGCCGGAGGTGCTGTCATTACCGCGCAATACCTTGGACGCGGTGATTCTGATAATGCGGAAAAATCAGCCAGGCAGCTGATCATGATCAGTTTTCTTATGGCGTCGGTGCTGACTGTATTGTCGTTATTCTTCAACCGAATCATATTATCGTCTGTTTTCGGAAAAATAGAAGAATCCGTTATGAGAAATTCTGTAACCTATTTTTATCTGACCGCATTGTCATTTCCGTTTTATGCCTTGTTTAATGCCTGCGCCGCTTTGTTTCGTGTGATGAATAACAGCCGTGTGCCTATGTTTGTGTCTTTTACGATGAATATGATCAATATATTCGGAAATGCTTTTTTTATTTTTATTTTAAAAACAGGTGTATCGGGAGCGGGACTCGCTACCCTGCTGTCAAGAATAACCGGAGCTCTGGCAATGATCGTTCTGATCGGCAAGATCGGAAACGAAATCACCGTAAATCATATTTTCCGTCCCGCATTCGATTTGAAAATGATTAAAAGCATATTGAAAGTAGGCGTTCCCAACGGTCTGGAAGGCGGGATGTTTCAGGTGGGAAAGCTGCTCATACAGACGCTGGTTTCTTCGTTCGGTACAGCTGTGATTGCGGCAAACGCAATATCCAGCACGGTTGCGGGATTTGCATGCATACCCGGCAGTGCCATAGGGCTTGCAATGATTACGGTTACCGGAAGATGTGTCGGAGCCCGCGAATACGGGCAGGCAATACGCTATACCCGCCGTCTTATGTTATTGAATTATATTCTGATGGCGACAACAAGCCTGTTTTTTTTCGCGGCTGCCGAAAATGTGGTCGGTGCTTTCAGAATAAGCGAAGCTGCGTCTTCTGCGGCGGTCATGCTTTTACATATGTATTTTATATTTTGTCCGCTAATATGGCCCACTTCATTTACGCTGCCGAATGCATTGCGGGCAGCGGGAGACGTCCGGTTTACGATGACCGTTTCCATGATATCCATGTGGACGTGCCGGATCGGTTTCAGTTATATATTTACAGGATATTTTAAATTGGGAATAAAGGGGGTTTGGATTGCCATGATACTCGACTGGGTCGTTCGATCGACCTTTTTTGTATGGCGCTTCCAAAGCGGGAAATGGGCAAAAAAGAGAGTCATTTAAAAGAATTAGACAAGCCTTCCATAAAGAAATCGATCCCTTCATCCTTGCCGTCCAGCATATGATCTCCCTCGAAGATGTTGAAACGCAGATTTTCGGGAGTCTCCGATGCGTCATAGAATGCTTTCAGACGTCGGAATTCATTCTGTGCGGTTTGCCGGTCAAATAACGTATCATTTTTGCCGGCTTCTATATATAATCGGCGCGGAGCGATAAGCGCGCATATTTCGGCATCGAGAAAAGTATTTGCGGCATTGAACCAAACGAAGTCACGCCAGTTGTAAATCATGCGTTCATTGAAAAAACAGGAGGAATAGGCGCTTTTTATTCGCGGATCGGCTGCAGCCGCAACCATTGTATAAAATCCGCCGTATGACAGACCTATCATACCGATCCTGTCGGAATCAATGTAATTCTGCGCGGAAAAATAATCAATGGAACGCATAATGCAGAATATTTCAAGCGCGGTAATGCTCGAACCGAGTTGTTTCAAATCATTGTCGGCTTTATCACGGTCATATTCAGCCGCGAAATGATTCCTGTCCCAGAGAAGCAGCTGCGGTGCGAAGACAACCGCATTTCTTTTCAGAATCCTGCGCGTCATATGGGTGTAGTTTGTTTCCGTGAAAAAATCCGAACAGAGTTCCGGTGTCCCTCCTCCGCCGTGCTGTGAAATGACAAAAGTATATTGTTTTGATTCATCGAAATTTTCAGGCAAAAATAAAATCCCGTAAAAAATAAAATCGTTCATCACTTCAAGCATAATCCTGAATATTTTACCCATTTCGTCTTCCGCAACAAATTCTTTGCTGACTTTCGGCAGCGGCATACCTGCGTTGTATTCTGTCAGAGGACGGCCAAGCATAGAGTAATAATCATGGCGGTAACGCTCACGGTCGGCAGTCATTAAGAGTGGGGTCACATAACCCGAACGCTGGTTTTCGGCATCAGCACGAATCTTTCCGATATATTTGCCGACCGATGATGCATATAACTCACGGTATCGAACAGAATCCGACATTTCTTCGGTATGCAGTTTTTTCTCTTTAAAATTCATACAAACCTCCCGGAAATAAATATTGACGATATTATAACAGGTTTTTAAAAATAATGCAATAAAACATATTTAGAAATGTTTTTTTGTATCTTTATGCGTTTTTAAATCATGGCAGAATGTAAAATTAACTGCACCCCAGTAAAGATATACTGTTAGTATGCAT
>CAZVPD010000003.1:0-95294 GCA_964628455.1 uncultured Lachnospiraceae bacterium
AATCTGGTGCTTATATTTTATTTTTTTTGGGACATTTTCAATTATGCTTGACAGATTTAATTTGAAATTTATCATTTTATCATTATATTCTATAATCAGGAATACAGGCGGTCATTTCCGCATGTTCCGGAAACACCGCCTGTATGGCTTAATTCATAAATATGATTATTTTATCGTGATTTTAAACAGGCGCGCCGTAAAAGGTTTGGGCATTTTAACGCTCAGAGAGCGGTTCGATTGATTAAATACGAATTCGGTTCCCCGATGATTTCCGGGATAGATGATCTCGGCGGAAGCGCTGCCTCTTATCCATCGCGAAAGGTCTATATGATAAATGTCCCTGTTCGTGGCAAAACGCCATACCGCAAGCGTCATCATACCGCCCGCTTCCGACAGAAGGCCCAGAGAACCGAAGGTATCGCAGTTCATGCGCAGCCGGCCGTCGGGCCATACGGGATACGCCGTGCGTATATGCTTTCTCAGTTCTTTATAGACCGAGATGCCCTCTTTGACAAGCGACATGTTCTGCGCGTCGCATGCGTCAAGACGTCCGGACATATACAGGCTGCCGCACATTCCGCTGACCATATTGAAGACGGTTTCCTCCCCGTCGGCCATCGGCGCGGTATACGCCTCTTCTTTTAATTTCGCGTCGCCGTCTTTGATCATGTCAAGGAACATCAGAGGATACGGGAACGACCATATCCCGGCCTGTTCGGGCAGTATGTTTGCAAGCGTTCCGCTGATGACGGGCGGATATTTATAATATATTTCCTGATCGGACGTGCTCTGAAGATGGAAATGGGAGAGTATTGCGCTGTCCTCGCGGAGCGCGCCGCTTCCGCAGTTTTCGATGATCAGTTTCGGATGCCGGGCTCTCACCTCGTCGATGAAGCTGTAAAAAGCCCTCATGTTTTCGTAAAGTCCGTCCGCCGGCGCAAGACCGTTTTTATCGTCGCCCGGACCTGTCGACTGATTATAATCGTTTTTAAAATAACCGGCGCCGATTTCCGTCAGCGAATCGATTTTTTGATGCATGTATTCGCGGACGGCCGGATTGCGGTAATCAAAGAACGCGCGCCTGCCGCCGGTCCTTCTGCCGTGGCGCAGGATAAAGAAACTGTCGTCGAAACGATAAGCCTTCGACTGATAATGGCAGGCTTCCATCTCAAGCCACAGACCCGGAACAAGTCCTTTTTGCTTGATGTAATTTAATATTTCCGCGACACCGCCTTCGCCGAAACGGTCGGCCGAACCGTTCCAGTCGCCGATCCCGACGCCCCAGTTCTGTTCTTTGGACGCAAACCATCCGGCGTCGATGCAGAAAACATCGGCGCCCGCTTCAGCCGCCGCGTCGATCAGGGGCGTCAGCCGTCCGGTCGTCGGGTTCCCCCACAGGGCATCCATGTAGTCGTTGAAAACGACAGGCGCTTCGCCGTCCCACGGATTCTGCGGTTTTAAATACAAACGCTTGTATTTTATATGCTCCCGCACGGCGTCTTCAAAGGTTCCCGCCGCGCAGCCGAAGGACACCGGAACCGCTTCATAGGATTCTCCTGGCAGCAGTGTTTTGTGCCAGCCCAGCTGAGTTTCGTCGGCCGCCCCGGCCAGCATGTAGAACTCCCCGTCAAGTCCGTCGCGCAGCTTGCGGCGTCCGATTTCGTAATGCCACCCGCAGGAGGCTTCGATTTCGAAAAACCAGATCTGACCGCATTCGGTGTCCTCTATCATCGCCTTGGGAAAATATCTTCCGGTGCTCCAGCTTCCGACCGAGCGGAACTGTACGGCATTGACATCCTGATGGACCGAACAGGGATAAAGGCCGAGGTCCTCGGGAGACGCGCTGCGCCACTGACCCTCCCCTTCCCAGGTATTAATGCAGGTATGAATTTTGATTTTATCGTCGTCGTACCATTTTTTCAGTCCGTCGGAGGCGATGCCCGTGGCGCACATCGACGAAAAATGGGTCAGCGTGCGCGGCACGGCGCCGGTATTCTTCACGCGGTTGACCTGGCGTATGATGTTCGCGCCGGGTATCAGTTCCATCGAAACGGTCACTTCAAGGCCGAATTCTTCGATGAAATAGACCATAGAAAGCATATTTCCTTCGCGGGCAATCCCCCCGCATTTCGCCTGCAGCGGCAGAACCGACGCTCCGGCAATGATGTTGCTGAACCCGCCGTAATCGGCGTCTGTCAGTGCGATATGAAAGCAGGGAACCGGCATTTCGCCGGCTCTGCCGCTGCAGTTTTCCCCCGCGGACATACGGCTCATGCCGTAACTACCGTGTATTTTATCGAAAACAAGTTCGATCTGACCGTGGCGTATCGTTGTGCTCATATTGTTCTCCCGTTGTTTTTTCATGATGGATGCGGCTGATCTATTATAAGCATTATTTTTCTCCTTGTCAACAAAACGAAAAAAAGGACCGCCCGCGGCAGTCCCTTTTATAAAATTCAGGATTCTTCGGCGAGTTTTTCGAAGTCCGCAATAAACTTTTCCATCGCGGTCTCGGCGGCAGGTCCGCGCTTTGCCATAAACGATCCGAAATCGGCATTGTTTTTCATCGTCATGGAATATAATTCCCATGAAAGACCGCCGATATCATAAAGCTCTCCCGTATCGTAAACGCGGTTCTGCATGATGATATCAAGCATCAGGGTCGATTCGGGATCTCGTGCGATTTTTGTGCCGAGGTTGGTTTCGTAATAGGCCGGCAGCAGCGAATAACGCGATTCGGCCGACATGGCTTCTATGATGACGCCGGCTGTCTGAGGATCAAATGCGCTTGTGTTGGGCACAGCGACCGCGGCTCCCGTATAGCGGTTGACGGTATGGTAGAAAGACTCCTGCTTCTCATCGAATTTGGGAATCGGTATGATGCCGAAGTCGGTCACCATATTGCGAAGCGTTTCGACAACGCGCATTCTGATCCACATCATAAGCGCCCGGTCTTCGGAGAACATCTTTGTCTGAAGCTGATAAATATCCTGTTTGCCTTCGAGATGGTGCAGGTTGATAACCATGTCGTCCCGGTACATGATTTCGAAGATCTTCGTGAGGATCTGATAATTTTTTTCTTCTCCGAGCGTCAGTTCGGGCATGCCCTCGCTGTTTATCGTCACGATCCGTCCGCCGCCCGCGTGCAGATAGGATACGATCGCGTCACGCTGCCAAAGCAGGCCGTACTGGTCCTCAAGGTCCGCTGCGCCGTCGCCGTTAAGATCTTTCGAGGCTGCGGTAATCATCTCGTTCATTTTGTCAAAAGTCCATTTGTTGTTGAAGACAAGGTCATAGGGCAGCTCCATGTTATAATCGGTGACCATCTTCTTATTGAAGACCATGGCCGAAGTGGAGTCGTCGTCAAGGATGATCATATCCCCCGTGACATAGTAAAGCTGACCGAGGATGGTGGCGTTGTCTATCATCATCGGGTCATACCAGGGTTTGGTCAGATCCACATATTCAAGGTTATAAAGATTGACAAAATAACCGCCGCGGACGGTCGATTTTATGCTTTCGATACGGGGGGTGACGATATGGAAATCGTCCGTTCCCGCTTTGACCTGTTTCTGTACGGCAAGGTTGATGTCCTTGTTTTCTATTCCCGTAATGACGACGTCGAATCTTTCCTCGACGGCAAGGTTGCGGGCATATACCGCGTCATTGATCACTTCGCCGTTGGGAGATTCGGTATCGATATCGCGGGACAGCCAGTCCTGCCAGTCTGTTCCGCCGACGGGATGCATCGCTATTCTGATCTCCATGCCTTCATAGGTGTCGGAAGGCAGTTCGGGTTCGATCCGGGGTTCTTCGGTTTCTTCGGGTTCGGTGCTTTCGGCGGTCGCGGTTGTTTCGTTCTGAACGGCTGCAGGTTCCGCGCAGGCGGGAATCACAGTCATGGCAAGAAAAGCAAGTGCGGCAAAGAAAACCAGCTTAGATTTGGCAAACATTCGGGTTACTCCTAAGGTCATTATATTTTTGTGATACTCTTCATTTTAACACATTATTCTTAAAAAAACAACATCGAACATCAATCGTTTACCGATTATTTACAATGAGTGCGCCGTATGGATTAAATAAATTTACCGTTTTTTCATAATACTCTTTATTTTTTAAAAATTACATGCTATAATAGAATCGTATCCAGCATAACCAAACTACAAACGAAAGGTGGAGTTGAGCTGTGAAAATAACAACTATCGGGAGGCAGATGGAGGTTCCGGAGGATTTAAAGGATCTTTTTGAAAAAAAGCTCCGCAAATTCAACAAATTCTTCCGTGATGATACAAACGCCTTCATTACGTTGTCAAAAAAGCGCACTATGGAAGTACTTGAGCTCACCATCTCAAGCGGCGGAACCCTGTATCGCAGCGAAAAAGAAAGCGCAACCTTCAACAACGCACTCGATGAAGTGATCGAGGCGATCGAGCGCCAGATACGTAAAAACAAAACCCGTCTTGAGAAAAGACTGCGTGAAGGAGCCTTCGTCAGGGAGACCGGAGAACCGGCTTATATGGCTGTGGATGAAGAACCCGAGTTCAACATTCGCGTCAAATCCTTTTCGATCAAACCGATGACACCTGAAGAGGCTATTCTGCAGATGAATCTTCTGGGACACACGTTCTTTCTTTTTAAAAATGCCGAATCCGGTGAAGTCAATGTCGTTTACAAGAGATACGACAATGACTATGGAATGATCGTTCCGATGTGATCGGTTTTAATGATTCTGAAATAAGGTTAAAACGGGAGGCGGAAATCCGCCTCCCGTTTGTTTTTTATTTACGGGATTGATTTTAACGTTTCCATTGCCATCGCAAACGCGGTCACGGCGGAAAGCGAGCGTATCCGCTCCCGGCTGCCGGTAAACCGGCAGCGGCGGACGGAAGTCCCCTCTTTTGTGCCGGCTGCGATATACACAAGCCCTACGGGTTTTTCATCGGTTCCTCCTCCGGGACCGGCGATGCCCGTCACGGCAAGAGCGAGTTCCGCACCCGTCAGAGCCCTCGCACCGGCTTCCATTTCCCGCGCGGTCTCTTCGGATACCGCCCCGTAAAATGCGAGAGTTTCTCTCCCGACACCCAGCAGAGAGGATTTGAAAGCATTGGAATAAGTCACTGCGCCTCCGTCAAAAACATCGGACGCGCCGCTGACGGAGGTAAGCATTTCGGCGATCATACCGCCCGTGCAGGATTCGGCCGTCGTGATTTTCATTCTTTTTTCCCGCAGCAGGTCGATAAGCGCAGAGGGCAGGTTTGTGTCGATCCCGTATATATAGGGCGCAGCCGGGGACTGCCTGATCCGGTCGATCATGGCATTGCATAAAGCCAGACCTTCCGCCTCGTTTTCGGCGCGTGCCGTGACGCGCAGCCTGACTTCGCCCTCCTTGCAATACGGGGCAACGGTCGGATTTTCCGCCGCCTTCATAAGAGATGCGAGAATTTCCTCAAGCGAGGACTCGCCTATCCCGACAAAATTGATATTGCGGCTGACCAGGGTCACCGCCGAAAACCCGCGGAGGTACGGCTCGACGGCATCGCGGAACATGGGTACCATTTCACTCGGCGGTCCGGGGAGCATAATGATGATTTTACCGCGCTGTTCGTCTTCGACGGCCAGCCCCGGGGCTGTTCCGTTGTTGTTGTCGAATATGACCGATCCTTCGGGCATCATGGCCTGCTTGATGTTGGTTTCGGCCATTGCCGCGCCCCGGTGGATGAAATAGGCTTTCATGCGTTCCAGTGAACGCTCATGCAGATATAGCTTTCGGTTCATCAGCCGGGCCGCCGTTTCCTTTGTCAGGTCGTCATAGGTAGGACCCAGTCCTCCCGTCATGATGATCAGGTCGCACCGCTCCAGAGACGCGGCAATGCACCTCTCGAGGCGCGCCGGATTATCGCCGACCACCCCCTGATAATACTGGTTGATCCCCATAGCGGCCAGCCGCCCCGAAATATAGGCGGCGTTTGTATTGACGATTTCCCCCATCAGCAGTTCGGTCCCGACGCACAGGATTTCCGCGGAATTTATCCTGATCAAGTTTTTCACCTCTTCATGCGATTCTTTGGCAGTATTTTACCACGCGCAACGTTCAAAGTCAAGCGGAGCCCGATTTCAGTTGACAAAACAACAGGCCGTTGCTATAATGGTATCAGGTTCCGGCTGAAATTTTAAGAATTAAGGGCGGTGTTTTCATGTACAAACCCGAATACAGCGACATATCCTATCTGAAATCCATACCCAAAAAACCGGATTTTGACGGCTTGCTGAAAATACTCCGCAAAGGCAAAGCGGACAGGGCGCGGCTGTTCGAATTTTTTCTGAATGAAACGCTTTACAATCAGTTTGCGGACGAATCCGATTACGGGGATATAGCCGATCCGTACCTGCGTTACTGCGTCCGGAACACCTCCGCTTACAGGAATGCGGGTTACGATTATATGGTCATCGGCGGACAGGGATTCGGCTTTCCCCGAAAAGAGAATCCTCACAGCGACCGCACTTATTCGCTGAATGAAGTGGTTACGATCACGGACCGCGAAAGCTTTGAAGCATATCGCTTTTCAGACCCTTCGGATGATTCTTTTTATAAAATATACGATGATATTCTGCCCTATATCCCCGACGGTATGCGGGCGGTGGGACAGCAGCCGGGCGGGGTGCTTGAGAATGTCATGGCTTTGTGCGGCTATGACAGCCTCTGCCTGAATATGTACGATGATCCCGGACTTGTCCGCGATATTTTTGAAGCGGTGGGCGGCCGGCTTGCCGACTATACCCGCCGCGTCGTTTCGCATGAAAGCGTCGGCGCCATGATCATCAACGACGACTGGGGCTTTAACACGCAGACCATGATCAGTCATGCGGACATGCGCCTTTATGTTCTTCCCTATATTGCCGAAATGATCGGCGCGTGCCATGAGGCAGGCAAACCCGCGATCCTGCACTCCTGCGGCAACTTCGGCGCCGGCAGGGACAGCCTTTATGAAGATGTTATCGCGATGGGACTGGACGCGAAGCATTCTTTTGAGGACGTCATCTGTCCGATCGAACAGGTTTACGAGACCTATAAAGGACGCCTTGCTTTAATGGGGGGAATCGACGTCAATTTTATCTGTACAAGCTCTCCGGAAGCGGTTTATAACCGGTCGGCTGCGATGCTCGCGCGAAGCTTTGCTGACGGAGGCTACGCGCTCGGTACCGGAAATTCGGTGCCCTATTATGTGCCGTCCGAAGGATATGCCGCAATGATCGCCGCTGTGCTGATCGGATAAAAAAAGGAGAACTGTATGAAACAAATTCTTGACGCCGTCTTGCGTGAAAAACCCAAAAAACTGATTCTCGACACCGATACCTATAACGAAGTGGACGACCAGTTCGCCGTGGCTTATGCCATGCTGTCGCCCGAACTCAGGCTGCTTTCGCTGAATGCCGCTCCCTTTCTAAACGACCGCTCGGTCTCGGCCGGGGACGGCATGGAAAAAAGCTTTGAGGAACTGAAGAGGATCACCGCCCTCACAAGACCGGGACACAGCATACCGATCTTCCGCGGTTCGCTCAGTTTCATGACCGAACGGGACAAACCGGTCGATTCACCAGCCGCGCGCAATATCATCGATACCGTGAAGAACCTTCCGGACGGCGAACGGCTGTATATCGCCGTCATCGGAGCGGCGACCAACGTAGCCTCAGCGATTCTTGCCGCTCCCGAAATCATGGACCGCATCGTCATCGTATGGCTTGCGGGAAACTCGTATATGTCTCCCCATCCGCGCGAGTTCAATATGCACGGAGATCTCCCGGCCGCACAGGTGCTTTTCGACTGCGGCGCGCCGCTTCTGCAGATACCGTGCGACGGTGTCTGCACCGAACTCGCCACCACTATTCCGGAACTCGATTTCTATCTCAAAGGAAAAAACGATCTCTGCGATTATCTTTGCGATATCGTCCGGGGGTATACGCATGACGCTTACGCCTGGTCCAAGGTCATATGGGATGTCTCCGCCATAGCCTGCCTTATTCTTCCGGATTCCATGAGCCGGGTTATCCTCCCCGCCCCGATGGTGCTGGACCGTTTTTATTCGTTCGACGCGGGGCGTCATCCGTATATCTATATCCGTAAACTTTACAGGGACGAAATTTTCCGGGATCTGTTCCGCAAGCTTGCCGACAAATAACCCGCGGCGCTTCGGTTCCGTTTTAAATCATAGAATTTGCGGGGAATACTATGCAGAACAAACTTACAATGAGATATCCTTCGTCCTGGCAGGGTGACATGTGGCGCGAAGGCGCCCCCTGCGGGAACGGTCTTGTCGGAGCGCTGGTATACGGCGGTATTTATAAAGAGAACATCCTTCTGAATCACGCGTATTTATGGCGCGGCGGCCGGAATGAACCGCTGCCCGACGTCAGCGGAAAACTGCCTGAGATCAGAAGACTGCTCGATGAAAACAATCCTTTCGATGCGGACGGGATACTGGCCGGCGCTCTGCGGGAACGCGGTTACGGCGGCGACACCTGCAATCCTCTTCCCCTTTGCGACATTCGGATCAACACGCCCGTAAAAGACGTCTTTTCGCATTACAGGCGCGAGATCGATATGGAAAAAGCCGAGGTGACCGTCAGCTGGACCGAAAAAGCGGTACATTTCACACGTTCCGTATTCGTTTCCCGCCTGAATCATCTGATATTCACCCGCTATGCCTGCGACAGGACCGGAGCTCTCGATACGGCGGTAACCGTTTGCGTCCACGACACGGAGACACTGGGCGCGGTCGTCATCGAAAACGCCGAAACCCGTGTCTCGGGAAATATGATCTGTTTCGCCGCCTATAATCAGTCGGTGTTTTACGGCGGTGATTACGGCGCGGTAAGCCGTGTTGTCACCGACGGAGAAACCGAGGCGGACGGCCCTTACCTGAAAATAAAAAAAGCGTCTGAAATATTGATCGCAACAAAAGTATTTGCCGGAAGCGGACGGGAAAGGGAATTCGCGCAGGCCCGAGAGGATCTCTCCCGTGTTTTTGATTATAACGAAGAGTTGTCGGCGCATACTGCCCTGCACAAACCTCTCTTCCGTGGCGTAAACTTTGAAATATCGGAAACGCACACTTCAAACGAGGAACTTTTGCTGCAGGCGTTCGAGGATGAATGCCCGAACGAACTGACCGAAAAGCTGTATGCCTACGGCAGGTATCTGTTTGTCTGCTCCTCTTCGGATAAAGATACGCTGCCCTGTCATCTGGTCGGTTTATGGAACGGCACATACAACTGCTTCTGGGCGATCTATATGTACAACATCAATTTCGAAATGATCTACTGGCAGGCGCTCAGCGGGAATTTGCCCTCTTATCTGCGCCTTGCGCTCGATTATACGGAAAAATTTACCGATGACTTCAGGGAGAATGCGCGCAGGCTTTTCGGCTGCCGGGGCATCTACATCAACTCCGTAAACACTCCGGAATCGGGCATTTCGAAATGCGGCGCTTCCCATATACTGAACTGGACCGGAGGAGCCGCCTGGTTTGCCCAGCATTTCTGGGACTATTACCGCTATACGGAGGACACCGAATATTTAAAAAAGCACGCGCTTCCCTTTATGTATGAAGCCGCTCTGTTTTATGAGGACTTCGCCGTCCCGGGGGAAAACGGATATTATGTGCTGTACCCCTCGACCTCTCCGGAAAACTGCGCGCAGAATATAAAGGACATGTCCCCCTCCGGCCATGAAGCGCAGATTTCGGTGAACGCGACGCTCGAAACGGCGCTGATGAAGGAACTGCTGGTGAATTTGATCAGCGGCAGCATAATCACCGGCATGTATGCGGAAAAACGCGATAAATGGCGTGACATGCTGGCGCATATCGCCCCTTACCGGATAAACACCGACGGTGCCGTTAAGGAATGGCAGCATGATTTCTACGGAGAAAACTACAGGCACCGCCACCAGAGCCATCTGTATCCGGTTTTTCCGGGCTGCGAGATCGCCGAAAAAGATGAGATCTATCCGGCATTCGTCCGGGCTGAAGAACTCAGAATGGAGCACGGCCTTCAGGATCAGAGCAGCTGGTCCATGGTTTTCATGTCCTGCGTCATGGCCCGCATGCAGCGCGGCGAAGAGGCTTTAAAGGCCGTCGGTACGATCGCACGTACCTGCCTGATGAATAATTTCTTTACTGTTCACAACGACTGGCGCAGAATGGGACCTGCGGCATGCGATGATTTCAGAGTCGCGCCCTTTCAGATAGACGGCAACACGGGAATACCCGCCGCGATCAACGAAATGCTGCTCCAGTCTCAGCATGATGAGATTTTTCTGCTTCCCGCTTTGCCGGGAAAATGGGCACAGGGAAAAATCGAAGGACTTCTCGCGCGCGGCAACATCCTTTGCGATATTTACTGGAAGGACGGCAGCGCAAGGGCTGTTCTGACCCCCCGGGGAGGAGTCAGACACAAGACGGTCCGCCTCGGAAGCGGATATGTCTTTGCCGACGGAAGCACCCTGGCGGACCATACATTCAGCCTTCCATTGGAACTTGAATTTTTCGAAGCAAAAAAGGCAGACGGAAGGAGCGCTTTATGACCAAAAGAGACTATGTGCTTTCGGCAGTAAAGCATAAGAGCGCCGATAAAGTCCCGTATTGCATCCGCCTGACCGGTGAAGCGTATAATCTATACGGGGAAAGACTGCTCAAAGACTATTACAGTAAGGAAGTTTCGGACGATCTGAAAGAAGGCAGGATCAGTTTCACACAGGCAGTGGAACTTTCGATGGGAAATTTCATGATAGAACCGGGATTTCCGTGGTGGAACTGGGATTACGCGAATACGGATCCCGTCTATTCGAGACCGGAAGAAGAACCCCCGGTGATGCCCGCGGTCGTCCGTTATGACACCGAAGAGAACTTCCGTTCCTTTTATTCGAAAGCCGAATTTTTCGCCGATAAATATCAGGTTTATACGACGGCTCTGATATGGGGCAGTCACTGGGAAAAAGCCTATTTTACAAGGGGGATCGAAAATTTCCTCGCGGACCTTGCGGGCTTTCCGGACTTCGCGCAGAAGCTTCTCGATTATATCGTCCATACAAACATGCAGATCCTGCCGAATATCGCAACCTGCCCTCATCTTGACGGGATACTGCTCGGAAGCGACTGGGGCACGCAGAACGACCTGATCATGTCTCCGGCAACCTGGAAAACCATGATCAGAAAAGGTGAAAAAATACAGTATGACCTGATAAAATCCTTTAACAAGGACGTGATGGTTCACTCCTGCGGCAACGTCACCAAACTCATCGGAGAACTGGTGCTTCTGGGCGTCGATATCCTGAATCCCGTACAGCCCGAATGTATGGATCTGAAGGAACTGAAGCAAAAATACGGTGACAGGCTTACTTTCTGGGGAGGTATCAGCACGCAGAAAACACTGCCATACGGCACACCCGAAGAAGTGAAAAAAGAAACGGAACAGACGATACGGCTGATGAGCGAAAACGGCGGCTATATCACCTGCGCCTCGCAGGAGATTCAATGCGACGTGCCCTATGAAAATTTGACCGCGATGATAAACACAGCCAGGTCTTTTGCCTGAAACCGCGGGGTCCAAACGGATAAAACAAAAAAAGCAGGCGATTCTCCGGAATTTATCTGCCGGAATGTCTGCTTTTTCATATTTTATGTCTTTACGGATAACGATAAGGCGCCGCCGTTAATTATAGCTGCCCAGAGCCAGTCCTTTTTCGATAAAATATTTGTATGTTTCGTAACGGACCGTTTTCGGAATAGAATGGTCGGAGTGCAGGACATAAGCGTGTCCCTGTTTGACCACGGGTATTTTAGCCTCCAGTTCCGCGTCGATGATCGCCCTGTCATTCGAATAAAGGCAGCGGACGTCTATCCCCCCGATGAGAGCGATTTTATCCCCGTGGTTTTTAAATATGCGCAGCAGGTCCATGCCGGCTTTGACTTCGATAACCTGAAGCCCGTCGATCCCCGCGCGGATCATGCCGGGGAGCAGCGGCTCCACAAAACCGCAGGAGTGCATGACCACGGGAAGTCCGATGCCGTGCGCATAGTCACAGGTGAGTTTATGTGCGGGATATATAAACTCGTCATACATTTCGGGAGACATGAACGGAGCGTTTTTAAAGCCCATATCCTCATAATACCAGACTCCGTCGGGTTTCCCCTCTTCCTCAAAAAGGATTTTCTGAAGACTTACCGTCAGTTCCGCGAAGGTGTTCGTCATATCGGACACCCATTCGGGGTCGTCCAGCATACCCATCAGCATCCCGACATGACCGCATACCGGATGCATGCATTCAAACACATTGACACCGCTCCAGAAAAAGAAGCGTTCTTTGGATGCCGCGTATGCTTTGGCACCCCTGTAAGCCTCAAAGTTGATGCGCCGACGGTAGTTTGCCGGATCGAGAAGCCGGGGTTTTATGAGTTCATCCCATTTTTCACGGCAGTCTATATCAAAAGCGATGTGTTCAGGGGTGGAATCGTGTTTTTTATGACGGCGGAGGGTGGCATAGTTGCCGTCCTTCGCGGTTACCGTATCTTCATCTTCGGCAACGACAAACGGAACAAAATCAAGGTCCGCGCACAGATTGAAAGGCCAGCAGGTTGTCAGATCATAATTAAAATGGTCTTCGAAACCTTCGCCCGGTTTTATTTCGGAGGTGGTGTCCTCGCCCGAAGTCCACGCGCGGTGGGTATCGCCCCAAAAATGTTCATACAGGCCGATCCTGTCGGTAGGCTTATGCCGAAGTATGCACGATATGCGTTCTTTGCCTGTCATAATCGTTACCATCCTTATTTTTATAGAATAAATTTGGAATATTCGAATAACGGGAGACTTTAGATCACCGGCCGGGAGCGGCTGTAACCCGTCCGCTGTCATCGATGTCGATCTCGGAGGAAAGACTTTCGATTGTTCCGAGTATGCGCATTCCGTCTTCCGTACCGGCTGCCGAGGAGGTTACTCCTCCCGTCTGAAGACAGGGTATGACCTTTACGGCGAGACCTTTTCCGTCGGCGGTTATTTCGAGAAGTGCGGTCTCTCCGTCCTCATGGTTAAACCAGAAATTGCCGAGACTGTATACGATAGGCCTGCCTTTATAAAATTCGATCTCCTGCAGGCAGTGGGGATGCGAACCGACCACGGCATCGGCTCCCGCGTCGATATACTGTTTCGCCTGTTCTGTCTGGGCTTTCTCAAGAGCATCCGTATTTTCTGTTCCCCAGTGCGGATATGCTATGACATAATCGGCGTTCGCCTTTGCTTCGGAAATAACCGCAAGAAACCGGTCCGGTTTATACGTGCGCAGCACCCCGCTCCTGTATTCGCCGGCTTCGGGGGTAAAGGGCATTTTTTCCGCTCTGGTAGCGGCAACAAAGGCTATTTTTATTCCGTTTACTATATAATAGCGCGGAGACGAGGCATCGGCAATAGTCCGTCCGCCTCCGGTATATTCGATTCCGGCGCCTTCAAGCGTTTCGATCGTATCGATAAACGCTTCGGACCCGTAGTCGTAAACGTGGTTGTTAGCCAGTGAAACAATGTCGACGCCCATTTCGGCGAGAAGGGACACATTCGAAGGCGAGGACCGGAAGGTGTAGTATTTGTTTTCCAGCGGTTCTCCCCTGTCGGAAAAAACGAACTCATTGTTGACCAGCGTCAGGTCCGCGGCATTCATGCGTTCAAGCAGCCCGCCTGAGATGCATTCGGAAAGAACTCCGCCTTTCTCCGCAAGAACAGCCATCGTTTCCCAGTCATCCGCAAGGCATACATCGCCTGTCATAACTATTTTAACCGGTTTGCCGTTTTCGCTTCCCGAAGGGACAGCCGTTCCCGTATACAGGTCTTTTAATGTGTGGAGCGTCATACCGCTGATTTCATACCAGAACATGCTGTCCGCCAGATCCGCAGCGGACGCTTTATGCATAAGCTGTCTGTATACGTCGCTTCCGGCTGTTTTTTCAAGCCACAGGACAAAGCCATAATCCATAAATGACGGAAGCTCTGCACCGGCACTGAGAACCGCGAAAACTTCATCGGGGGTAACGGGAGGCTCCGTGAGGTTTTCATCCGGCTCGAGCCCCGCGTCGCGGGTCTCCTCCCCGGGTATCCGATCTCCGGAGATATCCGACGCGTGAATCTTTCCGCCGCTGTCTGCGGATATCCAGACGGCAAGGCAGACGGGAGTGAGTATAATCATGACCGAGACAAAAAATATTGTCAGGCGCTGTTTCATAAAAAGGTTTCCTCGGGATATTTATTTTAATTTTACGGTTTAATATATTTAACGGGCAGAAAAGCATTTAAACATACTAAACATACTATACCACAGGATCATGGAATATTCAAGCGGAATTTTTTTTACGCATATAACAGCCGGCTGCCGGATCCAAAGCGTTTTTCGTTCTTATCCGACGCGGGCAGAAAGGAGTTTTACTTTTTCGCTTTTACCGGATCAGCATTTCTTTAACCTCCCCGGCGTTTTTTATCAGGGGGATTTCCGGACAGCGGCAGAATTTCTGATGAACATCGTTTAAAACAAGATGCTCAATCACAACATTCCGGTCAATCTGTATCGTTGGCGCCTCGGTTTCCGCTTCTTCATTCCTGTAAACACCGGAAATCGAAACATTTCCGCATCTGATGCCTTCCGCAAACCATATGACGGGATTGTATTTTATCGATTTTTCATGTGTTCCCTTCCCGTAAGGGATATCCACGCTGTCGATAAAGCGTCTGTCGGCGTCAGGCTGCTGCGGATGCTTCGAACAGAATACATTCTCAATTGAAATGCCGTCAAACAGGGACGGAGCTCCCGGAACGATGTTGTGATGCGTGAAAGAAATTCCGTAAAAACGATAGGTGCCGAAGATATTGCGGACAGAAACGTTTTTCATGGGGCTGCCGCAGGAAAGCAGCCGGACCGCTGTATACCCGTTATCCGCATAAAGGCTGTCGACTGAAATATTTTCTATGATTCCCTGCTTTACATTGAGGTTGTTTCCGTCGTCATAAGCATCGTCACAGTTCAGAGCTACCAGGTCGTCGTTTGTCGCTCCTTTGATATTACGGATAAAACCGTTTCGGGCCCGCCCCTGTATATGAACCCCGTCCATATTCGGACGCAGCATATTATAATCGAAGGTGATGTTTTCAACCGTGAATCTGTCGGCGCCTGTAATCTGCATCGCATAACTTTCCGGATCCTTCACGGTTAAATTTCTGATATTCAGATCCTCGATGTTCTCAAAGCGCATGACAGGCCCCATGAAATACGGCTTGCCCGGATGGTTTTTCCCGCGTTTTTGCGCCCTGTTGTTGCCATTCCATACACCGCCCTCCACCGTAATGCGCCGGTTCGTTTTTTCTTTTCCGCAGCATTCGTTTTTCAGCATAAAGCAGCAGGCTCCGTCGGCAAGAAAGATCTCTGCTCCGAACGACAGGACCAGCGCGGTGTCGTCCCCGATAACAAGCGAATCTGAAATACGGTATTTCCCTTCGGGTATCGCTACCTCTCCCCGGCGGTCCAGTCCGGCCTGTATTCCCGCGGTATCGTCATGCTCTCCGTCTCCGTAAAGCTTCATATCGTTATTGATCGTCATACACAGCTCCTGTGGCTGCATTGACCGCGGCAGCCGGATACGCGGCCTGTAAAAGATTTTAAGGCATAAATAACCGGTTTCCGCCTCATGATTATTAAAATAAAAATAAAACAAAAACGTAAAGAAAGGCAAAAAATGAAAATCAAACTGGGAATAGTCGGCCTCGGAAGAGCCGGAAGAGGTATGCATCTCGATGAACTGGAGGGCTCACGCGATCTTTTTGAAATTTCGGCTGTATGTGACTCGATAAAAGAACGCGCCGACGAGGTTGCGGCCAGATACGGCTGCCGGGCTTATTATAATATCACGGACTTTCTTGCGGATGACGGTTTTGAAATGGCCGATATCGCGACCCGCTCGTGCGACCACTGCCGTCATGCTGTCATGAGCATGGAAGCCGGAAAACATGTTCTGCTGGAAAAACCGATGGCGGCCGACTTAAGCGAAGCCCTGCTGATTTTCGAAACAAGCGCGAAACTCGGAAGGAAGCTGTATATCCGGCACAACCGGCGCTGGGAGGGACCGTTTAATCAGGCTCTGGCGATCATTAATTCCGGAGTCATCGGCGATGTATTCGAAGTCAGGCTTACGCGCAGCGGGTTTGAAACACGCAACGACTGGCAGACATTAAGAAAATACGGGGGAGGGCAGCTGCTCAACTGGGGACCGCACATCATCGACCAGGCGCTCGTGTTCGGCGAAGGCTATACCGATTTATTTTATAATATAAAGCAGATCAACGCCAGCGGAGACTGCGAAGATCATATAAAAACCGTCTTTACCGGAAAAAACAAAAGGATTATCGATCTGGAGATAAGCGGAGGGTGCGCGCTCAGTCTGCCGCTTTATACGGCATACGGTTCGAGGGGTTCGTTCGAAATGTATGACGACCGCACCGAACTGAAATATGTGAACCGTGACTTCAGCATCATCAAGTTTGAGGCGAATGAGGGGACACCCGGCGAATATTTCGCCAACAGCGGTGATATATCCTGGACAACCGAAACGATTCCGACCGAACACGTGAGGCTCGATCAGGTTTGGAAAGCTGTCTATGAAGATTATAACGGAATAAAACCCTACCGCATCACAAAGGAACAGGCGCTTGCGGTCATGGAAGTGATCGCAAAGGTAAAACAGGGACGCGTTGCATTATAAATTACACGTTATATATTATTAATGAGAAGGAATTATTTCTATGATCAGAACAGGTGTGGCCGACTACGGCATGAATTGTTATTACGGCGGATTTTATGACTATTCCGCGCGTATGGACGCGCTCGCAAAGATCGGATACGACGGCATCGAAAGGATGTCTCCGCGGAATTACACGGATGCCTGTCAAAAGCTGATCGTTCTCGCCGAACGCAGAATGAGTTTTTCTACGGTTGAAGCCGAAGACACCGAACAATCGATCAAACTGACGGCAGCATTCGGGAAAAAATACATCTGGGCGGATAAATCTCCCTTCGTGTCCTCCTTTGACGATTACTGCCGAACAGTGAGTTATCTCGAAGAGGCCTGCGCCCGATACGGCATTTGCCCTGCGGTCCACAACCATCTGGGCTCGCTTGTCGAAAGTCAGGAGCAGCTGGAAGAATTTCTTGCACGCTGTCCGGGAACCGGCCTTATCCTTGATACAGCGCATCTCGCGGTTGCCGGCGGAGATATCCTGTATATCCTTGCGAAATATTTCGAGCGGGTAAAAGCCGTTCATATAAAAGAATGGCATATAAACGATCCGTTGACGAAAAACATACGGGAAGGACGATTCTGCGGTTTGCGTCAGGGCAATTATGATATAGACAATGAAGGCTTCGTAAAGGAATTGCTCAGACGCGGTTACGGCGAATGGATATTTATCGAACAGGATACGCATCTGCGAGAACCGCTTGAGGATCTGAAGGAAAGCCGTCAGATCCTGCGAAGCTGGGGTATATGAGCTGTTCCCCGGACTGAGACGATAAAATCCCGAATCTGACAGGATGGGATACCTAAACAGAATCATTCTCCGGTTTCTTCCATAAAACCGGAGAATGACTTTCTTTTTTATGTATTATCTGCCCCTGGAGGTTTCTTCGACGGCAACGGCAACGGCAACGGTAGCGCCGACCATCGGATTGTTTCCCATACCGATCAGCCCCATCATTTCGACATGAGCGGGAACTGAGGACGATCCGGCAAACTGAGCGTCGCCGTGCATCCTGCCCATCGAGTCGGTAAGACCGTAGGACGCGGGTCCGGCAGCCATATTGTCGGGATGAAGCGTGCGTCCGGTTCCGCCTCCCGAGGCTACGGAAAAGTATTTCTTGCCGGATTCATAGGACCATTTCTTATAGGTTCCGGCGACCAGGTGCTGGAAACGGGTCGGATTCGTGGAGTTTCCGGTTATGGAGACATCCACATCTTCGGCTTTCATAATGGCAACGCCCTCAAGCACATCGTTTGCGCCGTAAACGCGGACTTTGCTTTTTTCACCGGTCGAATAAGCTTTCTCGCGGACAATGTTCAGGGTGTCGGTATAAAAGTCATATTCGGTTTCAACATAGGTGAATCCGTTGATGCGCGAAATGATAAATGCGGCGTCTTTGCCCAGCCCGTTGAGTATGACGCGAAGGGGTGCGGTTCTGACTTTATTCGCGCTGCGCGCAATCCCTATGGCGCCCTCAGCCGCTGCAAAGGATTCGTGTCCCGCGAGGAAACAGAAGCATTTTGTCTCTTCTCGAAGCAGCATCGCCGCCAGATTTCCGTGACCGATGCCGACTTTTCGGCTCTCCGCCACCGATCCGGGAATACAGAAAGCCTGAAGACCGATCCCTATGGCTTCGGCCGCGTCCGCAGCGTTCCGGATCCCTTTTTTCAGCGCGACGGCACAGCCCAGCGTATAAGCCCACCCTGCATTCTCAAATGCGATAGGCTGCACGCTTTTAACTATTTCGTCAACATGGATGCCGGCTTCCTGACACATGGTCCGCGCGGCCTCAAGATCGGCGATACCGTATTCGGCAAGGCATTTTTCGATGCCCGCCATTCTTCTCGCTTTACCTTCGAATTGTACGTTGTTCGACATAAAATACGGATCCTCCTTTCTTATTGTTTGCGCGGGTCGATGTATCTGACCGCGTCGGCATATCTGCCGTATGTTTTGATATTGTTCTTATATGCAGCGGCGGGTTCGGTTCCGGATTTGATGTCGTCCATCATCTTGCCGAGGTGTATGAATTTATATCCGATTACTTCATCGTTTTCGTCAAGACCGGTTTCGAGAATATAGCCTTCCGCAATTTCCAGGTAGCGGACGCCTTTGGCCAGCGTAGCGAAAATAGTGCCGACCTGAGAGCGCAGGCCTTTGCCGAGGTCCTCAAGCGAAGCACCGATGGGTAGTCCTCCTTCGGAGAACGCCGTCTGCGTGCGTCCGTATACCAGCTGTTTGAAAATTTCGCGCATGGCAACGTTTATGGCATCGCAAACCAGGTCGGTGTTCAGAGCTTCGAGGATTGTTTTTCCCTGCAGAATTTCTCCCGCCATAGCTGCCGAGTGCGTCATACCGGAACAGCCCAAAGTTTCAACAAGCGCCTCGTGAATAATGCCTTCTTTTACATTGAGCGTAAGTTTACAGCAGCCCTGCTGCGGCGCGCACCAGCCGATGCCGTGAGAAAGGCCGGATATGTCTTTGATTTCATAGGGTTTTACCCATCTGCCCTCTTCGGGTATGGGAGCAGGTCCGTGATGCGGACCCTTGGCGACGGTGCACATGCTCTCGACTTCGTGCGACAGAGCATATGCACTTTCGTTTTTTGACATATATTTCTCCTATCTTTGTATTGTTTTTATTATTATAAGCTTTTTTACGGTTAAAATCAATATGGATTCGACAACTTTTTTGTTAACAGTACATATCCGAAAAAAAGCCGGACGCTTTATGGCATCCGGCTCTGCAGGTTACGGGCTGCGTCAGCCGCTGCCCGAACTGACTACAAAATCGATTTTGGTCGAATGTGACGGAACCTCCGAATAAGGGGTGCGGCTCTGTGAAATTATTTTACCCTTTTCGACCGTATCCGAGGGTTCATAAGTCACCTGCCCGAGTATCAGATCGTTTGAGGTGAGTACCGACATTGCTTTTTCCTCGGTCATTCCGGTAAAATCGGGGACCGAAATGTATTTGATATCCGGACCTTTGCTTACAAACAGTGTAACCGGATCTCCGGCAACAAGTTCGGTTCCCGCAGCGGGTTCTGTTTTGATCACATAACCGAGCTGCACGGTATCGTTGAATTCATGTGTGGTTATGGGTTTGAGATTGAGTCCGCGGAGTTCGTTCTGAACCATCCGGTATTCCAGAATCGTAAAATCGGGAAGAATAACCTTCTGCACTCCGCGGCTGACCGTAAACTTAAGGTCGCAATACTGACGGCCTGCCAGTACTTTTCGCTTTTCACCCGGTGAGGGATCCTGCTCTATGATCGTATTTTCACCGTGTTCGGAACTGTATACATATTCCGTCTCAATACGGTAATAATCAGCGCGGTCAAACTCGGCTTTGAGCTCTTCACCGTATATTTCCCCTATATAGGATTTTATTTCTATCGTTTGCGCGGTAAGGCTGCTGTCGGCATTAAACAGCATATTAAAAACATAAAAGCCGCTGATGCCTATCACAATGATAAAAGCAGCCGTAACCCCCGCAATAATGGGAAGCATGGACCGGCTTTGATGACGGCGCTGCGTATTCTGAACCGGACGGCCGGTCTTTGGCTCCTGAGTTCCGTTTTCCGCTTCCGGCCGGCGTATCCTGAAGATATACTCCGGATTGGATTTGATCTGCGCAATATGCCGCAGCATCAGAGACGCCGACTGAAACCGCCGGTCGGGTGATTTTTCCATTGCCGAGAGTATAATTTGTTCAAGCCCCGCCGGTATAGAAGGATTTAAGTCCCGCGGACGTTTCGGAAGCGTACTTACCTGCATCAGAGCAACCGAAACAGGACTGTCCGCCGTAAACGGAAGTTTTCCCGTGGCCATTTCATACATCACTACGCCAAGCGAATACAGATCACTGCGGGGATCGATGGGTTTTCCCGACGCCTGTTCGGGGCTTATATAAAACACGGTTCCTATCGCTTTGTCGGTCATTGTTACGGTCTCGGCGTTCGGCAGTTTGGCAATTCCGAAATCCGCGACCTTTATGCGTCCGTTTTTTAAAAGCATAATATTCTGCGGCTTGATATCGCGGTGAATGATCCCCTTTTGATGCGCATGTTCGAGTGCTTTTAATATCTGTTCCGTATAACTGATTATTTCTTTAAAATTCAGAGCGCCTTTTTTATTCATGTAATTCTTTAAAGTGATACCCTCGACCCGTTCCATGACGATATACTTTAAATTTTCTTTGACCGAAACGTCGTAAATACTCACAATATTCGGATGAGAAAGCATTGATACCGCTTTTGACTCGTTTATAAAACGCTTAACGGACTGAACGTCATTTGCGATCTCGTCTTTCAGCATTTTTACGGCAACAGTTCGCTTCATCACCGTATCGACCGCTTCAAAAACGACCGCCATTCCGCCTACTCCGATTATTTTGACAATTTTATAGCGCCGGTCAAAGATCTGACCGATGTATTTGTCAAATGTGTCCATATCAAGCTCCCTTTGCGGTATATTGAAAATCGGAAAATATACCGGTTCTATTTATGCTTTAACAACAAGCGCGGTGATGTTGTCACCGCCCCCGGCCTTGTTTGCAAGGCCGATAAGTTCAGTCACTTTCGCTTCGAGCGACGCTCTGTCCTCTTCCCGTCTGTCCCGTGACATAACGGCGTGTATCTCTTTCTCGGTTACATAATTTGTAAGTCCGTCCGAACAGAGCAGAATGTACCGGATATTTTCTGCCGACAGTTCCGCCGTGTAGACATCTGCTTCCACCGAACTATCGCTTCCTATTGCACGGGTGATGATGTTGCGGTGAGGGCTTTTCGCCGCTTCTTCGGCTGTCAGCTGTCCCATATCGACAAGATACTGCACATAAGAATGATCGTGTGTGACTTTTTTGATTTCGGTATCGGTCAGCGTATAAAGCCGGCTGTCTCCGATGTTGACAATATATGCCTTTTTACCGAATACCAGCGCAGAGATAAGCGTGGTTCCCATCCCGGTAAGTTCGGGGTTCTCCTTCGCCATGGCGAAGACGGCGGAATTCGCCTCGGAAGCGGCTTCGGTCATAGCGGATTTTATACCGCATGCGATGTTTTCGCCGGAAAGGTCCTGCAGGAGGCCCGGGATGCTGCGGGTTATGCTCTCGGAAAAAACCTTGCTTGCGGTTTGGGCTGCGATATTACCGCCGGCGGCTCCGCCCATACCGTCGCAAACGACCGTCAGCAGAATATCCTCTCTCAGTTCGATAACGGTAAAGCAGTCCTGATTTGCGGAACGCTTTCTGCCCGTATCGCTTTTACCGAAGTATAACATGAATGCTTACCCCCTGAAATACCGTTTTATAATAAAGCGGTGGAAAGGTGTTTGTAGCTTTATATCTGTTTATTGTTTACTGTTGTCCGGGCTGATCCTGATCGGTTCTTCTTTCGGCGGTTCGGGCACGCAGCTGTCCGCAGGAAGCACTTATATCGGGACCGAGGTTCCTGCGGATCGTGGCATTGACCCGAAGGCCTTCAAGTTCCCTTGCAAAACGGGCTGCCGCATCGCTTCTGACATAACTGCGCCCTTCAACTTCATTCAGCGAAATAAGATTGACATGAAAAGGAGCGGTCCTTCCGAAAAAGCCGTGAAGCAGGGATGCCAGCCGTTTGGCATGAACCGGCGTGTCATTTAACCCGGCAATCAGTGTATATTCAAAAGAAATCCGCCGTCCGGTTTTATCGAAATACGTCCGGCAGGCTCTGAGCAGCGCTTCGAGATTCCACTTGTTGTTGACCGGCATCAGCGCGCTGCGCTCTTCATCGGAAGAAGCATGAAGCGACACCGAAAGCGTTATCTGTAAATCCTCTTCGGCAAGCCTGTATATTTTATCTGCCAGCCCGCATGTGGAAAGCGAGATACGCCGGCAGCTGATGTTTAAACCGTCTTCCGCCGAAACAGATCTGATAAAACGCACTACATTGTCATAATTATCAAGAGGTTCGCCGATCCCCATCAGAACGATCCCGTCGATACGTTCTCCCGTATCTTTTTGCGCCGCGATTACCTGTCCGAGCATCTCGGACACTTCCAGATTGCGCGCGGTCCCGCCTGTGTTTGAAGCACAAAAACGGCAGCCCATACGACAGCCCGCCTGACTTGATACACATATCGTATTACCGTGACGATAGCGCATGACTACGCTTTCTATCATCTCGCCGTCTGCCAGACGAAAGAGATATTTTACGGTGCCGTCAACCGATGAAACCAGTTTCAATTCGGTTTGAGGCAGGTTCAATGTTGCGCGTTCGCTTAATTTCTCACGCAGATTCAAAGGCAGGTTTGTCATTCCGTCAAAATCCGTGCCGCGCCACGCCCATTCGATGATTTGGCCGGCACGCCACGCGGGCTCGCCGAGTTCCGCGAGCAGTTCGGTGACGGCGTTCCTGCCCATGCTTAAAATATCCGTTTTCATATAAAAAGATTATATCATAAAACAAATTAAATTGCAACGATATAGATTGTTACGCTTATGTAAATTTAATAAGCGTTTTTCAACTGTCCAGGATCACCTTTTGCGCCTTATGTCCGGTGTGTCGGAGAAAAACATCCAGCAGGTCGGCGGTTTTGATTTTAAGACTGGTGGTGTTGGCACACGGATGACATCCGATATATGCACCTGCATAAAGTTCGGAATCGATGCATAGTGTAACGCGGCGTCCGGTATCGAAGGCGAGTCCGAGCACGGATAGCGATCCCGGACCGACCCCGAGCAAACGATTCATATCTTCGCCGCCGGCAAACGAAAGTCTCGCCAAACCAAGCTGAGAGGACAGGTTCTTTGTGCTGAAGCGCTTGTTGCCGGGCAGCATCAAAAAATAGAATCCGGTCTGTTGTCTGTTGCATAAAAACAGGTTTTTGCACATCCGGACGCCGAGGAACGCGTCCACTTCTTCGCAGTCACCGATTGTCATTGCGGCGCCGTGGTCGATCCTCACATATTCGATTTTTAATTTCCCGAGTAAATCGTAGGTCTTGTTTTCGGCGGGAGAACGGATTTCATCGGGCCTGTCGGTAAACAGGACAGGGTTGATATAGATAGAACCCATAAAAAAAATTCCTCAAGATGTTTTTTGTTTTTCGGTTTCATTTTTTTTATACCTGTGTTATAATTGACGCAGTCTGAAAAACAAGGGAATCGATATCCATGAAATCAGGAACTTAAAAGAGGATTTATACGGTTTGGTTATTCCGATTATGAATGCCGCGGCGGGTTCCGGTCTGAAATATTTCGGACTCAATGGCCGCAATCTGCCGACTGACAGACATACGGAACCGCTTCGGGAAGATGCCGCTCCTCTTTTTAATTGATTGCATTCCATCAGCCCGATCCGATAAAAAAGCGGAGCGGAAACTCCGTAAGCAGGAGAGGAAACGGCAGAGTCCGCAAACTCTTTCTGCCTATGTCGGACAATCCGCGCTACGCGGTTTTCAGGGATTCGGATGGTTTTGAATACAGCAAAGCGAATGACGAAATAACCGTATACTATGAGGATCATTTCGGCTCCGCGGTTTTTGTCTGTCCGTGAAAATATGATCCGTTGGGTATAAATCAACAGAAAGAAATGTAAACAAACGATTTATGAAAAAACTTGCTGGAACTTTCTTCGTCCTTGCAGCCGGGTGCCTCTGGGGTACGGTAGGCATCTTTGTCCGCAGACTTTCCGAAACCGGCATGACCTCCATACAGATCGCGGCTGTGCGGATTTTTGTCACGGCGATTGTTTTGTCTTCGGGGCTCCTGCTTTTTAACAGGAGGCTTCTTCGTATCCGCTTTCGTCATATCTGGTGCTTTCTCGGAACAGGACTGGTCAGCATCGTGGTTTTTACATACTGCTATTTCCGGACGATAGAAGAGGTATCTCTTTCCGCAGCTGCGGTTCTGCTTTATATGGCTCCGGCCATGGTCATGCTGATGAGTGCGCTTTTGTTCCGCGAAAAAATTACATTGATTAAAACAGCCGCCTGCCTTCTGGCACTGGGTGGCTGTGTTCTCGTCACCGGAATCATAGGCAGCGGAGACAGAATACCTGCCGCCGCCATCATCAGCGGACTGTTATCGGCTCTGGGTTACGCTCTGTACAGCATTTTCGGACGATACGCTATAAATTACGGATATCACCCGCTCACTATTGCCTCTTATACTTTTATCTTTGCCTGTTTGGGAATACTGCCGCTGTTCGGACTGCGGGATTTTACAACAAAAATCGTTTCAGGTGACCTTTTGCCCGATATCTCCCGGATATTGTACGGTATACTGTTCGGTCTGATTACCGCGGCCCTGCCGTATGTGCTCTATACGGCAGGCCTTGCAAAAACAGAATCGGGCAGGGCTTCTGTCATGGCTTCGGTGGAACCTGTAGTCGCAACCCTTGCAGGCGCTGCGGTTTTCGGTGAAAAACTCACACCGGAGGGTGTGGCCGGCATAATGCTTGTAGTTTTCGCGGTGATCCTGATGAACGTCAAAAACAAAGCACGCAATAAAAAACTATAATAAAAAAAGCGGGGAATCGCATATGATCATGTTTAACTGCGACTATAACGAAGGCGCCCATCCGGATATACTCTCCCGGCTTTCCGAAACCAATTACGAACAGACTCCCGGTTACGGAGAAGACGTGCACTGTGAACTCGCGCGCTCCTATATAAAAAGGGAATGCGGACGGGAAGACATCGACATACATTTTCTTGTGGGGGGAACTCAGGTCAATCTGACCGTTATATCAGCCGCTCTGCGCCCCCATCAGGGAGTCCTTTGCGCCGCGACAGGCCATATCAATGTTCACGAAAGCGGAGCCGTCGAGGCGACAGGCCACAAAGTGTTGTCCCTTCCGACATATGACGGCAAAATAACCGCAGGTCAGATAAAAAAAGCCTGTGAAGCTCATCGGAAAGACGAGGCGAGAGAACATATCGTCCTGCCGAAAATGGTTTATATTTCTTTTCCGACCGAACTGGGCACAATCTATTCAAAAGCGGAACTTAACGCAATAAGCGAGGTCTGCCGGAACTTCGGGTTGTATCTTTATCTGGACGGCGCCCGTCTGGGCTACGGACTAGCTTCCTCCGAAAACGACCTTACTCTTTCCGATATTGCACGGCTTTGCGATGTTTTTACGATCGGCGGCACCAAGGTCGGGGCGCTTTTCGGTGAAGCGGCAGTCATAACCGTTCCGTTTTTAAAAGAGGATTTCCGTTACATCATAAAACAGAAGGGGGGACTGCTCGCTAAAGGACGGCTGCTGGGCATACAGTTTGAAACACTGTTTGAAAACGGATTATATAAAAGCATATCCGCACATGCGGTCCGCCTGTCGGATATGATCCGCAATACCCTCCGCAGCCTCGGGATACGTTTTTTAGCAGACTCTCCGACAAACCAGCTTTTCCCTGTATTTCCCGACGACATCCTGAGCAGCCTGAACAAAAAATATATTTTCAGCCATATTGAATCGCTGGACGGAGAAACGGCGGTCCGCATCTGTACAAGCTGGGCTACGCGCCGTGATGACGCCGAAGCGCTTATTTCGGACATCCGCGCCGCATACGGCGAAAAAAGCGTCCTTTGATTTTTATGACTATTAAAAAAGACGGCGACGAACGCAGCCCGTTCTCCGCCGTCTTTTTATATGCCGCTTATTTCAAGGGCGTTTCGCAAATCTGTAGATAAAAAGCAGGGCCGTTACAACAGCCGAACCGGCGCCGATAACCACGGCGCTGCGTGCGGTAAGTTCCGGTCCGGAACCTGCCGCTGAACCGGCCGTCTCTTCCGTTACGGTGACAGCCGTTTCGGCAGATGAGGTTTCGGGTTCGGCAGTGCCGGCCGTATCAGCCCCGGTTTCGGCAGCCGTCGCGGCAAATGCCGCCGTCGTGACCGCGTTTGCCGCAGACGTCTGCGCCGGAACCGCAGCCGGAGCCGCTTTTTGGGGCTTAATGGTTTCGGGTGGGTTTAGTGCTACGGTCACCCTCGCCACACCCTTATCCTGAGGTTCTCTCAGGATGATCAAAGGCGCACGGGTTTCCTGCCAGATGGTTTCGGGAGGCGGAACGGTTTCACGAGCGGTCTCCGGTTCGGTAACTCCGGCTGTCGTTTCGGCCGGAACCGGTACGGTCGTTTCGGCCGGAGGAACGGTCACCGGTTCGGTTTCCGCCGTTTCTCCGGTGGTTTCCTCAACGGGCGGCAGCAGAGTCGTTTCCGGCTCCGTTTCGGTTTCCGTTTCGGTTTCCTGTTCTGTCGTTGTCTCGGGTTTCGGTATGTCAATGACCTTGACCGTTGTTTCCGGTTCGGTTTCGGCCGGCGGAGGGACGTCCTGCTCGGCGCTTATGCGAACATAGGACATTGTATAAAGCACAATCAGGATAGAAAGCAAAAATACTGAGGCTGTTTTTTTCATAATATGAGTTTCATTCCTGTCGGATATTCGTTGTGATTGAACCGCGTATTATAAATACCGACAAAAACCGCTGCTCTGTCGGTTATATTTCGTATATGCGCGGGTCATCTATACGGACGCGCTTTCCTTCTCTTGCAGAGAGGTAACAGGCGAGAACCATACGGAGCGAGTCGCGGCCTTCATATACGGAACAGATCGGGCCTCTTCTGCCGAACAGAAAATCCGCAAAAGGCTGTGCCTGGGCACCAAGCCGCTCGCCGTGACCCGCAGGACTCGGTATACCGCTGTCCGTCCATATGCTGTTTCCCTCAACGAACCATTTAAGTCCTGCCTGCCCTTCGGCGCGGGGGAGGCGCGTGCCGGGACCGTCGCCGTAATACTGTTGAATCGAGCCTTTGCCTCCGTATACTTCGGTGGTTATCTCGGAAGCGGAACAGGAAAACGGGCAGGATATTTCGGCAATCATGCCGTTTGCGTATTTGTACAGGGCGATACCGTTGTCATTGGGAACGTCGGGTGAGTGCATAGTTGAAAGCTCCGCGCTGACGGTTTCCGGAACTCCGAAAATCCAGTTAAGCATATCTATCGGATGTGACGAATCGTCGGCGAAAATATCACGGTTATATTTCGGATTGTTGTGCCATGTGTCTTTGAAACCGCCCCATGTATGCGTCGAAAGCCCGTGACGGCGGCGATACATATAGATACCGCCGATTTCCCCGGAACCGATGAGTTCTTTTATTTTGATATTCTGAGGGTCGACTCTCATCTGAAAGCCCATTGTAAAAGGAACCTTGTATTTTTCGACCGCAGCTACGATTCTGTCGGCCTGCGCTAAAGTCAGCGCCATCGGTTTATAACAGATGATGGCTTTTCCTGCCGCTGCCGCAGCTTCCGCGAGTTCGGCATGAAAAAGAGTTTCGGATGAAATAACGACCGCATCGATGTCCATCGAGAGCAGCTCTTCGGCCGACGCCGCCTTTGCTATTCCTCCCAGCTGCGCCGCGCAGTTTGTAAGTCTTGCTTCGTCATGATCCCAGCCGGCGGCTATCCTGACGCCCATTTCCGGATTGCGAACCCATGCTCCGCCGTATGCCATGACATGACCGTGCGCGAAGCCCAGAACACCTACATTTTTAGTCATTTCAAATACCTCTTTTAGTTTTTTTATATGGAAGGATATACTTTACTTCATCGGATATTTCCTCTTCCGAATAAACATTATACATTATATATGCGGATGTTGTTTACCAAAATGTTAATTTATATTGAATTCGGTTTTTTTAGCGGTAAACGCCGTTTATATAATCCGATATTAATATTATTCCCTTGATATTTAAAAAAACCGGTGATATAATCGTATATTATATATTATATATCAAAAATCCGATATCAGGATATCCCCAAAGAAATTTATATGACGGAAGGTATTCGCTTTCATGGAAACCGAAACAAAAAAGTCTGCTGCTCCAAAGCTGTTTTTCATCCTGACTTTATTGGCATCAGCGGCGGCGGCGCTGATACAGGCATTTCTTTTTACCTCGAATTATGACGAAAAGCTCAATCTTTATCATACAGGCACTTTTTTACCCTTGGTTTTTTATATTGCCGTATTTGCTGCTGCGCTTTTCTGCGCCTCTTCCTATTTTATAACGAAAAACAACACCGTCATGAAAATACTGCCCGCTCCCGGCCGTTTTGTTGTCTTCACTGCGATATTGGGCGGATTACAACTCGGTGCAGCTGTTCTGTTTAATATATACTACTATGTGACGGGAGTATATTCCGGTATGACATCTCTGCGCGCCGCTGTTTTTATAACCGCCGTTCCGGCAGCCGTTTATTTTATAATCACGGCGCTGACCGGAAATCCGAAAAAAAACATACTTATAATATGCGGATTTTTTACCGTGATCTGGGCGGCGCTTTACCTCATGTGTATTTATTTCGACATGTCGTCTCCCTTAAACAGCCCTGTGCGTATCCTGAATCAGCTTTCGCTGATTACGGTTATGCTTTATTTTATATTTGAATTGCGATATCTGCTCGATAAGCCCCGGCCGCGCTTTTATCTGCCGGCATCGCTGCTCGCAATCCTTTTCATCTCGCTGTCTTCCGTTTCCGACCTGATCCTGACTTTTACCGGATTCCGTTCTTCCACGCAGGACACCGTATTCCGTATAGCCGAAGCTGCCATCATGCTTTATATCACCGCCCGGCTCAGCAGCGTTTTGATGAACCGGAAAACACCTCCGGCGGAGCAGCGCCTGGAAGAATGACCGGAACGTCCGGACCCGGAATACATATCACCCGCTTTATATAGAATAACAAAAAACCGACTGCAGTGCTCTTTTCGCAGTCGGCTTTTTATCATATTTCATCGTGCATGCCGACGGTTTTCTGCTCCCGGATCCCGGCAGATCACGCGAATCCGTTTTACTCAATCTTTATACCGCCACAACCGTCACACCCGCCCCGCGAAGATCCGAAAGATGGTCGGGCGAAGCGCTCGAATTTGTCACGATACAATCGGCACAGGTTACGGGAGCTATGTCGGCAAACGCGACGCGTCCGATTTTCGAGTAGTCGGCGGCAATAATAACCGAAGCGGACTGCGCTATCATGCGCCTCGATATTTCGGTTTCATTGGCATAATACAGGGTCAGACCGCATTCGCGGTCGATTCCGTCCACCGAAAGCACCAGTTTGTCCGCATGATAGCAGGACAGCTGACGAAGTGCGTCGTCTCCGTAAGTGAAAAGGAATTTGGGATTGATGAGACCTCCCAGAAGCATGACATTAAAACTTTTATAGGTGGAGGCTTCCGCTGCGATGGGAAGAGAATTTGTAACCAGAGTCAGATTATGCCTGTTGCGGAGGGCACGCAGCACATAGGTCATGGTGGTTCCCGAATTAAGCATGATACTGTCGTTGTCGTGTATCATGGAGGCGACCCTTTCGGCGATAATCTTTTTTTCGGTTTCGTTTGCCGAAAGACGCTCTTTCAGGTCCATCTCATGGTATAGCTTGGACGAACTGACGGCACCGCCGTGCACCCTTGACAGCAGTCCCTGAAGGGACAGAAATTCCAGATCTCCCCTCACCGTCACCTCGGAAATACCGAAGAGGGCACTGAGACTGCTCACCCTGACTTCTCCTTTTTCCCCGAGAAGTTCCAGTATTTTTTCCCGCCGCTGGTCCGCGTTATATTCCATCACCCAATACCCCCGTGTTTTCAGAACGGATGCACTTAGCATAGCATAATCGCCTTATAATTCTGTTGACATTTTGTTAATTTTATGCTATAATATTATACGTAAATTATCCGAAACCTATACGAAGGCAATATGAAAGAATCCATAAAAAAGATCAGATGTAAAGGGGATATGTTATGTCACAGCTTCTAATCGGATGGGCTCAGCGCGATGTTTCCACAGAAAAACCGGTTAACATACCGGGACAGTTTCATATGCGGATCTCGCAGGGAATTATGGACCCGCTTTTCGTAAGCGCGCTTGCCGTCGATGACGGCAGGGACTCGGTCATTTTTTTATCCGCGGACCTTGTTGTCATCCGCTGCTTCCTGCTGGATGAAATCCGGGCGAAAGTAGCCGCGAAAAATCCCGCGATCAAAACCGAAAAAATACTTATGAATGCCACGCATGCTCACACCGGAGCAAGCCATTATTCGGATACCGGATGGGTAGACAGCAAATCGAACGGCAGGTCCGGCGGCGCAATGCCCGATGTGGGTATTAAAATAGCTTCGGGTGATGAATACCGTGACTTTCTGTCAGGGCAGGCGGCGGACGCGGTCTGCGAAGCCTGGGAAAAAAGGGTTCCCGGCGGTATTGCGTACGGGTACGGCTATGCCGTTGTTTCACACAGCCGCCGCGTGCTTTACTTTGACGACACGTCAAAGCGTCCCGGAAGCATGGCAACCGGCTACATGGTGAACGGACACGGGGTCATGTACGGAAATACAAACGACGAAAATTTTTCGGGATATGAAGCCGGGTCGGACCATTTTATCAATATATTATATACTTTCGATGCCGGCGGAAAACTGACGGGAGCCGTCATCAACGTTCCCAGCCCTTCGCAGAATTCGGAACACGAGCATCGTCTGTCGGCCGACTTCTGGCATGACGTCCGCACCGCCATACGTGCCCGGCACGGAAACATCTTTATCCTCCCCCAATGCGCGGCGGGCGGGGATCTTTCCCCGCGTATTCTGCACTATAAAAAAGCGCAGGACAGAAGATTCCGTTTAAAATACGGAATGAATGAAACCGAACTGGCGGCAAGAAAAGACATCGCGGAGCGAATTTCCGCCGCTTTCGACGAGGTTTTATCCTGGGCAAAAAACGATATAAAAACCGACGTGAAGGTGAATCACCGGACGGAAACAGTCCTGCTGTCCAAGCGCCCCATATCGGACGAGGAACTGGCTTTCTGTACGGACGCTTTAAAGAAGCTGAAAGAAGTTCCGTTTAAAACAGAAGGGGCTTCACCCACGGAACTGCTGACTTTTAACTCCTCGCTCGAGGCTCAGCGAAACAGATTCGAACGGATTATCCAGCGATACAACGAGTTTGATAAGGAGCCGAAGCTTCCGATGGAACTTCATGTGCTTCATATCGGCGATATCGCCTTTGCATCCAACCGTTTTGAACTGTATATGGACTTCATGCACCGCATACAGGCGCGTTCTCCTTTCGAGCAGACTTTTATTGTGCAGCTTGCAGGCGTTCCCGGACCCGACGGCGGATCCTATCTCGCCACCGAACGCGGTGCGGAAAACAAAGGATACAGCGCCTGTCTTTTCTGCAATGTTGTGTCACCGGAGGGCGGTCAGGAACTTGTTGAGGAAACACTTAAGCTTCTTAATGAAATAAAAAAAATATCCTGATTATCATCCGGCCTGAAACAACACCCGGACTCAGCAAGGAGAAGAACCGACATGATAAAATCACCTTCCGTCGCTTTTGCCGGATTCGGCGAAATCAATACGCCGCGCGATATTCTCGTCCGAAAGTGCTCCAAAGCCGCGCAAAACCTTCTGGATCTTGGACTTGAACTGCGCACCGTATACCCGATCACCGACGATCCCGATGAAAAAGATATAAAAAATGCAGTTGCGGAATTTAAAACTTTTGATTTTGACGTGCTTATACTGTGTATTGCCGGATGGATCCCCTCTCACGCCGTTATAAAAGTTGCCGAAGAATTCAGGCATCTGCCGATGGTGCTGTGGGGGCTTTGCGGCTGGGAAGAAGACGGACGCCTGATAACAACGGCGGACCAGGCGGGAACGACGGCGCTGCGCAAAACAATGTCCGATATCGGTTATAGTTTCCGTTTTGTTTACGAGATCGCCGGACTTCCCTCCCGTGCTCCCCGTGTCGCCGATTACTGTGCCGCGGCTTCCGCCGCAAAAACGCTTCGCCGTACCAAAGCGGGGATGATGGGCTACCGTGATATGAATCTCTACGGCACATTGTATGACGGTCCATCGCTGAAACGCACGACAGGCGTAGAAATCGAAACTTTTGAGATGCTTGAAGTTGAGCAGCGATATCGGTCGGTTTCGGAAGAAGAGATCAGCGATATTATAAACGGTCATATTAAAAAATGGCGATTTCTGAAGGAAGCCGACCCTTCTTCTCTCCGCAAAGCCGCGGGATATTATATCGCCGTCCGCGATATCGCACGCATGCGCGGCTACAAGGCGGTTTCGCTGAAGGATGTCGACGGAATGAAAAAGCTGCTCGGATATCCGCCGGCCCCTGTTTTCATGCTGCTTGCGGATATCGACGGCATCTGCGTCGTACCCGAAAATGATTCCCTGGGCTGCGTCACACAGCTGATTATAAAAGAACTGATCGGCCAGTGCGGCTGCTATCTGGAATTTTACGAGTTCTTCGCGGACAGGGTGCTTGCCGGAGTTCCCGACTTTATCCCCGCCGAGGTTACGGAAGGGGAAACAACCGTGATCCCCGCGGCTTTCGGCGAACTGTCGCAGGGTATCCTCAATGTATCGGAACTGAAGGAAGGCGAGCTGACCATGTGCCGTCTTTCCTATACAGGCGGTAAATATTCGATGCACATGCTTCTCTGCAGAGGCGTGCGCCCGCGCAGATGGGAAGAAGCCGGCTGGACGCAGCCGGCACCCCGCCTGCCGGCTCTTGAAATTCTTCTAGACGACGTCGGGGCATTTGCAGAGAAAGTCACGTCGCAGCATTATTTCATATGCTACGGGGACAACACGCGCCGTATCACGGATCTGTGCTCCATACTCGGAATCGATGTCTGCTGAATAAAAGAAATCCACCCGGACCGGAGGAAAATCATGCTGCCGATTTATAAAAATCCGGAAGTATCGGAAACCGAACGTGCCGCCGACCTGCTGTCGAGGATGACCACAGCCGAAAAACTCGCGCAGATGGTCATGAGGGGCAGCATTGCCGACCTGAGGCGAATGGCCGAAGCGGGAGAACTGCCCGAGACGGGCGTCAGCTGCGTTTATGTCTCCCAGCCTGTATCAACCGATACGCTCGATTATATACAGCGCTGTCTGGTCGAAAAAACCCGGCTGGGTATTCCCATGATCGTCATGGGCGAATCGCTGCACGGAGCCATGATTGCCGGAGCGACGGTTTTCCCGCAGGCTATCGGCATGGGGGCCACTTTCAGCAAGCCCCTCATGAGCGAAGCGGCCGCGCATATAGGCGCCGAAGTGCGCGCATCCGGGGTGCGTCAGACCTATGCGCCCAATCTTGACCTTTCACGCGACCCGAGGTGGGGCCGAACGGAGGAAAACTTCGGTGAGGACCCGTATCTTACTTCGCGGATGGGCGTCGCTTATATAAAAGCCCTTCAGTCGAAGGGAGTCGCTTCTTCTCCGAAACACTATATCGCGCACGGTTCTCCCGAAGGGGGGATCAACATCGCTCCGGTTCACATCGGACTGCGTGAATTTTATGAAAATATGTTCGAACCGTTCTGCGCCGCATTCAAAGAAGCGGGTGCTATGTCTGTTATGCCGGCATACAGCGAATTTGACGGCATACCGGTCCACGCGTCGCGTTTTTTCCTGACCGACGTCCTCAGGGGGGAAATGGGCTTTGACGGATTTACGGTATCTGATTTCGGTGCCGTTTATATGCTGATGAGCGCCCATCATACCGCCGCCGATGCCCTTGAAGCGGGGAAAGCGGTCCTTGACGCCGGCCTTGATCTCGAAGCGCCCGGCGCTTTCGGTTTCGGCGGGGATTTCGGGCGTGCCGTCGAAAACGGCGAGGTCGATATGGTGAAAATCGATGAAGCGGTTCTGCGTATCCTGCGGATTAAAATCAGGCTGGGGCTTTTCGAAAATCCGTATACTGGCTCCGGAGCTCCTTTTCATACCGCCGAAGCAGCCTCCTGCGCCCTTCGCTGCGCGCATGAATCGATCGTATTGCTCGAAAACAACGGCATTTTACCCCTTAGCGGCAATATAAAAAAGATTGCTCTGGTCGGTCCGAACGCAGACAGCGCGCAGCTTGGGGACTACACCGCCCCCGAAGCGGCAAAACGGGCTGTGACGCTGCGTGCCGCGCTTGAATCGAGGCTGGGCAGCAGCCGGGTGCTCTACGAACGCGGCTGCAATATCGGTTCCGGAGATGAAGCCATGCTCGGCCGTGCCGTATCCGCCGCAAAAGAAGCGGGCATTTGCATTGCGGTTTTAGGCGACAACAGCAATTATTACGGCGGGGTCGGCTGGGGCAGTCCCGAAGACACGGGAACCGTGACCTGCGGCGAGGGGTTTGACCTGTCTTCTCTTTCCCTGCCCGAACCGCAGAAAAAGCTGATTCGCGCAATCCGCGGCGCGGGCGTTCCCGTTATATGCATACTGGTTACCGGACGGCCGTATGCCGTCGGAGAGGAGGCTTCCCTTTCGGACGCGCTGCTTGAAGCCTGGTATCCCGGAGAACACGGCGGGACGGCCATTGCGGACATCCTGTTCGGCGATGTCTGTCCGTCCGGGCGGCTTCCGATCTCTTTTCCCCGTTCCGCGGGTCATCTCCCCTGCTTTTACAATCACAAGGTTTCCGCGCGGGGTTTTTACAGGCAGCCGGGATCACCGGAAAAAGCAGGCCGCGATTATGTTTTTGATACCCCCGAGGCTCTCTATCCATTCGGATACGGGCTTAGTTACACATCGTTTGCCTACGGCGGTCTGAAAGCCGAAGTAAACGGCACGGACGCCACCGTCTTCGTTGAGGTCAGAAATACGGGTTTGTGTGCGGGTGCCGAGGCAGTATTGCTTTTTCTACGCTGCCATAAAAGCCGTATAACGCCGTTTGTGCGCCGTCTGCGCGGTTTTGAAAAGGTGTTCCTCAAACCGGGAGAAAGCGCCGTGTTAACCTTTAAACTCGATGCAGCGGATTTTTCGTTTATAAACGAAAAATACTGCCGTGAAACGGGTTACGGCAGATACACCGTTATGATAGGAGATAAAAACATTGAAATCGACATCGTATGAAGCGGCTGTCGCTTCGGTTGCTATAGAAACCGAAGCTGTCGGTTCTGTTTTAAGCAGCGTGGACCGCACGTCTTTCGCGCGTGCGGTGGATGCCCTGGCTTTCTGTCCCAGAATTATGACCTGCGCGTCCGGTTCGTCCGGCATTGCGGCGAAAAAATTTTCACACTCGCTCTGCTGCATCGAAAGAGGAGCCATGTTCATGCCGCCTTCCGAAGCGGTCCACGGAGGACTCGGGGGACTCAAGCGCGAAGACTGTCTCGTTATGGTATCCCGCGGGGGGAAAACGTCCGAACTCTTGCCGATTATCGACGTCTGCAAAAAAAAAGGCGCATTGCTGATTGCGGTAACCGAAAACACCGATTCTCCGCTGGCACAAAGCGCCGATATTCTCTTGAAACTTTCGGTCGCCAAAGAAAGCGACAAACTGGGAGTCATGGCGACCGCAAGCTTTATGGCGACCGTTGCGCTGTTTGACGCTCTGCTCTGTGCGCTGATAGAGGAAACAGGTTATACGCGGGAACAGTTCGGCCTTATACATCCGGGCGGTGCCGTGGGCGAAATGCTCAGCCGCAAAGAAACTCCGCTGCCCAAATGAGCATTAAGGAGCATGTATGTATAAAAATTATAAGATACGCCCCCCTTTCTTTGAAATAGGTCCGAAGGCCTATCTGTACGGCGAGAACATGCTGAAACTCGCGCTCGCCGTCGACGCCTCCGCCGGACGCTATGACGTCGATGTGATCGTCACACCTCAGTATACGGATATCCGGCTTCTGGCCGAACATACCCGGAGGATACACGTATACGCCCAGCATATGGACTTTCTGCCCCCGGGCAGGGGTCTCGGTTCGGTGCTCCCGGAAGCCGTAAAAGCTGCGGGCGCCGTCGGCGTCATGCTGAACCACGCCGAGAAAAAACTGACGCTTGAGGAAATCGAAAAAACAATCGCCCGGGCTGACGAAGTCGGGCTGGCTACCATCGTATGCGCGGATACGCTCGAAGAAATCGAAGCCGTCGCGCGCATGTCCCCCAATCTGATCGTCGCGGAACCGACAGCTCTTATAGGAACAGGCGTAACCAGCGATTCGGATTATGTAACAGGCACCATTGAGATCGTCAGGCGCATCAATCCCGAAATAATGGTGCTGCAGGGGGCCGGGATCAAAGACGGCAGCGACGTTTACCGGGTCATCGCCGCGGGAGCACAGGCCACGGGTTCAACCAGCGGTATCATCAAAGCGCCGGACCCTGCGGTCATGGCAGACGAAATGCTGGCTGCGCTGCGCCGCGCATGGGATGAGCGCACCGGCGGGAACCGGCGGAAAGCCGGCACCTAAAGGATATGCTTTTAATTTACGGATAAAGGAGTAGGCAGAATGGCAGTTTACAGAGGAACGGTAAAACTTCAGTCGCACGACCATATGCCCTGTTTTCACAATATAACCGGCGAAGTCAGAAAGATCGCGGCCGAATCGGGAATAAAAAACGGGATCTGCGTCGTTTATTCTCATCACACCACCTGTTCGGTGATGACGCAGGAATGTTCGCATGATCTGAATTTTTTCGGGCGTGAATACCTGCAGATGGACCTGATCGAAATTATGGAAAAACTTATCCCGACCTGCCGCACCGAAGGACAGTATCACCATCCCGGTCCGAAACACATCGATTTTGCGCTGACTTTTCCCGACGAGGAGCCGAAAGGCAGTTTAAACACAGACGCGCACCTGCGCTCCTGCTTTTTCGGCCGTTCGGAGACCATCGTTTTAAACGACGGCGTTCTGTCCCTCGGTGATTTCGGATTTATTTATTTTATCGACTGGGATCAGGTCCGCGAACGCGAACGCGTATGCGAAATTCAGATCATCGGAGAATAACCCTACGAGCCTTCTTACATTTAATACAGGGGGATTGATTATGAAAAGGAGTATCCTGCAGCAGATCATTGTTCTGTTTCTTTGCCTTCTGACTGTCCTGCCCGCACTTTCCTGCGCGGAAAAAACCGGCACTGTTCCTTCGGATCTGTCAGACACAGCGGCGGCCGAAACGGAACCGCCGGAAGAAACCCGCGCTGTGGCCAATCTGCCGGAAACAGATTTCGCGGGAAGAGCTTTCCGGATATTCGGGCGTGAAAATACAACCTATCCGCAATTTACAAACTTCGAATTTTATGCCGAAAGCGAAAACGGAGAGGTGGTCAACGATGCCGTTTTTGCCCGCAACCGGACAATAGAAGAGAAATATAATATTAAAGTCGAACAGAACCTGCTGGACGACACAACGGGGCATATCAAGAAAACCGTTACTTCCGCCGATGATGCCTACGATATTGCGGCACTGCATAATTTTACAAGCGTTTCCTCCCTGTCCATGGGCGGATATCTGACCGACTTCAATGCAGTAAACAACATCGACTTTTCCATGCCCTGGTGGAATACCGATGTGAATGCCTCGCTTTCATTTGCCGGAAAGCTTTATTATACGACAAGCGACTATCTGCTGCTCGATAAGCAGAGGACCTATATTCTGATCTTCAATAAAAAAATCATGGAGGATTATTCCCTGGGAAATTTGTATCAGCTGGCTTTCGACGGCAAATGGACGACGGACGCCATGCTTTCCATGATCACAAAGGTATCTACCGACCTGGACGGGGACGGCAAGATGACCGATCTTGACATGTACGGCCTCGGGATGGATTCGTATCTTTCGTTTTACGTTTTCTATGCGGCGATGGGCGGTACGATGGTGGGCCGCGACGAAAATGACCTGCCGATTCTTGCTATGAACAACGAACATAATATCTCCGTCATCGAAAAAGCGATGGCCCTGACCTGCAATACGGATATCGCGTTTTTCTGCAATGATTATAACGGCAAGGTGTCATATGATTTCTGGTCGGTCATGGGCAATATGTTCAACGCGGGACGCGAACTGTTCATGTCCGCGTTTCCTCATTCGTTAAAAACGATTTCCGCAAATACCGATGTGAATTTCGATTACGGCGTCATCCCCTTTCCGAAATTCGACGAAGCGCAGGAAAAATATCTCACGGTCCCCGACAACTACCACTCCATGGTACTGACGATCCCCACAAGCAACCTCGACACGGACTTCGCTGGATTTATGCTCGAGGCGTTTTCGGCGGAATCCGCTTATACGACGCTGCCGGCCTATTATGAGGTTTCCACCAAAACCAAATATACCTACGATGAGGAAAGCGCAAAAATGCTGGATATCATCTTTGACGGCATCACATACGACCTCGGCGCCATCTATGACTGGGGTGCGATCAATACGCTGCTCAAGGACACCATCCCCAATAAGAAAGAGAATATTTTCGCATCGGAATACGCCAAACGCGAACCGAAGGCGCTGACTGCCCTGCAGAAAACCATCGACGAGTATCTTTTGATCGCGGAATGACCGGATCTTTCCGGATATTTCAAAGTTCAATAACGAAAGGCTGCCGACTATGAAATCTTCTGTTACCGTTCGTTTGATCTCTTTGCTTTGTCTGTCTGCCCTGCTGTTTCCGCTGCTTGCATCGTGTTCCGAAGGCGGGGCGGAAGCGACTGAAAGTCTGACCGAAGCCCTGACCGAGACGCCCGCCACGGAAAAGCCTTTTCTTGACGACCTTCCCTCAGACCTTGACTTTGAAGGCAGGACCATACGCATGGTCACCAACGACAAAGCTTCCTTCGATACGGTCGAGGATGCCGCCGATGTTGTCGATGTGGAGGTATACAAGAGAAACCGTAAAATCGAAGAGCGGCTTGACATCCTGCTCGAACCGGTCATTGACGAGAACTGGGGGGTCGCGGCCTCTCTTCTGACCGCAAGCGTGCTTGCCGGAAGCGATGATTACGATCTTTACGGCGGTTATTGCTACTGGTCAATCGCACTTGCCACTTCCGGCTATATGCTGAATCTGGCAAATATGGAACATCTGAATCTTGAAGCTCCGTATTGGGGAAAAAAGTTTATCGATGCGATGGCTTATAAAGACTTCGTTTACTGGGTCACCGGAGACATCGTTTTAAATTATACCAACGGAATCTATGCGACTTATGTCAATCTCGAACAGTGGGACAACTATATAGGAGGCATCGATATCTATGACCTGGTGCGCAGCGGCCAATGGACCCTTGACCGCGTAAAAGAATACGCGGAAGCCGCCTACACCGACCTCAACGGCAACGGAAAAACGGACGCGGAAGATTTTGTAGGCTATGTTTATACAACGGAAGACCCGATCGACGGCATGGCGATGGCGGCCGGCGTTACTTTCACGGAATTCGACGAAGACGGCGTCCCCTATATCACGCTGCTCGGAAGCGACAGGGCGGTGACCTTCAATGAAAAACTGACCGCTTTATGCACCAGCCACGCGTCCCTTCTGACAGCGTCGGACGGCGGTTATTCCTCGGTAAAACTCTTCGGTTCTCTGCATGCCCTGTTTAATATCGGACGGCTGGCTCACGCGGTGACTTTTCTGCGTGATATGAAAGAAGATTTTGCAATCATCCCGCCGCCGAAACTTGATGAGGCGCAGGAAACCTACCTGACCACCCTCCATGACGGCACCACGATCCTCGGTATTCCGAAAACCGCGTCCGCCGAAGCGATTGAAGCCGTTTGCGCGACACTTGAAGCTCTTGCTTCGGAAAGCTATAAGTCGCTTACTCCCGTTTACCTGGATGTGGCTTTGAAAAACAAATATACCCGGGACGAACAGTCGGCCGAAATGATCGACCTTATCCGTCAGAATATCGTTTCCGACTTCGGGTTTCAATACACGGCTACCGGATTCAATAACTTTTTCCGGGCACAGACCAAAAAAGGAGCCGAAGTAGCGTCAACAATAGCTAAAAGCGAAAAGAGCTGGACTGCTGCGCTCGATAAAATACTGCTGGCACTCGAAGAGAATGCCGGACAATAAATCTGCAAGGAGAGAAAACCATGTCAGCTTATATCCCTTTCCCGGCGTATTACGATGACGCCCCGCTCGATCTTTCCTTTGTCTATAAAAATGAAAAGCCTGCCGGACGGCACGGCTTTCTGAAAGCGGAAGGGGCTTCGTTTGTCTTCGAGGACGGAACTCCGGGGCGCTTCTGGGGAACGAATTTCAACGGCGGAGCCAATTTCCCCGAATTCGGCTGCTCCGAAAAAACAGCGCGGCGCTTGGCGAAAATCGGCGTGAACATCGTAAGGTTTCATCAGCTGGATGCCGAGTGGGACACGCCGAATCTTTTCGCTTTCAGCAACGGAAAACGCTGCGGCAGCACAACCGAACTCGACACGGAGAGCATGAAAAGGCTCGATTATCTTGTTTACTGCCTCAAAGAGCAGGGGATCTATGTATATATCGACATTTTTACCTACAGGAAGTTTAAAACAGGCGACGGTGTGGAAAATGCGGGTGCTCTTGCCGATGCCGCGAAACCTTATTCGGGGTATAACCGCCGTCTGATCGACCTTCAGAAAAAGCTGGCTTATGACCTATGGAACCATTATAACCCGTATACGGACCTGTATTACAAGGACGACCCGGTCTTTGTCCTGTGTGAAGTTGTCAACGAAAGCGACCTGTTCTCCCGCAGCATCAGCACCGAACCTTATTTACAGGAGTTCCGTCATCTTTTTAAAGTATGGCTTGAAGAAAAGGGCATTCGGTTTGATGCCGGCTCTTGTGACGTAAACGGTTCGGAAGAACCTCTTATCCGTTTTAAAATCGAACTCCAGGAAAAATATTACACCGAAATGATCGGATTTATGAGGGAGATCGGGGTGAAGATCCCCCTGACCGGCACCAACTGGTCCATAAACAAAGCGTGCTCCAAAACTCAGCTGGTGACGGATTACACCGACAGCCATGTTTATTATTATGACTGGCGCTGGGGTGAATTTAAAAAATCATGCATGAATAAAGCGATCACCGAAACCCCCGACTGCGGGTTCGGCATGCTCTCCACCATGCGCGCAGCCGACAAGCCTTTCTTCGTCTCGGAATGGGATATGCCCTGGCCGAATGAATACCGTGCCGAAAGTCCGATTCTGTTTGCGGCAGTCGGTTCTTTTCAGGGCTGGTCGGGTTTTACGATCCATACATACGCATACAATGCGCGGCTTATGCATATGAATATTCTGGGCAAAGAATTTTCGTCCGACACAATAGGAAATGTTCCCTATCGCGAGGGTATTTTCTCCACATGGAACGATCCGGCGAAATTCGGTCTGTTCTATCACGCAGCCCTGATTACCCGGCGCGGAGACGTTCCCGTGTCCGAGAAGCTCATCGAAGTAAATACCGACCCCTTTAAAGGCGGCGGAAGGGCGGCTTTTACGGCATCAAGCGAGCAGAACCGCGTCGCCTGCAACTACAACGGCTCCGGTGTCGATGAAGACAATTCTCTCGTTGACCTGGATTCGGGTGAAGTCAGGTCGGATAACGGCTGCCTGTACCGAAGCTGGCGAAAGCGCTACGGTACGATTGACACTTTACGCACAAAATGCGCATACGGTTTCCTTGCCGAAAACGGTAAAATCGAACTGAACGGGATCACTTTCGAATGTTCGACCGATTTCGCCGTTCTGGCTTTGAGTTCCCTCACCGACATGCCCCTTTGCGAGACGGATAACATTTTATTCACCGCTGTCGGCCGGGCTAAAAATACGGACGCCGTCTTTGACGGTGAAGTCATGAAGGAATACGGCAGACCTCCGATTCTGATCGAAGTGATCGAAGCCGAAATCGCTTTAAAGACATCGCAGCCGAATCTCAGATGCAGGGCAGTCAACGCGGAGGGTTTTTATGTCGGCACACTTCCTTCATGGTATGACGGGGAAGGAGTGTTTCACGTGAAAACCGGCGGGACGATGAGGAGCATGTACTATCTGATCGCCGCGGAATAAGACAAACGTAAAAAAAGGGCTGCCTTCTGATTTTTAAGGCAGTCCTTTTTTGCGGATTCAGACCGCGTTTTTATTCCATAGACTGAATCGTTGTGATAAGTTTGTCGATTGCCGACTGCATCAGTTTTTCTTTTCCGGCAAACATACTCACAACATCGGTTTTCTTGTTCGGATGAAGCCGCAGAAAGGCTTCGTTAAATCCGCCGAACTGATAAAACTCGCCAAGATCATACACTCTGGTTGAAAATATGATATCCAGCATATCCACCGACTCTTCATCGCGTGAATATTTATCCCTGAGCACCGTGTCATAATAAGCCGGGATCAGCGTATACCGGGATTCCGCAGCCAGCGCTTCGAGTATAATTCCGGTTCGTTCCGTATCCGGTGCGGATTTTGGAACAACCATGATTCCCGAAGTGTGGATCGAAACGGAATGTCCGTAATTCTCCTGCGTTTCGCTGAACTTGGGCACGGGAAGGATTCCGAAATCGCTTTCGATTGACCGGAAGTTCTCTGTGACGGTGATTCTCTCGACATAAAACAGAAATCGGTCTGTTCCCATCATTGTAATCGGAGTGATGTTTTTATCCGTGATGTTGTCGGTATGCAGGAAGTAGGATGTGTCGTAGATCATCTCGATGATTTTTTCGGCTACGCCGATGGTATGCTCATCGTTGAAAGCGATGACGGGCAGGTCGTTTTCATCCTTTGAAGCATAGCGCCCCCCGCTGCCGTGCAGGATGATATACGTCCAGTCATCATAAGCCACAATTCCCCAGATATCCGCTTCATTCATCATTCCGTCGCCGTTGAGGTCCGATACCACGCTTTTCGCAAGTTCCTCCATTTTATCAAGCGTCCATTTGTTTTCATAAACCAGGCTGTACAGATTCCCGGCCGAATAATTCTCAGCCACATTTTTGTTGTAATAGATGCACGCCGTGGCTCCCTTGTCCATCAGAGTGATATCGGATTCCATCATGAAAAGTCTGCCGTCGATCGACAGTTCGGCCGCAGCCTGAGAGTCCCACCATGGTTTGTCCCAGTCGGCGAATTCAAGTTCATTCAGGTCAAGAAGCACACCCGCCGAAACAAGCTGCGTGCTTTCGTAAGTCCTGGGAAAGTAAACGTCAAAAGCGTTATCGCCGGCCTGAACGGCTTTTTTACAGACGGAGATCAGCTGATTGATTTCGATATATTCACTGGCTATGCTTATTTTATACTTTTCCTCGATTGTCCGGTTGCGTGAATAGACAGCGTCGTTGATCACTTCTCCGTCCAGAACCTCGGCGTCAAGGTCGGTCAGAATCGTCCAGCCGTCGATGACCCAGTGTGCAATGTTAAACTGATAACCGTCATAATCCGAATCCGGAAGTTCGGGGTATACGCGGGTATCCTCAGGCTGTGTTTCGACGGCTTCAGACGTCGTCTCCGCAGTCGCTTCCGGAGACGCACCGCCCTCCCCGCAGGCAGCGGCAGAACAGATGAATGCAGTCAGAATCAGCAGGGCGGCAAAACGGGCGAATAAACTCATTACAATCCCTCCTCTATCATCTTATATAAATATATAATAGCATATTCCTGACGGACTGTCAATAATCAATACAAACTCGCGGACCATTGCCAAATAATTCTGAGGACGGCAGAATCTCCGTTATAATGATTCCGCCTTATAAAATTGTCCTTGACATAAACAGAACTTTTATATATAATAATACCGTAAACAGCCCGCAGGCAGGTTATTTTAAATTTATTATATATCTCGGAGGTTTTCAGATGAAAAAGGTAAAAATCGGAATAATAGGATGCGGCGGTATTGCCAACGGAAAGCATATGCCCGCGCTCAAGCGCCTTAAAACAGCGGATATGGTGGCGTTCTGCGATATCGTGACAGAGCGCGCCGAAAAAGCCGCAAAGGAATACGGCGCTGCCGGAGCCAAGGTTTATTCGGATTATAAGGAACTCCTTGCCGATAAGACCATTGATGTTGTTCATGTTCTGACGCCCAACCGCATGCACAGCCCCATTACCGTCGACGCTCTCGACGCCGGCAAACATGTCATGTGCGAGAAACCTATGGCAATAAACACCGCCGAAGCTCAGAAAATGGTGGAAGCCGCAAAGCGCAACAAACGCAAACTCACCATCGGATATCAGAACCGCCAGCGTCCCGACTCGCTCTATCTTAAGAAAGAAGCGTCCGACGGAACTTTCGGCGAAATATATTATGCCAAAGCTACCGCAATACGCCGCCGCGCGGTTCCGACCTGGGGCGTGTTCTTAAATGAATTTGAACAGGGCGGCGGTCCGCTTATAGATATCGGAACGCACGCGCTTGACCTCACCCTCTGGATAATGGACAATTACAAACCCAAATACTGTCTGGGAACCACTTTCCACAAACTCAACGGACTTGCTCCCGATGCTCAGGGAAATGCCTGGGGCACCTGGGACCCCGCCAAATTTACTGTGGAGGACTCCGCATTCGGCTTTGTCGTTATGGAAAACGGAGCGACCATCATTCTTGAGTCTTCATGGGCGCTGAATTCACTTGATGTACGCGAAGCGGTCACCACCGTCTGCGGTACGATAGCGGGAGGCGATATGGAAGGCGGCGTCCGCATCAACGGAATACGGAACGGCCGTCAGTATGTCCTCAAACCCGATCTCAGCGCGGGCGGAGCCGCTTTTTACGAGGGAGACGGAAACGAGGAAGCGCACCAGCGTGAAGCGCGCCTTTGGATCGATGCGGTTATCAACGATAAAACGCCTTTTGTTCTTCCCGAGCAGGCATTCTGCGTGACCCAGATACTCGAGGGCATTTACGAATCCGCAAAAACCGGAACGGTATTCAATTTCTGATCTTTTTTCGGTCTGAATAACAAACTGCGGGCAGAGACCGGAAGTTTTCTCTGCCCGCTTCTTGCATGAAGACCTGTTTTCATTGGATCCGGATCATTGCATCCATAGAATAAAATTAAATATTCAGGAGGATATTCAGATGAAATTAAGCGTTTTCACCGCACTGTACGGCGGATTGCCGCTGGAAGAAGCACTCGGCAAATTAAATGCTCTCGGCGTTGATACCGTCGAAATCGGAGCAGGCGGTTATCCCGGAAAATCCCATTGCAATCCCGCCGAACTGCTCGCCGACGCCGATAAATTCTACGAATTCAAATCGGTCCTGCGCCGTCATCAGACAGACATCTGTGCGCTTTCGGTACACGGAAATCCCGTTCATCCGAATGCCGCGACGGCACAGGCGTTTGACACCGATTTCCGCAGCGCGGTTCTTCTGGCTGAAAAGCTGGATATCAAAACCGTCATAACCTTTTCCGGCTGTCCGGGAGATGCTCCCGGCGCTTCGTATCCGAACTGGGTCACATGTCCCTGGCCGGATGATTTTCTCACAGTCCTTGAATATCAATGGAATGAAGTATTGATCCCGTATTGGAAAGAAGCCGCTTCTTTTGCCGCGCAGCACGGCGTAAACCGTATAGCGCTCGAAATGCATCCCGGTTTCTGTGTATACAATCCGGCAACTCTTCTGCGCCTGCGTGAGGCGGTCGGCGATGTGATCGGCGCAAACTTCGACCCGAGCCACCTGGTCTGGCAGGGTATGGATCCCGTTGCCGCGATCCGTAAATTAAAAGGCGCCGTTTATCACTTCCACGCCAAGGACACCAAGATCGATCCGTATAACACGGCTGCCGACGGCGTACTCGATACAAAGCATTACGGCGACGAAATTCACCGTTCCTGGGTCTTCCGTTCGGTGGGTTACGGAAACACGATGCAGTACTGGCGTGATATGATCAGCAATCTGCGCCTGATCGGATATGACGGTGTGCTTTCGATCGAACATGAAGACAGCCTTATGTCGATTGACGAAGGACTGTCCAAAGCCGTGGACTTTTTAAATAAAGTGCTTATAAAAGAACCGAAGCCATCCTCCATGTCATGGGCCTGACCGGGATTCAAAAAAGGGGAGACATTAAAAACGTCCTCCCTTTTTTTATTATTCGGATCGGCCGGCGTATGCGGCATTTATTTTTTAACGCAGAATTCATCGATATATCTGTCCATCCGCATGAGCAGGCCGGTATCTGTCCTTCCGCTGATATAATCCCTGATTTCTCTTACCGTTACGATCGGAAAGACTTCGATTCCGAATTCGTTTTTCACCTCATCCGACGCTGTTATGCCCGCCGGCGTGCGTTCTTCGCGGTTCACCGAAATAAACATGGCGGGTATCTCCGCTTTTGCGGCTGCGCGGAGCAGCGGAACCGTTTCGCGTACCGCCGTCCCCGCGGTTATGACATCCTCGATAATGAGGATTTTGTCGCCGTCTTCCGGTGCCGAACCGATAAAAATTCCGCCTTCGCCGTGGTCTTTGACTTCTTTGCGGTTGAAGCAGTATTTCAGGTCCGCATTGTATTTCTGATACAGTGCGCAGGAAGCGGCTGCCGCAAGGGGGATGCCTTTATAGGCGGGACCGAACAGCAGGAATCTGCCGTCGGGACGCCGCAGTTTGTCTTCTCCGACAGCCGCGGCTATACAGTCCGCATAGAACCCCCCCAGCCTTGAAAGCTGGCTGCCTGTTCTGTATTTGCCCGTATTGATGAAATACGGTGATTTGCGTCCGCTTTTTAAAGTAAAATCCCCGAAAACAAGCACTTCGGACTCGAGCATCAGCTCAATAAAATCGGATTTGTATTTCTGCATGGCAATACCTCGCTGAATTGTTTTGATGATTCTTATAAACTGCGGAAAGCAGTCTTTGTCTGTTTCCGTTTGCCTTAACGGCATACGGATATAAACGCAGCCGCGGTATCCGTATAATCCGTAAACTTATAAAAATTTTTTTGAAACCGGTTTTCATCCCGGGATGCGGAACGGCGGGTTTTCCGAGTTGACCCGCGTCGATGTTTCACGTGAAACATTGACGCGGGATATCTGTTCTTATCGGGACAGCAGAGCGACGGCGGAGACCGGGTCCGACTGCGCTCTGACCCGAAGCTCACCGGTCTTTTTTTCGATGACGGAGCATATCTCGGCACGGCGGGCTGTGATCTCCGCAACCATGGAAACAAGCGCGTCTGCTTCGAACAAAGCCACGCCGATATGATACGGCAGACCGTATTCCGCAGCCATCGCGCTGATCTTCATGTCGTAAGCGAGTCCGATAAAAGGAACGCCGGCGGAAGCGGCATAAATCGCTGCGTGCAGCCGCATGGCTATGATAAAGTTCATATGGCCGAACAATCCCGTAAGTTCGGAAGCCGATAATCCGCAGATCACCTTTCCGCCCGTTGCCGCCGCAATGCGGTGGCATATGGGCAGGTCTTTTACCGCCTGCATGGGAATGAAAAGGGGAATACCCCCGCCGTTCTCCGAAATTTTCAATACGGCTTCGGTCAGCTTCTCTTCAAAGTTCTGCGCCGCATCCTTCCAGTGACGCAGCGCCACCGCGAAATAACGTTCGTTCTTCCGGATGTCCTCCCGGTTCATCAGATAATCGGTCCATTCGGAGGCAGCCGGTCTTATGCAGAAAGCCGGATCTGCGGTAACGGCAATGTTATTGTTCGTAACTCCTATAGAACGCATTTCTGCAGCGGATCCGTTTTCACGAAGGGTAATCAGGTCGGTTTTATTCAGGATATCACGCGCCGCCCTCCTGTTTTTCTCTCCTTTCAGAGGACCGATTCCCGATGCGTACATCATAATGCGCAGACCGTATTTTTTTGCGAGCTTCATGATTCCGATATAATACATAAGGGAGCGTGTGCTCGTTATATTCTGAATAAGGTTTCCGCTTCCGTTGATCAGAAGTTTCGCGTGTTTCAGGGAACGAATGACTGCAAACGGATTAAATCTGTTGACAGCCCGGATACCGTATCTCTGCGCTGTTTTACGCGGTGATCTGGACAATACCGTTATTTTTATGTCCGGCTGCAGCTGCCGCAGTCCTTCGACGATCACAGCCAGCAGCGAATCGTCCCCCGTGTTTCCGAAACCGTAATACCCGCTGATGACAACATCGCCGTATCTATAGAACTCATAGGGGGTAAGCGCTTCATAGACCGACTCTGCATCGTCCGCCATTTTTTCTATGGTAAAATAACTGTTGACGACAGAACGGTTGTATTCGCCCATTTCGGTTTTTTCCGTGTCGGTCTTTTCGAAGACCGACAGTATATCCGCCCTGATCAGCTCTTCGGAGGAAGGGATGCAGCCGCGGCAGCAGAAGTTTGTTTCAAGCGCCGTCTGCAGTTTATCGGGTCCGAAAACGCCTATGTATCCCTGAGAACCGGCCAGCACTACGGGCAGACCGGCAGCCATGGCTTCGAGTGCGGAGCGCGAAACCCCCAAAAAGATCCCGCCTGCGGAGAGCAGGGCATGCACATCGGTGATCGCACCGATCAGACGAACCGATTCCCTGCCGATTTTCCGGTTGATATGATCCGCGGACGCGCCGAGTTCGCCGATTGCCGTACCGCTGCCGGCGATGATGATTTCTATATCGGGATATCTCTGTGCCAGCGCCTCCGCCGTCTGCACCAGCTGAAAAGCGACATGCGCGCTTTCCCGGTCGATTCTGCCGACATAAAGCACGCGGTGTCCGGAGAAAAGTCCCGTTTCCGCATTCCCTCCGCGAAAACGAACGGTATCGATTCCGTTGATGGTCAGCGTTATATTGTCGGAATTCATATTGTAATGCCGGATCAGATACTGCTTTATATCGCAGCTGACCGCAAGGGCACGCTCGCCCCAGTTTGAAAAATATCTCCAATACGGAGTGACATTATATACGCCGTGGCAGGTGGTCATAAAGCGGAACCTGAGTTTTTTTGCAAGCAGACCGCATATAAAACCCGGAATCCGGGCGTGCGCATGCACGATATCGAATTTTTCCCTTTTGATGCACCGATATAATCCCGTATAAGAACGCCATACCGCCGCCGGATTTTTGCTGTTGAGCGGAAGGGAGATATGACGGACCCCCGCGCTGATGATGTCCTGTACAAAAACACCCCCGTTGGAGGCGACAACGACATCCATACCGCGGCGAACAAGTTCTTTTGCCAGTTCTACGATATGCGTTTCCGCTCCGCCTATGCCGAGAGACATGGTGGTCATGAGAATTTTCATCAGATCGATCCTCCTCCGGATGATTTATTAAAAAGCGGACGTGTTGCATGGCGCAATACGTCCGGTATTTTCAACATCCTTTCCCTCGTTAAATGCTGAATCGGCCGGTTTTTTATTGCGGTTCGGCCGTTTCGGCAGTCGTTTCGGCTGCGGGAGTTTCTGTTTCCGTTTCGGTTGCCGGTTCTGTTTCAACGCGCAGGATTTTGCCGTTTTCAAAATATCCCTCATATGTCCGTCCGGCAGGCCATTTATAAATTCCCCAGCCGTTCATTTTGTTGTCCGCAAATTCGCCTTCATATACTTCTCCGTTGGCCCATTTGTATATTCCCCTGCCGGTGCGGATGTCATTCTGGAATTCTCCTTCGTAAATATCCCCGTTGGCAAAGGTATATACGCCTGTCCCGTGTTTGGTCTCTTCTGCGTAAGTCCCTTCATAGAACGAGCCGTCAGCCCACGTGTATTTCCCCTTTCCGTCCTTCATGTCGTTTTTAAACTCACCGATATATATCGAGCCGTCAATCCACGTGTATATTCCGAAACCTTCTTTTTTCCCGTTCAGCAGCTCGCCTTCATACACATCGCCGCTTGAAAAGGTAAATGTTCCCGAACCCGTTATTTCGTCCCGTACAAAATCTCCTTCATATACGTCTCCCGAAGAATAGGTGATTTTCCCTTTTCCGTGTTTGAGCAGATCTTCCAGTCCGCCTTCGTATATATCGCCGTTTGAATAGGTCACGGTACCGGCTTCGCTGTCAATCTCGGCGGTTCCCCCGCTTGAAAAATAGAGTCTTCCCGACAAAGGAGAACCCAGGTCGTCAACCCTCCCGAAAAACTTTACAAAACGGCCGTCTCCGACATCCACTTTCATATAGCGGATTCCGGAAAAATAAATCGCCAAAAAAACCGCTGCGACAAAGATAACCGCCAGGATAAATGTCACCAGAAGTATAAAAGCCGTGCTGCGGTGCTTTCTTTTACGGCGTACGGGCCGTTGATTTCTTTTGTTTTCCATATAGACTCCATTATATATATTCCTGTTGTAATATTCCGGTTTCGGAATATCCGCAACCGGTTCCTCCGTCTTTATTCCAGAGGAGAAACGAACTCAACAAAGTTTTTCAGCATCTGAATAAGATCCGGAACAACCGTGAATGAAAGGATCGCCACGGTTAAAAACAAGGCTATCGTCATAACGACGACAAGCAGGCTCGTTCCGTTGTCGCTGTAAAGAGAATCGGCGCGCATCACCATCTCATGAGGGATGTAAAATTTCAGCTCGGACAGCAGGGGCTGCGCCCGACGGCTCTTTTTCCGGCGGATTTTGCCCGTGTTTTCCGGAAGAGCCGGTTCGGAACCAACCGCGTTTTCGCCCCCGGCCGGTGAGGCCTGAATGATTTTACGGTAGGTACTCCTGATCCGCAGCGAGAATTTTACAAAGACATTTTTTGAAAAGCCGGTTTCCTCAAGCGTTTTTGCGGTTTCAGGTGTATTGGACCCCGTTTCCAGCAGTTTGCGAACAAATGAGCCGAGAACGCTTTTATTATACAATATAACAAATGCGCCTAAAATGACGCCCAAAAACATCGACCATACAATAATCTCAAGTGTCATTCCTTTATAAGTCAGCCACGAATTGAGATCAAGTCCCATCTGATAACCTCCGCTGAACCTTCATTCATTTTTTTATCACGTCAAATCCGGTATATCTGCGCAATACCTCGGGTATAGTTACGCTGCCGTCGGCATTCTGATAATTTTCCAAAATCGCGGCGACCGTTCTGCCTATCGCCACACCGGACCCGTTGAGCGTATGAACAAGACGGGCTTTGTCTTTTAAGTCCCGCTTGTATTTGATATTGGCACGGCGTGCCTGAAAGTCCTCGAAGTTCGAGCAGGAACTGATCTCGACGTAGCGCCCGTATGACGGCATATATACTTCGATATCATAGGTTTTAGCCGATGAAAAGCCCATGTCTCCCGTGGACAGGCAGACAACCCGGTGAGCCAGCCCCAAACCCTGCAGAACACGCTGAGCGTCGAGGGTGAGTGACTCGAGTTCGTCGTATGATGTTTCCGGTTCGGAAAATTTAACAAGCTCGACTTTGTTGAACTGGTGCTGCCGTATCAGTCCGCGGGTATCTCTGCCCGCACTGCCGGCTTCCGCGCGGAAACAGGCTGAATACGCGCAGTATTTCAGGGGCAGAACCTCCGCCTGCATGATCTCGTCGCGGTGCATGTTTGTGACGGGAACCTCGGCTGTCGGTATTAAAAAATAATCGGAACCGGCAAGTTTGAATGCATCTTCTTCAAATTTCGGCAGCTGACCCGTTCCCCGCATCGAATCCCTGTTCACCAGAAAAGGCGGAAATATTTCGGTATATCCGTGGTCCGAATGAGTGTCCAGATAGTAATTTACGACCGCCCGCTCGAGCTTTGCGCCGGCTCCGCGATAAAAATGGAAACGCGCGCCTGTAACCTTGGCCGCAGTTTCCGGATCGAGTATATGCAGCGAAGCGCCGAGGTCCCAGTGGGCAAGAGGCGTAAAATCAAACACCCGGGGCTCGCTCCAGCGCCTTACTTCCACATTGGCCGTATCGTCCGGTCCGGACGGCACCGATTCGTGCGGAAGATTGGGTATAAAAAGGAGGATCTGTTCGATTTCGGAGTCGAGTTCGGCTATTTTATCAAAATCGATTTTTACCCGGTCCGATAATTCTTTCATTTCGGCAAATATCTCCGAAGTATCTTTTCCTTCTTTTTTTAAGGCCGGTATCAGGCGGGAAACAGCGTTCTGCCTGGCCTTCTGTGCTTCCGCGTCCGCAATCAGAGAACGGCGGGAACTGTCGCATTCAAGCAGACGGTCGATTTCCGCACTGTAATTTTTATTGCGCGTCCCGAGGCGCTCTTTTACAAAAGCGGGATTCTCTTTGATTAATTTGATATCAAGCATGAAGCAATACCTTCTTTAATTCATATAGTATTTAAATCACTCTTCATCCGAAAGGCTGTCTCCGCATAGTTTATGCAGCAGGATTCCAAGATCGTCGTTGTCTTCGTATTCAATGATCAGAGTATTCGGCTTTTGGGGGTTTTTATTGGAAATCCGGATCCTGCGGCCCAGTATATTTGTCACTTTCCGCTCCAGCTCGGCATTGTAGTCCACGGACGGCGGTTTTTCGTCTTCCTGTCCGACGACCCTTTTTTTCTCTTCCGTCCGGTTCACAGACCGTACCGCTTCTTCGGCAGCGCGTACCGAAAGCCCTTTTTTTAGTATGCTGCCTGCAAGCGTTTCCATATCCTCCCTGTTTTTCAGTCCCAGAAGCGCCCGTGCATGTCCGGCCGTCAGCTTGTCTTCCGCAACCATATTCAAAACTTTTTCCGGAAGGTCGAAAAGCCGCAGGGAATTGGCAACCGCACTTCGGCTGCGCCCGATCCGCCTGGATACTTCCTCCTGCGTGAGTCCGTATTCGTCTATTAAAGCACGGTATCCGCCCGCTTCCTCGACCGCATTGAGATTTTCACGCTGGATGTTTTCGATCAGTGCAAGTTCGGATGCACGCCTGTCGTCGGTATCCATGATGATAACCGGTATTTCGCTCAAACCCGCCATTTTTGCCGCCCGCCAGCGGCGCTCTCCGGCGATAATCTGGTAAAAGCCGTTCTCGCCTGCTCTCACCGCAATGGGTTGAATGATCCCGTTAGCCGCTATCGAATCGGCAAGCTGCGAAAGGCTTTCCATGTCGAAATTTTTCCGCGGCTGTCCGGAACGCGGTTCTATGTCGGATATACGAAGCATCGATGTGGTGCCCCGTTCATCTGCGGTATTGTCGAGAAAGATGGCGTCAAGTCCGCGTCCGAGTCCGCCGGCTCTCGGTTTCTTTTCGTTTGCCATTTTTCCGCTCCTTTATAGGTCAACTGTACCTTCTGTCCCTTGTATGGAAAGTATAAAAAGCAGCGCTTGCGTTATAGTTTGCGGGGTTCATAACGCTGACCGCCCGGATATATGCCGATTCCCGGTTTTATTTCATTTAAGAAGGGGTCAGATCCGCTCCATGATTTCATCGGCAACGCTGTTGTATGCCTCTGTCCCCTTTGAATGGCGGTCAAAATACTGTATCGGCATACCGAATCCCGGCGCTTCACTGAGCCTGACATTGCGCAGTATGGTTGTGGCGAAGAGTTTGCCGGCATAATATTTTTTAAGCTCATCCATCACCTGCAGCGACAGATTAAGCCGTCCGTTGTACATGGTAATAAGGATTCCGGTTATGTCAAGAGCCGGATTATATAATTTTTTTACTTGCTTTATCGTAATTAAAAGCTGCGACAGTCCTTCCAGTGCGTAATATTCGCACTGCATGGGGACAATGACCCCGTCCGCAGCGGTAAGGGCATTTACCGTAAGAATTCCGAGAGAAGGCGGGCAGTCGATAAAAATATAATCAAATCTGTTTTTTATCGGAGCCAGCGCATTTCTGAGCCTGGTCTCCCTTGCTTCGGAAGAAACCAGTTCGAATTCCGCTCCGGCAAGCGATATATTAGCCGGCATAATCCATAAGTTTTTATAGCCGGTTTCTACGATAACGCTTTCTGCTCCGGCTCTGTTGATAAGCACGTCATAGGTAGACAAACGCATGTTTTTTTTGTTGATGCCGACTCCGCTTGAGGTGTTTCCCTGCGGGTCCGAATCGATAAGCAATACGCGCTTTTCTTTTACGCCGATAGCGGCGGCTATATTCACTGCCGACGTAGTCTTGCCGACGCCGCCTTTCTGATTCGCCAACGCTATGATTTTTGCCAAATCCGCCGCCTCTCTTCCGTGTTTTCTGTTTGTTTCACCGGTATCTCGCCGGTATATTAAGGACAGCGTTTTTATTCCCGCACCGCCGTTTATAGTAAAACCAATTATATCAATTATATAGCCTGTTGTCAACGGTTCGGTGACCGAATTTACGTAATTTTCAAACAAACCGGAGATACTGTCTTTGGTATGCCGCGAAAACGTTTTCCCGCCGGATTGTTTCACGTGAAACAACAGATCTGTAAATTTACCGGAAGAGGGAGGGAACTGTTTGTCCAGGGGTTCAGGACATAAAAAAATCCCGCTTTTCAGTCGGAATTTTTCAGAGCGGCTTTTTGTTGATTTGCGAAAATTGACGCGGGTAGTTTTTCGGAGTTGTCCCGGTTTTACGTATGATGACCGTGCATCTTTTTTGTTTTTGTCCGTCTGCAATGAGAAATCCCTCGCTTTTTTCGATCCGGGTCCCTCCCAGTATCCGGACCGCGTTTTCCGCTTCCCTGATTTCAAGAATGCCTTCCGCGCCCTTCATGGCAATAAAAACACCGCCGACTGCCGTAAACGGCAGACAAAGTTCGCTGAGAACATTCAGACGCGCGACCGCTCTTGCTGTAACGATTGTAAATCGTTCTCTGAAAGCCGCTTCATGCGCAGCGCTTTCAGCCCGCCGGTTCAATGTGGTGATATTTGCGATCTGCAGCGAAGATGCTGCCTCATCAATAAACGCAAGCTTTTTTAAGGTGCTGTCAAGCGCCGTAACCGATACATCGGGACGTGCCGCGGCAATGGGAAGAGAAGGAAATCCCGCGCCGGCGCCCACATCGAGTACCGACGCATTCATCGGGATCAGCCTGCAGACAGCCAGGCTGTCTGCAAGATGCTTCGCGATTATATCGGCCGGACGGCGTATGGCCGTCAGGTTTGTATGGGCGTTATATTGCAGCAGCAGTTCCGTGAGTAAATACATCCGGCCGGATAAACCGGTATATTCGGCAAGTCCGTTTTCTTTCAGACACGACGTGAAAGCTTCATTGAACTCGGTTTGACTCATCATGGGGAGATCCCTGCTTTTTGTGTTTTTGGTCATTCTTTCTCAGTGACGGAGTTGAATATGGGTAAGGATTTTATATTCCTCGTAGTCTATTCCCCGCAGAATATTTTCAAGCTCCTCGTCACCCATGACCGTATTTCGCCCCGCGGCATATTCGGTATCGACCGCTTCCTTCATTTTTATCACTATTTCGGAACGCTTATCGATAGCCTCTTCTCCGACAAGCCTGAAAAAGCTGTTTATCCAGTGTGCGATCCCGGCAAGACCGCTGTGTGAGTCGACGGCAACCGAAGCCGGCCGGTTGAGAATTTTTGCGGTATTGAAAATATTATAAATCTCTTCGTCTTTAAGCAGTCCGTCGGCATGAATTCCCGCCCGTGTGACATTGAAATTGCGTCCGACAAAAGGAGTGCGGGCCGGAATCTCATAACCTATTTCATCTTCGAAATAACGTGCGATTTCGGTAATGACCGAAAGGTCCATCCCGTCGGTCGTCCCGCGCAGTGAGGCGTATTCGATCGCCATTGCCTCAAGCGGGCAGTTGCCCGTTCTTTCGCCGATACCGAGCATAGAGCAGTTCACGCTCGATGCGCCGTACAGCCATGCTGTGGAAGCATTGGTAACCACTTTGTAGAAGTCATTGTGTCCGTGCCATTCAAGCATTTCGGAAGGAACTCCGGCATAATGCATGATGCCGTAAATTATCCCCTGAACAGAACGCGGAAGCGCGGTGCCGGGATATGAAACCCCGAAACCCATCGTGTCGCATGCCCTTATTTTTATCGGAATACCGCTTTCGCGAGATAGGTCGTTGAGAGCTGCCGCAAGCGGGACCACAAAGCCGTAAAAATCCGCACGTGTGATGTCTTCAAAGTGGCAGCGGGGGCGTATGCCGTGTTCAAGAACATTTCTGACAATCCCGATATATTTTTCCATGGCTTCCGCGCGGGTAAGCTTCATCTTATTGTAAATATGATAATCGGAACAGGAGACGAGTATGCCCGTTTCTTTTATACCGAGCTGCTTGACAAGTTCGAAATCTTTTTCGTTAGCCCGTATCCAGCTCGTTATTTCGGGAAACCGGTATCCCCGATCCATGCATTCGCGCAGCGCTTCCCGGTCTTTTTCCGTATAGACAAAAAACTCGCTCTGACGGATGATTCCCTTTTCTCCGCCGAGTTTATGGAGAAGGGTATATAGGTCGACAATCTGCTTCACCGTAAACGGTGAAGTTGACTGCTGACCGTCGCGGAAGGTTGTATCGGTTATCCATATGTTTTCGGGCATGTTGATCGGTACCGAACGGTGATTGAAAGACACTTTGGGTATACTGTCGTAATCAAACAAATGACGGTACAGATTGGGCGTTTCCCGATCCTGCAGCTGGTAGCGGTAAGCGGATTGTTCAAGCAGTTTGGTTGTCTCCGAATAATAGAGAACGGTCGCCGGATTCTTCTCGTTTTCGTTATGCATAATTTTTTATACTCACTTTCATTTGCAGGCTTCGGCTGCGGCTTTTTTTATTGTTATATACCCGCATTTATATAACAATTATCCTTTATTATAATTGCTATACGGCTGGTTGTCCGTGTTTCCGTTTACAGCGTAACAGTATTATTATACACAGGTATATGAAATTTTGCAATAGCATTTCCTTCATTTTTAGATTGAATTTATTAAAATAATTGTTAATTTTATAAAACCTCTTTACTTATAACTATATTCTGATATAATTTAGGTGTTGAGCCGAAACCGAAAAGCGATTATTTCATATTGTTTTTTTATCATCGGAGCGGTATTTGAACGTGCTTCCGCTGTTTTTGATTTTAATATTCTTCTTCGGTCCCGATGCCGTGCCGGGTTTCTTTTATACCGGAACATCATAAAACAATCCTATTTGTTTTTTTCCGTTATAATTTCAAACAAACATAAAAATACATTGTCTTTTCCGTGACGATGTACTATAATGCAGTTAGATATGTGCGATAAAACGCGCTTCTATAAATATATTCGCTCTATTTCCGGAAACAAATACTTTTTATATCAAAGGAGAAACCAACATGATCAAATTAGGCGTAAACAGCGTTCTTTTCAAAACCGTTGATTTTGCGACCGCGGCAAGAGCCATACGCAAATGCGGTTTTGACGGAGTTGAAATATCCGGCATACAGGGCATGTGCGAACATCTGAATTTAGCTTCCTGGAAACAGGACAAACTGACCCTGCGCGCCATATCCGATGAAAACGAACTCCCCTTCCTTTCAACGGAACTGGCTACCCTTGACCGGGAAAGACTTCTCCTCGCTTTTGAAGCCTGTGCCGAGATCGGGATCCCGATCGTGAATGTGGGACCGGGCGGCAAGTCGGGCGATGAGGAATCCTTAAAAGTGTCTGTCGAAACAATAGCCGCAAGGGCAGAAGACGCCGCTCAGTTCGGTATCATTCTGTGCTGCAAGGCGCATGTCGGATCTTCCGTATACAATACGCCTACCACTCTGGCTTTGACGGAAGCTGTAAATCACCCGAACTTCGGCGTCGATATGGATCCGTCGCATATTTTCCGCGCGGGCGAAAATCCTGCCGAGGCTCTTCCCGCTGTTATTTCCCGCGTGAAGCATATTCACATCCGCGACTGCAAAGGCCCCGGCCCGAGTCCGGGAACTCCTCAGCTGCAGGCATGCGGACGTGGCGACATCGACCTCGCCGGATATTTCCGTGCCATGGTGGAAGCCGATTATGACGGACCGGTAAGTCTTGAGGTGATAGGTCCGGACCAGGATTTACAGGCCGCTTCCATCATCGCCGCAGAAAGTTACGGTTATATGAACGCGATCCTCAAATCTCTCGGAAGAACGGCAAAACTCGTCAGAGGCAGATAAGGCGGATTCATACGGCTTATAATCCGGCATGTCTTGAAATTTATTATAAGGAGTATTGAAAATGGCAAAGAAATTAAGGATCGGTATCATCGGAACAGGCGGAATAGCGCATGCCCATGCCGGCGCTTACAAGCGTTTTGAGGATGTTGAGGTTGTTGCGGGCGCGGACATCATTCCCGATAAGGCAAGGAAATTTCTTGACGAATTCGGCTGGGAGAAAGCCGATGCTTATGAGACCCACGAAGAACTCTGCGCACGCAAAGACATCGATGCCGTATCCGTGTGTACCTATAACTCGACGCATTCGGTCTGCGCCGTAGCGGCACTCGAATCGGGAAAACATGTATTGCTTGAGAAACCCATGGCGATCACGATAGAACAGGGCCTTGACATTGTCCGCGCCGAAAAAAAGAGCGGTAAAATCGTCACGATCGGATTTCAGCCCCGTTACGGCCAGAACTATAAACGCGTGAAAGAAATCATCTCATCGGGAGCCCTGGGAGATATTTATTATGTTCAGACCGGCGGCGGCCGCCGCCGCGGTATTCCCGGAGGAACATTTATAGATAAAACCAAAGCAGGCGTGGGTGCTCTTGCCGACATCGGCTGTTATGCTCTTGATTTTGCGTTGAATTCCATCGGCTATCCCCGCCCGCTGACGGTTTCCGCGGTAGCACTTGACCATTTCGGAAAAAACCCGAAATATTACGGCAATCCCGACGCCTTTTCGGTCGATGACTTCTCCGCAGCCTTTATCCGTCTCGAAGGCGGGATCACACTGGACTTCCGCATGACCTGGGCAATGCATATGGACACGACCGGAGATTTCATCTTCCTCGGCAAGGAAGCGGGACTCAAAGTCAAACAGCCTAACCTCGAACTCTGGGGAGGCGCGTGGGACGGCACCGTCGGCGATATCACGCTGTATCACGATGTCCTCGGCTATCCCACCAGTACTCCGATCCCGATCAACCGCGATGAAAAAGGCGATCTTTTCGGCTCCAAGGTGCGTGCTTTCGTCGATGCGGTCAAAACAAAAGGTCCGGCGCCCATTCCGACAAGCCAGATTATCTATAACCAGGCTATTATCGACGGCATCATCCGTTCGGCAGCCTGCGGTCATGAAGTTGACGTGACTTTTAAAATTTAAAGCAAAAATATACGTCTTTGCTCTCCGAATCGCCAAGATGTCGGTGTATTTCGATTGAAACCGTCTCCCTCTTATTTCAATAAGGAGCAACCCAACATGGATAAACTCAGAATCGGCATTATAGGCACGGGCGGTATAGCCGGCTCTCATGCAAAAGTATACAAAAGCTTTAAGGATATCGAACTTGTCGCCGGCGCTGACATCATACCCGGTAAAGCGAGAGCTTTCCTCGACAGTTACGGGTTCCCGGACGCTGATGCCTATGAAACCTGTGAAGAGCTCTGCAGCCGCGATGACATAGATGCGGTTTCCGTCTGCACGTATAACTCGGCTCATGCGGTCTGCGCCATTGCCGCGCTTGAGTCCGGTAAATATGTCCTGCTTGAAAAGCCGATGTGCGTCACGCTTGCCGAAGGACTCGAAATCATGCGGGCTGAAAAATCGTCCGGTAAATTTGTTACGGTCGGCTTTCAGCCTCGTTATAATGAAAATTTCAAAACGATCAAGCGTATAGTGGATGCCGGAACCCTCGGAAAAATATATTATGTTCAGGTCGGCGGTTCACGCCGACGCGGTATCCCCGGAGGCACTTTCATCGATAAAGAAAAAGCAGTGTTCGGCGCGATCGGAGACCTCGGCTGTTATTCCCTGGACCTGTCTCTGAATTCCATCGGATATCCGAAGCCTTTGACTGTATCGGCCTACACTTCCGATTACTTCGGGACAAATCCGAAATACTACTCCGAAGCCTCCCGGTTCACAGTGGATGATTTTTCCGCAGCGTTTATACGTCTCGAAGGCGACATCATCCTTGACTACCGCATGGCATGGGCCATGCATATGGATATATGCAGCGAATTTGTCATACTCGGCACAGACGCCGGTCTTAAGACAAAAGCACCCGAGCCAAACCCGCTCTGGGGTTCAATCATCGGCGGCGACATTGCCGGACTTTACCTCATGCACGACGACGAAAAAGGTTCGCCCGTTTCAACGAAGATAGAACTTCCCCCTACGCCGTATGACCAGTTCGCGATGAAGATCCGGGATTTTTGCGATGCTGTCGTGAACAAACGGGAAGCCCCGATCCCCACCTCTCAGATCATACGCAATCAGGCGATCATCGACGCCATGCTCATCTCCGCGAGGGAGCGCTGTGAGGTCAAAGTAGAGATCCCCGAAATATAAAATCCTGTTTTAAAAAATCATAAAAAAAACAAAAGGAGAAATAAACAATGCCAAAAAAACCGAATATTCTCTTCTTCGGAATAGACAGTCTTCGCAGCGATTTGACCAGTTTATACGGTTATAAAAAGAAGACGACCCCTCATATCGAAAAATTCCTGGAAAAAGACTCTGTCGTATTTGACAAAATGTTCAGTCCTTCGATCCCCACCACGCCGGGTTACGCCTCCATGCTCTCGGGCATGGACTGCTTCGGCACCGATGTCGTAGCTCTCCGCCATCAGGGCGGCATCAGGGAGGACCTTGTTTCTCTTCCCGATGTTCTGGCCGCCAACGGATATAATACCACAAACATAGGATACGGATTCAAAGGATTCCAGACAAACCTGAATTATCCCATCAGCTGGGGTGCCTGGGAATCCGGACGCTCGGCAAAAGCCGAAAGCATGAATACCGTGGCGGTGCCCGAACTTGAAAGACTCGCCAAAGAAGACAAACCCTTCTTCCTGTTTTTGCGCCATATGGACCCGCATTCGCCCTATCTTCCCCCTCAGCCTTTCGAGAGAATGTTCTACTCCGGAAATGAATTCGATCCGGAAAACAAGTCGCTTGAACCGGTCTACAATTTCGTTCCGTTCAGAGACTACTTCTATACCTGGTTCCCGCCGGGATGTACGGATGCCGAATACATCAACGCCCAATACGAAGGCGCCGTGGCATATATGGATTCCTGCATATCCATCATTTTGAACAAACTTGAATATCTGGGAATAGCAGACAACACCATTGTCGTTTTTACCTCCGATCACGGCGAAACGTTATATGACCACGACTGCTATTTTGACCATCACTCCATGTATGACAACTGCCTTACCGTTCCGCTTGCGATAAAATATCCGAACGGCAGCAGAAAATACTTCCGCAACTGCGACCACCGCAAAGAATATGCGCAGACCAAGGACATCATGCCTACGGTGCTTGCACTTGCCGGAATCGAAACCGACATCCGTTTCGACGGGCGGAACCTGTTTGACGTCATAGACGGCAAAGCACCTCAGGAACCGGAGTTCTATATAACTGAGGCGACCTGGATGCGCAAGCACGGCTGGCGTACTCCCGAATGGAAGCTTATGGTCGCGCTTGAACCCGACTTCCACTTCAAACCTCCGGTTGAGCTTTACAACCTTGTGAAGGACCCGAAAGAATACAATAACCTTGCCGATAAAGAACCGGAAATCGTGAAGCTTCTCACCGACCGCATGCTGGCTCATATCGCAAAACGCGAAGCCGAAACCGGCAGAACAGCCCCTATCTATACCAACCTGAACTGGAACGGATTCGGCCGTCCGTTCGCTTCTTCGGAAGAAGCGTACAATACCCTTCATATCGGCGATCCGGAAGCGGCGAAGAAACTTCAGGAAGTACTCAACAAGAAAAAGTAAAATCACAGGATTCCGGACAGTTCCGGAAAAGTTCGGCATACCGGACGCGCTGAATTTATTTCTTCGGGAAATACCTGCGTCCGGCCCGTCCGGTATGCTGATTTTATATTAAGGAAGGCAAAAAATCATGCAACGAATATGCGTCATCGGCATGGGTCCTATCGGCAATACGCACGCGCGCGCTTACCGCGACTGCCCCGGAGCGGAACTGGTCGGAGTATGCGACCTGATCCCGGAACGCGCCGAAACCGCTTCGAAGACATACGGCGTGCCGTATTACCTCGACGCCGTGAAAATGCTCGCAGAACTGAAACCCGATATCGTCAGCGTCACCACCGGCGGAAAAGAATATTCATCCGACCACTATCTGCCGACCATTCAGGCGCTGGAAGCGGGATGTCATGTCCTCGGGGAAAAGCCGATATCCGATGATCTGCGTCACGCCCGGGAAATGGTCGATACCGCAAAACGTCTCGGACGCTGTTACGGCATCGACATGAATCACAGGTTCACACCTCCCGCGCGCCAGGCCGAAAAATGGATGGCAGACGGACGGATAGGAGAACTCCTGTTCTGCAATATGGCTCTCTGGATCGGAAAATTCATGCCGCTCGATTCGGAATATTACCACCTGAAGGCTTTAAATCCGCACAGCGTCAATATCATGCAGCACTTCTGCGGCCCGGTCGACGAGGTTTCCTGCTTTGCCTATAAGGCGAAGGGACGCGACATCTGGTCAACAGCCTCCATCAATATGCGTTTCAGGTGCGGCGCAGTCGGTCATCTGACCTCCTCTTACGATATCCGCCGCGGTCATCCTATGGAACGCTGCGAAGTGGCGGGTACGGAAGGACGTTTCGTATTTGAAGACATGTGGAGGCAGGCGACTTTATATCCCTCCGAAACCTATCTGAAAGAAGTTTACACCAATCCTGTTTTTGACGGCTACCGTGATTTCGAAGATACCTTCCGCTGCCGTATTCATACTTTCGTGCAGCAGATCGAAAACGGCGCAAAGCCGGATGAAATCGACGGTTCGGGCGTCGAAGGACTGGAAGCGCAGCGTGTCATTCACGCGGCAATCGCATCCATAAAGAACAACGGCGCCGTAATAAAGGTAGCCGATGTCACGGAATAACCCGCTTTCCCCTCCCCGCCAGAAGGAGACACCCTATGTCAACCCCCGGATTTCTCGACGACAGTCTTTTTGACGCCGGCAGCGTAAAAATACGGGTCATGTCCGCCGAACACAACGGCAAAACATGGCTTCACCGCCATGCGTTTTACGAATTTGTATACATCGATACCGGGTTTACGCTGCACTCGCATGACGGAAGAACCTCCGTGCTTACTGCGGGAGACCTGTTCGCGATCTGTCCGAATGAAGCGCATTCCTACAGCAGTTCCTACCACACCAATCTGTATAACTGCCTGTTTTACCTTGAAGAACTGTCGGGATTAAGCGATGAGATCCTTTCCCTGCCCGGAATGGGCGAACTTCTCCACAGCGGCGGAACGCCTTTTCCCGTACTGCATGTGGGACTTCCCGAACGCCGGGACCTGGTGCTGATACTCGAGAAGATGAAGTGGGAAAATCAAACCCGGGCTGCCGGCTGGCAGCTGAGTTTAAAAAGCCTGCTGATATCTTTTCTTATCTACTATTCGAGACTGTACTGCACCGAGCAAACTGTCCGCAAAAGTCAGGACGGGGGCGGATATTACAGTTATATTTACCGTGCGCTCGAATACATCGAGCAGAATTATAAAAACGACATAGGCGGCCGCGAAATTGCGGAATGCACCGGGTTATCACATGATTATGTTGCCAAACAGTTCAAGAATATCCTGTCTATGACTCCGAGTGAGTATATCCGCCGTTTCCGTGTCGCAAAATCGATGGAGCTGCTTAAAACGACGTCTATGACTGCCGCGGAAATATCCGCGGATGTCGGATTCGGTGATATAAGCCTGTATTCACGGGTTTTTAAGCAGCTGATAGGCATTACACCCACGGCGTTCCGCAAAAGCGGTGAGTAAAAATCATATGCTCTGCAAAAAAAGGAGGGATACATGAACAAAAGACGGCATATGCTATTGATTCTGTCTGTTTTATTTATTCTTTCCTCTCTATCCTCTCTTTCGGCCTGCGCGCAGAACACCGGTGTCGATACCGCCGGAACTTCCGGGGCGGTTGTCACACAGCCCGCAGAAAAAGACAAACTGGGCTACCTGCCCGAGGCGGATTATGAGGGTTACGAATTCCGTATGCTCATACGCAACGCCGAACGCTGGATAAATGACATGGTTGTCGAAACCGAAACAGGGGATGTGGTGGACGATGCGCTGTACCGCCGCAATCAGACAGTCTCCGAACGGTACAATGTCCTTTTTAAACTGATAAAGAGTTCGAATGATAACTACGAAACCGATGCGGTAGAAACCATTATCGCAAACGACGACGCATACGATTTAATCGTTCCTCATCCCCGTGCGTCGTTTGTATATGCAAACCAGGGCCTTTTCATGGACTGGAATACCGATCTGCCGAACATTAATCTTGATAATCCCTGGTGGGACCGGGATGCCCGCGCTAATTTCTCCATAAACCGCCGCTTATATGTGATGGTGGGTGACATCAGTTATCAATGTATGGGCGCGTGTGACGTTATGCTGTTCAACAAAGCCCTCTTTGACAAATATAACCTCCCCTATCCTTATGAAAGCGTAAACTCAAACACATGGACTTTCGATACGTTTGAGAAGTATCTCCTGCTTGCCTCAAGTGATCTGAACGGAGACGGCGAATATTCCGAAAGCGACGATCAGTTCGGATATGTCACCCAATACTGGGTCGGGCCGATCGAGGCGCTTTATGTTGCAGGTCAGCGGATTCTGCAAAAGGACGAAAACGATATCCCTTATATCAGCCTGTATAACGAAACAACGCTGAACGTTTTTAACTGGTATTACGGAATTCTCGACAGCGACGCCGGTTATGTCCAGACCACCGGTCATTCATGGGACGGCGGATTCCTTTCGATATTCAGCGAAGGGCGCTCTATGTTCATTGACATGAATATGGACGATGTCATCACCATGCGCACCATGGACGCCGATTTCGGGATCATTCCATGGCCTAAATACGACGAAAGTTCGGAATTCTGCACCAATGTAGACGCCGGAACCAACTTATTCGGTGTTCCCGTAACAAATCCGGATCCGTCCCGCACCGGTCATATACTCGAATCCCTGTGTGTGCTGGGCAGCGAAACGGTCATACCCGCCTATTATGAAATTGCGCTGCAAACCAAATTCGCCCGTGATGAGGACTCTGCCGCGATGCTGGACATCATTAAGCAAAGCCGTGTGTTTGATCTCGGTTACTATAACAACAATCTGGTCGGGGTATTTGCCAACCAGTTTGCGGCTTTCGCCGCCACCGACGACCGTGATTTTACCTCGTGGTACGAAAAAAATCTTAAATCCGCGCAGGCAAGCCTTGATGAATTAATCGCAGTGTATACGCAATGAATTTATACCGGACAAATAATTTTTATATAAATATAAAGGAGAACCACAATGAATAAACCATTAAAAGTCGGCGTCGTCGGAATGGGCGGAATCGGCAATACACATGCGGCCTGTCATCAGAGCGATGAACTGGCGCAGCTTGTTGCGGTATGCGACTGGGTCAAAGAAAAAGCCGACGCTGCCGCGGAAAAATACGGCGTTCCCGCATACTATGACCTGAAAGAGATGATTAAAGCTCATCCGGAACTTGACATTGTCGACGTAACCACATCCGGTTATGAAAACGGCAGCTGGCACTATGTGCCGGCTATGGTCGCCCTTGACGCCGGCAAGAATGTACTCGTTGAAAAGCCGATTTCCAACCGTATCGAAGAGGCCCGCGAAATGGTAGACTTCGCTGCCTCGAAAAACCTGTATCTCGGCTGCAACCTCAACCACTATTTTTCTCAGCCGGCGGAGCGCGCGCGTGAACTGATGAACAAGGACGGAATCGGCCAGCAGATTTACTGTATCAATAAGGTCGGATTCGACGGTTCTTCGGCCGGTTACGGCGGAAAAGGCGGTCCCCGCTGGAATATGCCTTATTCACATGCAAAAGCTTTCCTGACACATCCTTTTTCGGTTATGCGTTATTTCTGCGGCAACGTTACCCATGTTCAGGCGTTCATGGACAAGCCCGGCGTACGCTCTTCAGCGGAGGACCTTATGCTGTCCGTTCAGAGCATTCATATGCGTTTTGAAAACGGATGTATCGGCTATCTGATTTCCCAGCGCGGCGACGCAATGTTCGGCCTGGGCGGCTGGTGGTCCTTCGAACTCGCCGGCACAAAGGGAACCTTTGTCATTGAAAACTGTGTCGAGAAACTAACCTATTACAAACAGGGCCAGGCTCCCGATGTTTATGACACCGGCGTTAAAGACTTCGGCGCAACTTTCCCGAAGAGAATTCATGCCTACCTCGAGGACCTTACCAATAATGTTCCGCGCGAACACCTTCGTTCAAGCGGCCGTGACGCGCTTGCTACCATGGAATATATTTTTGCAGCCATCGAATCGTATGAAAACGGCGGAGCTCTCGTCCGTCCGCATGCGCTTCCCCCGATTCACGGCGCATTGGGTCACGTATAATTTCATCGTCTGCTTCTGCTCCTTGGGTGCCGCCTTTGTTATCACAGTGACAGAGGCGGCATTCTTTAAAAATTTTCTGCAGGAAGGGTTCCGGTATGCAAATGCCGGCGGACTCTCAGGAAGGATCGTGTATTCTTGAACCGGGGCATCATTTTTAATATTCAACGATTTTCTGTCTATGACGGACCCGGAATCCGTACATCGGTATTTTTTAAGGGCTGCAATCTTGCCTGCCTTTGGTGTCACAATCCCGAATCCATAAGTCCGGATCCCGTATTGGAATACTATCCCGAACGCTGCATCGGATGCGGCAGGTGCTTTGCGGTTTGCCCGGCCGGCGCGCACAAAACGGATGAAAACAACTTCCACATTCTGGACAGAAGTCTTTGCGGCAGCTGCATGCTCTGTGCGGATACCTGCTTTGCCGAAGCACTGGTCCCCGCGGGTCAGTCCATGACCGCGGACGAACTGACGGAAGCGGTCATGACCGACATACCCTATTATGAGCGCAGCGGCGGAGGTGTCACCTTTACCGGCGGCGAGTGCATGCTGCAGCCTGCTTTTTTATCGGAAGTCATGAGAAACCTCAAAGCGAAAAAAGTGCATACGGCTCTGGATACGGCGGGCAATGTGCCCCGGGAATGGTTCGAGTCCGTTTTGCCTCTGACCGACCTGTTTCTCTATGACGTCAAAGCCGTCCGTCCTTCGGTACACAAAAGATGGACGGGGGTGTCCAACGAACGTATTCTTGAAAATCTGTTTTATTTGATAAAGCAAAAGCAAAGGATCTGGATCCGGATCCCCTATATTCCCGGCTGCAACGATAAGGAAATGCCCCTGCTGGCCGACCTTATCGCCCCTCTTGACGTTGAAAGGGTGGAAATTATGCCCTACCATAAGCTGGGAGAAGGAAAATACGCGGCCCTCGGTCTGCAAACAAACGGATTCAGCTTTACCGTTCCTTCCGAAGGCGAAATACAAAGCGCCGTTGACCTGTTCAGAGAAAAAAATATCCCGGCTTACCGGTCCTGAAAGGAGTTGTCGTCATGCTGCAAATTGCCGAACCTGTTCTCAACGAGGAAAAAGTGTTCCTTAAACCGCTCATACACCGGCGCATCGCCGCGCTGCACAGGGATAAACGGGCGATGAATGATATAAAGATGAAAACCATAGGAACAATGGACTTTGATGACTGGGGTTTCGTTTGCTATCCTGATTTTAAATTTGAAGCTCCCTCCGACCGCAAGGACGGGATCATCTGCGGTTATGTACCGATCGGACGCACGCTGCGCAAATTTTTCAATGAGATTCCGGTATATATCAATAAAAACAGCGCTCTCGGCGGAGCCTGGGTCGGGAGCATCACCAATTATGTCCACATACGGATGGCTCCCGAGGACTACCCCTCGGATTTGGCCGAAGTGTGGAAAAAATACGCCACCTCCCCGGGATTCGGCGGCATGAACCACTGTGCCGGAGACATCACCCTAGGCCTTGAACTGGGCTGGGGCGGCCTGCTTAAAAAGATACGTTATTACCGCGCTTTCAATCATCCCGCGGACACCGCTTTCTATGACGGAGAAGAAATGGTCGTTCTGGGCATGCAGGAATATATTGCCCGTCTGGCTGCCGAAGCGCGCACTATGGCGGAAAACGAAAGCGTTCTCTGCGACAGGGAAAATCTTCTGGAAATTGCCCGCATCAATGAATGGCTGACGGAGAATCCGCCCCGCACCCTCAGGGAAGCCTGCCAGTTTATCGCCCATTTTCAGACGCTGGACCGAACCTATTTTCTGGGCGGCGCACTGGACCAGCTGGACGAGGTTCTTCGCCCTTATTATGAAAAAGACGTATCGGACGGAATACTCACCGACGACGAGGCCGTCTGGTATATAGCCGGAGTGTTTTACAACGATACCCACTACTCCCAGATCGCCGGACTTATTCCGGACGGAAGCCGCGATATGACCAGCCGCATGTCTTTTATCATACTGGATGCGATGCATGCTCTCAAAATTCCCGTCAATATCGCTCTGCGCGTATCCGACAAAGTAAATGAAACGCTTCTTCGGCGCTCACTGGAATATACCATGGAAGACGGCACGGGGGTGGACTATTCCCTTAATATCGGCTGCGAAGAGGGATATATGCGGAACGGTTATTCCCTGGGACTGGCCAGAAAACGGGCTAAGGTGGGCTGCAACTGGACGGCGGTGCCGGGCATCGAATATCCTCTGCAGGATGTGACGCGCTGCAACCTCGGGCATGCCTTCCATCAGGCTATGACCGATATAAGGACAGGCGAAAGGTCTCTCGAAAATCTTTTTGAACGGTTTAAACACCATACGAAGATCATCGTTGACTCCATCAAAGCCGGCTATGACAGACATTACGAAGTTGTCGGCCGCAACACCCCCGAGGTGGTATACAATCTTTTCATGCACGGACCGGTTGAGCGGGGGCTTAACTGTTCCGAAGGCGGCGTGGATGTCATGAATTTCAACATCGACGGCGTGGCGCTGGCTACCGTCGCGGATTCGTTTGCCGCGATCGAACAGCGTATTGTCCTCGAAAAGCGGATCACCTGGGATGAACTCTTCGATGTGCTCGATAATAATTATGAAGGACATGAGGATATACGGCTGATGCTGAGCAATATCCGGCGCTTCGGTTCACCCCATTCAGCCGCGGAAAAATGGGCGCTTATGATCCGTGACCATTACGTTTGGTGCTGCAGGCATATGGGTACTCCGAAATACAACTTCCCTGTCATACCGGGTATGTTTTCTCACGGGACCGTCATCGGTCTCGGACGGCAGCTGCCCGCCACCCCCAACGGCCGGAAAAATTTCGAGCCCATTTCTCACTCCAACGAACCCGACCCCGGTTTTGCACGCGGACTCGATACTTTCTCCCCCTCGCTCAAAGCCACAGCCGTCGCAAAAGCCTCTCCCATGCACGGCAATTCGGCGCCGCTTCATTTGGATATCGACACGGATATGCTGGAAAAATCCGGCGGTATCGACGCGCTTACAGCTCTGATCCACACGCACAACCATATGGGGGGCACGCTGATCAATCTCAACTGTCTTACCGAAAAAATGCTGCTTGAAGCCCATGAGGACCCCTCGTCTCATCCTGACCTTCTTGTAAGGGTGACCGGTTATTCCGCTTTCTTTGCTTCCCTTTCAAAGGAATACCGTCAGCAGATTATCGACCGCTTCCTGTCCAGACGTATAAACTGAACGGGAAAAAGCCGGCAGATTTTTGTATAAATTATACAACTTCACCGTCTGTATTTTATAGACTTTATCTATTGCAATATGAACTTTTTCATGCTATACTGTTTAAAATACTGAATTGTTTTTTAATATTCCGGATGGAATCAAAACCAGTCCTCCCATATAAAGGGTCGCGGCAACAGCTGCGGCTTTTTTGCATTACCGCTTTTTCGGCTGCGGCCGAAAGAAAGACGCCCTTTCGCCGGAGACCGGGAAAGGCGCGTCTTGCAGTAACTTTTATTTTATTGCAGGCTCCTGCTTTTAATACCCGGCGTCAATGACTTCATTTTTCCGGTATATTCGAGCAGTTTGATAAACAGCCCTCCCTGTACGGTACGGTGACGGAATCCTGTCATATCGCCTGTAACCGTATCATACCAGTCCGTCATCGGAACACGCGAACGCGAATGATTATACGCTTTCCAGAGGGGTTCCGTATATCGGATAAAGGTATCGCGGGAAGAGGACAATGCTGCCGTCCAGACCAGCCAGTCGGACTTCGTATACTGAGCGCGGTTGTCGAGGGGCATTCCGTAGCCGTTGAAATGTCTGAAATTGGAAGCGACTTCGCTTTCAATCACCTCGCGCGGAAATAATCCGGTGCCGAACAGTTTATCCCAGACCGCGTTATATTTCATTGAATACGTTCCCGGACGGTCAAAGGCAAGTCTGTAGCTTCCGTCGCCGTCGGACGCTTTTTTTATCCAGGTTTCCGCCATCAGACGCGCGGCTTCCATATATTTTTTCGCCTTTTCATCCTGCCCGAGCATTTCTTGGATGATCGAATACCCGGCAAGTCCCATGACTGCCTTTATGGAAAGGTTGCAATTGTGGGCGAGATGGCCTGCGAAATCATCGGTGCAGAGCTGATTTTCCGGATCGACGCCGTGGTCAAGAAGATAATCGGCCCATGTTCCCAGTGCTCCCGTATAGCGGGAAGCGAAATCCGCATTTCCGTCGGCGCGGCAGACCGCCGCTGCCATGACCAGCATATTCCCGCACTCTTCAACGGGCATCTGCCATTCTATATCGGTTCCGTTTGAATAAACCTGACCGTTGAGAATCGGATATTGACCGGCATCATGCGGCGCGAATCCAAACTTCCAGACATCCGTCGAAGCGTATTTGAAAACAGGACGCATCATCCCTTTGACCAGTTCGGGGTTATAGATCAAGAACATCGGAACCGAGGGATAACTTACGTCGACTGTCGCTGCGCATCCGTTTGAAAAGCATTCTTTTGAAACAAAAAGAAGCTCTCCGTCTTTGTCTGCCGCGGTTTTATGGGCTGCCATAACCTGACGCCAGGCCAGCTCGCACAACTCGGCGTAATGTTCGCCTCCCGCACGGACCGCATCGCAGAAAAGCTGATCGGAAAACCGCCTGCAGTCCGCGTAAAGATAATCGTCATAGGCATAATAGGCATTTTCCACTGCGGCTTCGATGGTTTCACCGCTCCGGTTCCACCATGATTTGATTTTTTCTCCGAAGTATACAAGGCTGAAAAGATCGTCGTAAGCCGCAACAAACAAAGCCGGTTTTTCCGAAATATCCGCTTCCGCCGCTATATAGGTCATTTCTTCTTTTACACTAGAAATACTGCCGCCGACCGCGATATAAAAATAACCCCAGTCGATTCGTACATCATCGCCGGAACGCCAAAGTGGTTTTTGTTCTTTATTGCCCATCCGGATGCAGGATAAACCTTTTGCCTGTCTGACCTCGGTCTCGACTTCGGACTGCCCTTTTTCATTAAGGCAAAGCTCTTCCGAAACCGCAAGCTTTACTGTCACGGTATGAGATGCCCCGTCCGCCGGTATCGCTTTTGCTCTCATATACGCTGTGGGAGACGAAAGCCTGTAAAGGTCGTGCGGAACACGCGGAGAGGTGAATGTTATTTCAAGGCGTATTTTTTCGTTTTGAAAGACATAATACGTTGACAGGGCGTCAATATCCAGACTGACCTGACAGATAGCAGGCAGGCTGCCGACTCCCATAAAACGCAGTGTTTCACCGTCGACGGTAACCGTTCCGAGCATTGTGTTCGGTTTGCCGGTCCAGTGAACGGGAACCGAATCGGTCAGTTTATCGGTTGCAGACCAGACGGAAAAATAGGGGTCGATATTAAAAAGAGGAATGGCCGGAGCTCGCAGATTCATAATGATCTCCTTGATTTGTGGTCTGTTGATTTCCCGATTTATGGATAATCCTAAGCCGATACCGTTTGTCTCTCTTTAGGAACCGGCATGACAGAACAGGATAAGTATACCGCAGCCGTCGAATGCGGCGCTGCCGGTCTTGATCACGGAACGGAGAAGTATAACCGATGGAACGGCTGCGTTGCCGAAGAATGCCGGGGAGATTCTTTAAAGCACATATGAAAAATCTTCCGTATTAAATGCTGCCTCCGCACCGGAGACGGCAGGGGCAGCGTCGTCACGGCTGCAGCCGAAAAATACTGCTGTCAGCCCTAAACCCGCGGCAAAAACGGCTGCCTTTCTGCTCATTGCTTAACAAGAACGTCTTCAATCGCACAGACATAAAATTTATGAAAATCACCGCCGCCGTATGTTTCTGCCGGGATAGCGGCATCGGTAAAACAGTCTTTTTTGATCCAGTCGGCATAAATTTTTCTGCCGATCAAGACAACAGAAGCCTCCGCAAAATAAGCCGCGCCGTTTTCTTTTATGCAGGTGAGTCCCGACTCGGATATTTTATCCAGGTCACGCCCGCTTTTTGTTCCGCACAGGTTAAGTTCCTTCCTGAAGCCTTTTCCGAAGAAACTGAGCGTGATCATACCGGCGCTTTCCGCAAATTCGAATGTGTAGCGCTGCGGACGTATGACACAGCTGAAAACAGGTTTTGACCAGATATGACCGATCCCCCCCCAGCTGGCTGTCATGGTGTTGACTTTACCCTCGGGATTCATTGCCGTAATTAATGTCCAGTCATCCGCAAAGCCGGTAAAAAAGTTTTCTTTAAGGTCAAACGCGGTAATATGCTTGAAATTTGACATGTCGTTCCCCCTCTTCATCGTATAACACATTAAAAAAGGACGCACAGCTTTTCTGTACGCCCCTGCAGGTAATACACCGGCCGTGTTTATTGATTTTTATTCCTGTTTAAAATCCGTTCCGAACCGGTTCCGCCGTATACTATCCGCGGTGCGGCGGTCAGGGCTTAAGGAGATTAAACGCCCGTGGTTTTGCCGGTTGTTTCGGCAGTCTGGGGTTTGGGTTTCGGTGCGGGGGTGCGGTCGGCCGTATTTGAAGGACGCCGTGTTCTTGTTTTTGTCTGACCGGGTTTGGCCGTGTCCCCTTCTTTTTTCTCATCGAGAAATATGACTATTTTACGGTTGTTGTCTGCACCGACGGATGTCGTCGTAACACCCTGTATATTCTGTATTTCGGAATGTATGATGCGGCGTTCGTAAGGATTCATGGGTTCGAGTGTTACGCTTTTTTTATATTTCAGAACTTTTTGAGCCATGCGTCCTGCGAGCTGACGCAGAGTTACCTCACGTTTTGCGCGGTAATCTTCGATATCGACCGTTATTTTCATGTAGCCGTGTGATTCATCGTCTTCTTCGCGCTTATTGGCGACAAGATTCACAAGATACTGCAGCGAATCGAGTGTTTCTCCGTGATGCCCTATCAGAACCCCGGCTTCCGCGCCTTCGATTTTGATAAGCTTACCGTTTCCCGAACCGGGCAGGTCATGAACAGACGCTTTTGCTTCGAGTTCCATGTCACTGATGATTAAATTGACAAAATCAAGCGCCGAACAATCGCTTCCGGCTTCGTAAAAAACCTTTACCTTTGCCGGAACTTCTCCGAAACCGAGGAATCCTTTTTTAGGCATTTCAATGATTTCGTAGGTGACAAGATCACGGTCCACACCCAGTTCTTTTGCTCCGTTCAGAATGGCTGCCTCCACGGTCTTGCCGGAAGTCGTTATTTCCTGTTTCAAGTATTACACTCCTTCTTTTGCGGCATAATGCGCCGGACATATCCTGTAATTGCATGCGCTTCCGCTTCGTTTCGATATGTGCTGCAGCGGTATATCCGCGCGGTTTATTTTTTGTCCGGACTGTTTTCGTCCGCATCCTCTTCGTCGATACGGTGCAGCGAACGAACCCTGGGCTTTTCTCCGTCAGCCTTTTTCTTTTCGGCAGGTTCGAAATTCGGATCGTCTTTTATCGGTGCCTTTCCGATCATCCCGCCTTCTTTTCCGTTATTCTGGCTTTTCCCCGCTTTTTCGGGCAACTCACGCCTGTCTCCCGCGGTTTCATCTTCATCGATACGGTGGAGGGAATGCGTCTTCGGCGTCTTTTTCTCTTTCCGGATAGATCCGTTCATTTCTTTTTCGGCATTTTTATAATCGTCATCGGTAAAAACAGGGACCGGATACATTTTAGCTAAAATCATCTGCTGAACAACACCCAGTACATTCTGATAGATCCAGTAGACACCGACAACCGCGGGAACCGTGAATGTTATCCATACGGAGAACAGAGGCATCGTAAAATCCATGATTTTACCGGACATGGCCGCATTCGCACCGCCCTGCTGCGGAGGCTGATAGGTAAATTTACGGGTAAGCTTCATCGAAAGGAAGGTGGCGGCGAAGGTGATCAGAGGGATGATCAGAAGCCAGGACGGGGGTGTGAAACCGGGGATTTTCGAGAGATCAAAAGAACCCCCGAACATATTGAAGTTGGGTATATCCGTCACCTTGAATCCGCCGGGAAGAACATCGGCAAGAGCGGCAAAGTTCTCTTTCATGATCTGAATAATTTCAATTTCGCTCAGGATGTTTTTTGTCCCGTCGAGAACGCCGATCTCAATCAGCTTTTCTTTTATTCCGGGTACGGAAGCGCCTATACGGTTTATATAAGTAAGCGGATTTCGGATAACATTATACAGAGCTATAATAATCGGAAACTGCAGGAGCAGCGGCAGACATCCGCCCACAGGATTATAATTTTCTTTTTTATAGAGGTCCATCACCTCTTCCTGCATTTTCTGCTGCGTCGGCTTATCCTCGCGTCCGGCGTACCGCTTGCGGATGGCCGTTTCTTTCGGACGCAGCTGTGCCTGCTTGATCTGATTTTTTTGCTGCTTGATCCCCAGAGGGAACATAAGCGCTTTCACGATGATGGCGAACAGCAGAAGCGCAAGCGCATAGTTCGGGATAATCATATAACAGAATTTTATGATATAACCGAGCGGGACATTCAAAATATCCATGATACCTGACATGTGGTGTGCTCCGATTTCTTGTGTTGTTTATTTTATTGGTCTGTTATTTCGTTTTTTTTTTGGAACGGGATCAAATCCGCCGTGACTGTTGAACGGATTGCAGCGCAAAATCCTCCATATACCGAGTAACAGACCGACCATTAAGCCGTGTTCTTCAATCGCCTCGACGGCATACTGAGAACAGGTTGGATAAAATATACAGCTCGGACGTATTTTCAGAGGGGAAAGCACTTTTTGATATACGCGGATCAGAAATAAAAAAATTTTTTTCATAGTATATTATTCTTTATTATTTTTGTCCGGCAGGGGGAACACAAATCATATCAAGTTTTTTCATGGCAGCCGTCAGATCCTCTTTCACCTGCTGCATTTTTGCGGTAACCGCCGAATCGCGTGCCACAATAACAATAATAAAGCCGCGGCGGATACCCGCCTCGCGGTCTGTCATACGATAAGCCTCACGTATAATTCGTTTGCAGCGATTTCGGACAACCGCACATCCGATTTTTTTTGTGACAGTCAGCCCTACCCGGTTCACCGCTTCTTTAAGCGGATTTCGTTTTTTCAGCAGCCCGGCGTGCGTATCCCGCAAAACATATACGACGACGGTCCGGCCGACATATTTTTTGCCTTTTGCATAGGCTTTCGAGTAAAGGTGGTTTTCTTTTACCGCTGTCAGTTTCATTTTTTATTCACTTTGCAGGTCCGGACTTTTTAAAGGCTCCGATAATGAAAACAGAAAATAGAAGTCAGAAAACATTAATGCTCTCCTCTCTCCATTTTCTGAATTTCGAGCTGCCGGCAATACTGCCGGTTTTAATTTTATCCTTACCGGATTAATAGGTAAGTCTTTCTCTGCCTTTGGCGCGTCTTCTTTTAAGCACTTTTCTGCCGTTGGCGGTTGCCATTCTTTTTCTGAAGCCGTGCTCTTTATTGCGCTGTCTTTTCTTAGGCTGGTATGTTCTCAGCATTTTGCCGCACCCCCGTTCGTTTTTTTTCCGGTCAATTTATATGACATTATTCCTGCGTTGATTTTTTCAACCGCACCGGAAGCGTTTTTATTTAACCGTATTCTTTTTTTGCACCGTGTTCTTTATTATACACATAAAAGAGCCTTTTTGTCAAGAGATAAAAGATAAATTCTTTGTGATGTCAACATATCGGAACACTTAAATCCTGTCGGATACTACATATTGAAAACCTTCATTCTTATGGTACCATATAGCGATTAAATACTATGCGTTCGCTTTCCGTTTCTTTTTTTAATACGTGGGACTGTCTATCAGCCAGACTCCGTCCTGACGGCGGAGCGATATATTCATTTTTCCGGGTTCCCCGTTGGTCATGCATTCGACTTCGGTTCGTATAAGATCCGCTCCGGCCTCCTTTACAACGGCTGTTTCGGTAAAAATTTCGGTGTCGAAATCATACGGGTCATAACAGATGTCTGTCGTCAGAAATCCTTCTTCGTTTTCGGCAAACCGGGGATCTATATCGCCTGCTCCTTCGAACATAACGGTATAGACCGACGTTAAATAATCCTTCGAAAAAACTTTTTCGGCGGCAGTCTTGATTTCGGCAATGTTTTTATACGGGCTGTCCGGAGAGGCTTTATAATACTGCGCGGTTGTAACGGTAGTCAGCGGAACCGCGCTTTCATCTTCGGGTCTGATGCCGGTTCCCCAAAAAATTTCGTTGAGCTGCTGGGAACGGGGAACCAGGTCCGCAAGAAGCGACCGCGCTTCCTCGTCCGAAATTCCGGAGGCACAGGAAAATAAAAAAATCACGGAAAAAACAACAGAAAGGAAAACCGTTTTTTTATAAATAATTTTCCTGTGTTTTTTTCTTTCGCTCATGGAATAAAAATCCTTTCCCGAAAAAATATTTAATAGAGGTTATATATCGGAATCATCGGTCAAATCGGCTGATTCATCTTCGGAATCGAATTCATTGTTTTCCGAAAGTATTTTATCGGGGGCAGCGGGCAGCGGATGAGCCGCAATTTCCTCTTCAATCTCTTTGGTGTCGACATTTTCGTTTGCGACAAGCGCAAAGCCTATGATGGAGGACCCTTCGGCGGGTTTCATGACAATAACTCCCCCTGCCGTTCTGTGCTGAACCGATATACGGTCTACAGGTATCCGGATGATCGTGCCGTCATCTGTAATGATCATAACGTCATCGTCGTCGGACACGGTCGCTATACCGGCAAGCTTGCCTTTTTTAATGGTGTTATGACAGCGGACTCCGCCCCCTCCGCGGTTTTCAAAGCAGCGGAAATCATCGAAACTGCTGCGCTTGCCGTATCCCTCATCGGTTATAACCAGCATTTTCTTTGTTTCGTCGACTATGCAGGCTCCCGCAACCCTGTCATTCTTTTTTAACCTCACTCCGCGGACGCCTTTTGCCGTTCTTCCCATGCAGCGGATTTCGTTTTCGTCATACCGCACCGCATAACCGTCGCCGGTCGCAATGATGATCTGATCGGTTCCGTTTGTATGACGCACAAAAACAAGCTCGTCGCCTTCGTTGAGCTTAAGTGCGATTTTGCCGCCTCTGCGTTTTATTTCATATTCTTTCAGGGACGAACGCTTTACTATTCCGTTTTTCGTTACCATAAGCAGATATTCGTTTTCCGGAAAACTGTGCAGCGCAATCAAGGCGGTGACTTTTTCACCCTCGTCGAGTTCCAGAATATTGATGATATTGGAGCCTTTTGCCGTCCTTCCCGACTCGGGAATCATGTATGCTTTTTTGAAATACACACGGCCGCGGTTTGTAAACAAAGCAAGATAGGAGTGCGAATCGGCAGCGATGCAGTGCTCGACAAAGTCTTCGTCTTTTGTGCCCATGCCTATGACTCCCTTGCCGCCGCGTCCCTGTGCGGAATAAACATCCGAGGGCTGACGCTTGATATAACCGGCATGTGTCATGGTGATAACGCATATATGCCGTTCGATCAGATCTTCGAGAATGATCTCATCTTCGACCGGTATGAGTTCCGTCCTCCTCGGGTCGGCATATTTACGCTTTATCTCGAGCATTTCCGATTTTATGATGTCTTTCAATTTATTTTCATCTGCGAGAATCATCTCGCATTCGCCGATGAATGAATACAGCCTGAGCAGACGGTCTTCGATTTTCTGCCTTTCCAGTCCCGAAAGCCGGCCCAGCGTCATATCCACAATCGCCTGCGCCTGTTCGTCTGACAGAGAAAAAGTTTGTATCAGATTTTCTTTTGCTTCGGGAATGGAGAGAGACGAGCGGATGATGCGTATAACCTCGTCGATATGGTCAATGGCTGTCTTATAGCCCTCAAATATATGGGCGTCGTGGCGTGCTTTTTCCAGGTCGAAGAGAACGCGGCGGCCCACAACTTCTTCCTGATGGGCGATATAACAGGACAGCATCTGTTTCAGTGTCAGAACCTTCGGGATGTTATCCACAAGCGCCAGCATATTCACAGCGAAGGTATCCTGCAGCTGGGTAAATTTATAGAGCTGGTTCAGTATGACCTGACCGTTGGCATCACGGCGGAATTCTACGACGATTCGCATGCCGGCCCTTCCTGTTTCGTCGCGGATCTCGGTTATTCCTTCGATTCTTTTGTCTTTGACACAGGCTGCCATCGTCTCAACCAGATTCTGTTTGTTCACCTGATACGGTATTTCGGTCACTATGATCCGGTGTTTTTCCTCATCGATTTCCGCTTTGGCGCGAACAATGATCTTCCCGCGTCCCGTAGCATATGCGGAATAGATTCCGGCACTTCCGCATATGGAGGCGTATGTCGGAAAATCGGGCCCTTTTATATATTCCATTAAATCCGCAACAGAAGCGTCGGGATTATCCATCAGATAGACCGTTCCGTCTATTACCTCCCCGAGATTATGGGGCGGAATATTTGTCGCCATGCCGACTGCTATACCTATGGATCCGTTTACCAGCAAATTCGGAAAACGAGAGGGCAATACGGTCGGTTCGACGCGCCTGTTATCGAAATTCGGAGCAAAACTGACGGTATTCTTCTGGATATCCGCCATCATTTCATCGGAAAGCCGCGACATCCGCGCTTCGGTGTATCTGTATGCGGCAGGCTGGTCTCCGTCGATGTTGCCGAAGTTTCCGTGACCTTCAATCAGCGGATATCGAAGCGCAAAGGGCTGAGCCATCCGGACCATGGTGTCATAGACAGCCGAATCCCCGTGCGGATGATAACGTCCCAGAACATTGCCGACCGTCGCCGCCGATTTATGAAAAGGCTTTTCGTAGGTTAATCCGTCCTCCTGCATGGCGTAGAGAATCCGGCGGTGAACAGGTTTCAGTCCGTCGCGCACGTCAGGCAGAGCACGCGACATAATAACGCTCATCGCATACTGAATGAACGAATCCTTTACTTCCTTTGCCATCTCAATATCGAGTATTTTCTGATTTTCAAATTTATAATTTCCGTTATCCATGTGATTCCTTTAATATTTATATATGATTATAATTTTTTTACTTCGATGCGGTCCGAGTAACGCTCCATTTCTTTTCTCTCCGGAAAAACAGTTCCTTCAAGCGTTATTTTTACCGCAGCAGCCGATGACGCAAAACACAGGGCAGGGGGAATGCTTCCGGTCAGTTCCCGCATATAAAGGAAAGCGGCCAGAAAGGAGTCGCCGGCTCCGGCAAAGCTTTTCGCTTCGGTTTCCGGGGCATTCACTGTGTATAACCCTTCTTTTCCGGCATAAACCGCACCTTTTTTCCCCAGGGTACAGAGGATTTCCACAGACTTATCCACATATAAACAGGCTGCCGCTTCCGCAGCTTCATTGAGCGTTTCTATTTTTTTTCCGAGATAAGCGCCCAGTTCATGGTTGTTCGGCTTGATAAGCGAGGGCTTCGCTTCGATTCCGAGATGCAGAGCGTCTCCGTCGCAGTCCAGAACGGTTCTTGCCCCTTTTTTTTTCAACCCGTTGATAACAGAGTTATACACACCTTTATCCACACCCTGTGGAATACTGCCGCCGAGTACGAAAAGTTTTCCGCAGGCTGTTGATTTATAAAGCGAACCTAAAAGGGCATCGAGTTCAAAGGACGCGACCGGACCTCCGGATTCATTCGCCTCGGTCGTCTCACCCGTACCGGTGATCATTTTTATGTTCATGCGGGTTTCGGCCTTTGTTTCGGTAAAGTGTATGTCAATGCCCTCGGCAGTAAGAATATCGCGCAGAAGCACACCGCACCTGCCCCCGGAAAAACCGAATGCAGCCGACGGAAGCCCGCATTTCTTTAACATGCGCGAGACATTGATTCCTTTGCCTCCGGCTGAAAGCGATGATGAAAGAGCGCGGTTAAGCTCTCCTGAGCAGAATGTTTCAAACCGCATGGTACGGTCAAGTGCCGGATTGAGAGTCAGCGTTATTATTTCCATAGAGTTTTTTTCTCGTGTTTTTCAAACTTATCATATATCAAGATTGGATACATACTGCGCGTTCTCTTCGATAAATGCGCGCCGCGGTTCTACTTTGTCTCCCATCAGCACCGAAAATATTTCGTCGCAGACTATAGCGTCTTCGATGGTTACTTTCAGAAGAGTGCGCGTCTCGGGATTCATTGTGGTTTCCCACAGTTGAGAGGGGTCCATTTCACCGAGACCTTTATAACGCTCCGCTTCCGCTTTGCCTTTTCCTCCGAGCTCTTCGATATATTTATCGCGTTCCGCTTCCGTAAAGGCGTAATGCTGCTGTTTACCCCTGTAAATTTTATAAAGCGGCGGTTGTGCGAGATAGATATGACCCTTTTCGATCAGTTTTTTCATATGACGGAAAAAGAATGTCAGAAGAAGTATTCTTATATGAGATCCATCCACATCGGCATCCGCCATCAGAATGATCTTCCCGTAGCGCAGTTTTGTTATATCAAACTCTTCTCCTATCCCGCATCCGAGCGCCTGAATGATCGGGATAAGCTGCTGATTGGCGTATATTTTATCAAGCCGGCTTTTTTCGACGTTGAGGACTTTTCCGCGAAGAGGTAAAATGGCCTGATATTTGCTGTCGCGCCCGTCTTTTGCCGAACCGCCGGCAGAATTACCTTCAACAAGATATAATTCGGTGACATCCACATGTTTTTCCTGACAGTCCCAAAGCTTGCCCGGAAGCGATGTGCCTTCGAGCACGCCTTTGCGGCGTGTCAGTTCACGCGCTTTGCGCGCCGCTTCCCTTGCCCGTGCCGCAGAAAGCGATTTTTCCAGAATCGCGCGTCCGACCGAAGGATTTTCTTCAAGATACTCGGTCAGTTTTTCCGATACAAGATTGTCGACAAAAGAACGTATATCGGAATTGCCCAGTTTCCCTTTTGTCTGACCCTCAAACTGAGCGTCCTGCAGTTTAACACTGACAACCGCGCAAAGTCCTTCGCGCGCGTCTTCACCCGTCAGGTTTTTATCGTCCGGTTTCAGAGAACCCGTTTTTCGGGCATAATCGTTAATGACTTTGGTCAGAGCTGTTTTAAAGCCGGTTTCGTGTGTCCCGCCTTCGGGCGTTATGATGTTGTTTGCAAAAGTCAGAAGCGTCTCGTTGTATGTATCGTTGTATTGAAGCGCTATCTCCGCCGTCGTAACTTCACGCTGCGCTTTCATAAAAATGACTTCGGAATGGACCATTTCGCAGTGCTTGACCGAATTCAGGTATTCCACGAAACTTTTTATACCGCCCTCATAATGCAGGACATTTTCGACGACTTCGTCGGTTCTTTCGTCACGGAAAATAATTCGTATTCCGGCATTCAAAAATGCCTGTTCCCGCATTCTGGACAGCAGAATGCCGTAGTCAAAAACCGGTTCCTCAAAGATCTGCCTGTCCGGCATAAAACGGACCTTAAGGCCGTGTCTGTCCGTCTCGCCCAAACAGCGGAAGGCTTCGGCTATTTTCCCTCTTTCAAAGCGTTCGGTATAAAGAAATCCGTTATGGTAATTTTCATATGACAGCCATTCCGAAAGTGCGTTTACCACCGATGCTCCCACTCCGTGCAGTCCGCCGGCTATGACATATCCCTGTCCTCCGAATTTACCCCCCGCATGAAGTACCGTAAAGACCACCTCGGGTGTCGGAATACCGGTTTTATGCATGGCCGCGGGAATCCCCCGCCCGTCGTCCGTTATTTCGGCCGACCCGTCCGGCAGCAGGCGTACGGTTATTTCGGAACATTCGCCTGCAAGCGCCTCATCTATGGAATTATCGACTATTTCGTAAATGAGATGGTGAAGCCCCCGCTGAGAAGTCGAGCCGATATACATACCCGGTCTTTTTCGGACAGCCTCAAGGCCTTCAAGCACCTGTATCTGATTTTCGTCGTAAACGTTATTTGTTTTTTCTGACATGGACTATTTGCTGTTTCCTTTCGGTTATTTTTATTTAATCGGTTTATTTTTCTTCTGCGGGACCGGTCCGGCCTTTCAGGGCTGATGGTGATATCTGAGACATATATACGCGTCCGTCGTCTGTGAGAATAAAAGACTTCGGAATTTCTCCGGTGACTGCGGTCAGTTTGTTTTGTTTTTGTATGCCGTTCAGAAATTTTCGCGTTATCTGCGATATCGTCGCATTATCCATATCGAATATGCCTATGATCGACCGCTGACGGATATTTTTATTATTGCCGAGATGAAGATACATATTATTCATTTTTATTTCCATCATTCTTTTTTATATTCCGAATAGACCCGAACGGCTTCATTGCATTGCCGTATATGTCCCCTGTTTTACGAAAAACCGCGTTCCTCTGCGGGCTGCGCTGCGGTCGCAGGAAGTTATGATCACCTGTTTGTCCTCAAGACCGCCCAGAATAAAATCACGCCGTCTTTCATCCAGCTCGCTCAGTATATCGTCAAACAGAAATACCGGATACTCGCCTGTGTATTCTTTGGATAACTCGCCTTCCGCGATCTTCAGTGCGATCGCAATGCTTCTCTGCTGCCCCTGAGACGCGTACAGGCGCGCTTCTTTTCCGTTCAGCAGTATTTCCATATCGTCACGGTGGGCGCCGTATAAGGTGGTCTGAGCCCTTATCTCGCGTTCTCTGCTGCTTTTCAGCAGACGGAGATATTCATCTGCGGTCCTTGTCTTTGAATAGACCAGTTCCGGTGTCTCTTCGCCGCCTGTCATGGCTTTAAACAATATGTCAAGCTTTTCGCCCAGACCCGCGACATACCGCGTTCGTTCCGCAGAAATGTTTTCGGCTTCGGCGGCCAGCTGTTCGGACCATATATCGATCGTTTCTCTATAGGGCATGGGATTTTCATAATAATTTTTTATGAGCGAATTTCTTTGTTCGAGAATACAGCTGTGTCTCTGAAGTGTCTTGATAAAACCCGGCTTAATCTGTGAAATGGCCGAATCGAGAAAATTACGCCTGACGGATGGTCCTTCCCTTACGATAGACAGGTGCTGGGGGCAGAATACGACTGCACGAAAACTGCCGATAAAGTCCGAAAGCCGTGCGACGCATACCCCGTTGTTTCTGAACAGGCGTTTTCCGCTGTCCGTAAAACGTATTTCCAATTCATGCGAACGTTTTTTATCGGTAAATCCGAGCTTTAATGCGCTTAAATTTTCACCGAAACGTATAAGTTCGCGTTCCTTTGCCGATCTGAAACTGCGTCCGTTTGCAAACATATAAATACCCTCAAGGGCGTTTGTTTTTCCTTCGGCATTATTTCCGTATAAGATGTTGACACCCTTTGAAGGTTTGATTTCCGCTGTGCTTATATTTCTGAAATTCGTAAACTGAATGAAGTCACAATACATTTATTATCGGCTTTCTGTTGTTTTTTTTAGACGCCGCAGCCGTTCTGATCTATTCAGTCCTTCATTTTTACGGGCAGTACCAGATATATAAAGTCATCCTCGGGATTTTTTTCAGCCGGCTCGATAATCATGCTCATAAGCGGAGTAGAAAGTGAAAGTCTGACATATTCGGTTTCGCAGGCTCTCATCGATTCAAGTAAAAATCTGCAGTTAAATCCTATCTCTATATCAGCGCCTTCTTTTTCCGTTATTATTTCATCATTGAAACTGCCCGAAACGGATACGGAGGACAGACGCAGCATGTTCTCCTCGAAAGAACAGCGAAGAGCGCTTTTTGTCTGTCCCATACTTCTGTCCTCTGTAACAAGAGAAGCGCGTTCAAGACTCTTCAGCAATTCTCCGGCATGTATTTTTACGAAAATTTTATTGTTTTTCGGTATAAAACGTTCGTAATCAATATAGTCTTCGTCGATCAGACGTGAAAAAAAGAAAAGTTCCCCTATTTTGAAAATAACATGTTTGCGCACCGGACGTATCGTTATTATATCTTCGCTGTCGTCAATCAATTTTATCAGTTCGCCGAGTGTTTTGCCCGGTATAATAAACTTAAGCGCCGCATTGTTTTCACCGCGTTCTATTTCGCAGTATTTTCTTTTGACCGCAAGCCGGTTGCTGTCGCATGAAACCACGGTTATCGTGTTGTTTTCGATTTTAAAAAAAGCTCCGTTGAGAGCAGGACGCTGGTCATTCTGAGCCACCGCGAACAATGTCTTCACGATCAGTGAACGCAGCTCACCTTGTTTTATGTTAAATCCTTCTTCTACCGAGAGTTCCGGCAGATTCGGAAAATCATCTCCTTTGAGAGCGTGAAGTTCGAAAGAAGATTTTCCGCTTGTGATTTTCGTGATATTTCTGCGGTCAACTTCAATCATGACATTATTTTCCGGCATAGACCGTATAATCTGATTTAATTTACCGGCATTGATGATGTAACTGCCTTCTTCTTCGATGACCGCGGGAACATTTATTCTTATCCCTTTTTCAAGGTCATAAGCGGAGAGTATGCAGTGATCCCCGTCGGTTTCTATCAGTATGCCTTCGGTTGAGGCCATAGTGTTTTTACTGGAAACACAGCCCATTGCCGGTGTGATTGCGGCATCCAGCCTGTTCCTGTCAAATACGATTTTCATTCGGTTTGTATCCTTTCGGTTTTTAATAAGAGATGCTTTAATTTAAGCAGTGAAGAGAAAAGAGATAGAGATAATGACAGTATAAGCAGCAGAAGTAGCAATAGGGGGTGTTGATTCTGTGTGTAAATTCAAATATCCTTATTTCCGGCTTTATATCGGAGTATGATAATAGGCATGAAGATGCCTGAAAGTATACGGCAAACATGTTGAAGGAAGAAGATGATTTTTTTAAGCTGATAAAGTAACGTTTTTTGCTGACGAAGTTATACACACCTGTTGAAAAACCTGTGGATAAGTCTGCTTTTTATATATTCAACATCCCGAAACATTCTTTTATTCCTTTTTATAAAACATTCCGGTGTATCCTGCCGGATTTATCTTGAGTTTTCCTTTATTTCTTTTATCAGTTCGTTTATTTCAAGATCGAGCGTGACGTTTGTTTTAAGTTCGCTTTCGATGGTATCAAGAGAGGACAGTATGGTGGTGTGGTCGCGTCCCATATATTTTCCTATGGCGGGCAGAGACATATCCGTAAGTTTTCTTATTAGAAAGATCGTTATATGCCGCGCGGACGCAACTTCTTTTGTTCTTTTCCTGCTTTTGATATCTTCTATCGGAATTCCGTATTTGCGTGATACTTTCAGTAAAATGCGTTCAACGGTTACGCTGACCGGTTCGGATCCCGTCAGTAAATCGGCTACACAGGTGATGGCAAGATCGACATTGATGGGTACACCGGTAAGAAGGCTTTGAGCGCCCAGTTTTTTTATGGCTCCCTCAAGCTGCCGCACATTGCTTTTAAGGTTTTCGGCCAGAAACTCTATAACGTCACCGGGCATCTTTATCTTGAGAACCTCGGCTTTGTTCTTCATGATGGCAATTCTCAGTTCGAAATCAGGGGGTTGAACATCGGCTATAAGTCCCCATTCGAACCTGGTCTTCAGACGGTCCTCAAGCGTCTTTATATCGCGCGGAGGTCGGTCGGATGTCATGATAATCTGACGGTGACCTTCGTAAAGAGCATTGAATGTATGAAAAAATTCTTCCTGCGTGCTCTCCTTTCCGGCTATAAACTGAATATCGTCGATAAGAAGCACATCCGCACGGCGGTATTTTTCACGGAAAGCGGCGGTAGATTCACGGCGTATACTGTCGATCATCTGATTGGTAAAATCTTCGCCCTTGATATAAATGAGATTGGAAGAGCTTTTTGTCTTTTTGATGTGATTGATGATTGCGCAGAGAAGATGTGTTTTACCGAGACCGCTTGATCCGTAGATAAAAAGAGGGTTATATTCGGATGCCGGATTTTCCGCTACGGCAAGCGATGCCGCGTGCGCAAAGCGGTTTGAGTTTCCGACAATGAAATTTTCAAAGGTATACTGACTGCTGCCTGCGTTCGGCGGGTTTTCATGAGGTTTCGATTTTGCTTCGACTGCTGAAAAAAGGTCGTTTTTCTTCCGAGAAAGATTTTCCGGAGAGACAGATGCTTTTTTTTTATCTGTTTCCCCTTTTTGAAACAGCACGTCCTCTTCGTCATCGTAAACAGCAGCGTGTTCTTTGGATACTATATGTATTTCCACCGCAAATCCGAGTATTTCCTCCAGAATCGCAGCCAACTGTGAACTGTATTTCTTTTCAATTATATCGCGTTTGAAATCGCTTTTATTGACAAGATATATGTCGGAAGCTGTCAGTTCCGTAATAATCATATCCTCAAACCAGAGTCCTATCTGGGTTCGCGAAAGTGATTTGCTCAGCTCTTCCATAACCCGCCTCCATATGTCGGCGTACGATTGCATTGCGTTTTTCCTTTCAATATAATTATATACCCTTCTATTATAGCATAAAAGCCGCGGGTTATCAAGCGATTATCGAATTATTCATTTAATGTTTAAAAACCTGTCCTCGGTAACCCGAACGGATGTTTTCAACGGTAATCACCGTGTTTTGATAGGATGCGGGACGGTAAAATATACGTTAACAATCAGCCGCCGCTATTGACAATTTTACGATATAAAGTATAATAAATATAAAAGCAAATAAATATTTTTATTGTTCTGCATTTTATCAGAAAAAAGCAGGCGGATATAAAATACAGACTGAAATAAATTATGATCGGACAGAGGAAAAACAATGAAATGGATCAATTGTCTTGATGAACCTGTAAAAATTCATGGCCTGACTGCGGAATACCGACGTCTTCCCGCGGAAATAAAAGATAAAGTGAATGACGGCGTCACGTCTCTCGCGCTTCATTCCGCCGGAGGACGTATTCGTTTTGCTACAGATTCACAGGCGGTATACGCGCGCATAAAACTCATCGGAGGCGGGATGATGAATCATATGCCTCTTTCGGGCATGTCGGGTGCGGATTTCTATATTGACAGAATTTTTCGCGGTGCAATCCGGCCTGAAAATGCCGGGCAGACCGAATACGAGGGCGGAATCAACAAGGAAAAGAAAATGCAGCAGGTTACAGTCAATCTTCCTCTGTACAACGGAGTAAAGGAAGTTTATATCGGTGTTGACGAACATGCGGCTGTGACAGGTCCGGAGGAATACTCCGTTTCCAAACCGGTTGTATTTTACGGCTCGTCCATCACTCAGGGGGGGTGTGCTTCGAGACCGGGAAACGCTTACACGGCTGTTCTTTCCAGATGGGCTGACGCTGACCATATCAATCTTGGTTTTTCGGGTTCGGCTCTCGGAGAACCGGTTATGGCAAGTTATATAGCCTCTCTTTCCATGTCGGCTTTCGTGATGGATTATGACCACAATGCTCCGTCTCCCGCACATCTCAAGGCGACGCATAAGCCTTTCTTCGATATTATAAGGAAAGCGCAGCCGACTCTCCCCGTCATCTTTGTTACAAAACCGGACTATGATTCCGACCCGGTCGGAAATGCGATGCGCCGTGATGTGGTTAACGAAACATATGTCTCCGCACAGGCTGCCGGAGACCGCGCTGTTTATTTTGTCGACGGGCAGAGTTTATTCGGGACGCGTGACCGCGATGCGTGCACGGTTGATACCTGCCATCCGAACGACCTTGGCTTTATGCGTATGGCCGAAGCGATTTATCCCGTTTTGAAAAAAACATTATAATAAACATCCGATAAAGAGAGTATATAAAAAAATTATAGCCGGACAAAATTATAAAACGAGGAGAATGAACGATAATGAAGCCTGTTAAACCAAAAAAGACAACCGCGGATATGGTTGCACCCGGCAATTCCGAAGAAAAGCAAAGAGCGCTGAGCACCGCCATAACTCAGATCACAAAGCAGTACGGTCAGGGCTCGATTATGAAGTTGGGTGAAAATACAGCGATGAACGTAACGGGTATCCCGACCGGGTCTTTGTCGCTGGACATAGCGCTCGGAATCGGCGGCGTTCCGCGCGGCCGTATCGTCGAGATATACGGACCGGAATCTTCCGGTAAAACAACGGTAGCCCTGCACGTTATAGCCGAATGTCAGAAGGGCGGGGGGATCGCGGCGTTTATAGACGCGGAACATGCGCTTGACCCGGTTTATGCCAAAGCTCTCGGCGTCAATATCAACGAACTGCTGGTTTCCCAGCCGGACAGCGGCGAACAGGCGCTTGAGATCACTGAATCGCTTGTTCGTTCGGGAGCGATAGACGTGCTGGTTATAGACTCTGTTGCGGCGCTTGTTCCGCAGCAGGAAATTGACGGCGATATGGGCAGTGCGCATGTGGGTCTTCAGGCAAGACTGATGTCACAGGCTCTGCGTAAACTTTCGGGCTGTATTTCAAAATCAAACAGCGTTGTTATTTTTATCAATCAGCTGCGGGAAAAGGTCGGTATTGTATACGGCAATCCGGAGGTAACCCCGGGTGGACGCGCGCTGAAATTCTACTCGTCGGTGCGTATCGAAGTGAGAAAGACGGAAAATCTGAAAAACGGAAACGAACAATACGGTTCCCGCGTCAAAGCAAAAGTCGTCAAAAACAAAATCGCACCTCCTTTTAAAATCGCGGAATTCGATATATTATACGGTCACGGCATATCGAAATCGGGAGAGCTTGTCGATATAGGGGTGGAACTCGATATTGTGGAAAAGAGCGGTTCCTGGTTTGCATTCGAAGGGAACCGGATCGGTCAGGGAAAAGACAACGCCCGCAAATATCTGGAACAAAATCCCGATATAGCAGCCGTCATCGAACAGCGTATCAGAGACAACCGGGAAAAGCTCGATAATTTAATGTTATCGGATGAATACAGCGAAGGCGACGACGACGCAGAGCTGTCGCTGCCCGAATAGATCCGGGAAGACGGATGAAATCAACCAAAAACACAGGCAGAGCGGACGATGCCGGAAATAATACGGATGAAGAACGCATTCATGCCAGGAAAACCGCATTGAATATTCTTTCCTACTCCGATAACACGGAGACAAGGCTGCGTGAAAAACTGTCAGCCAAAGGATTTTCCGCCGAGTCTGCTGATGACGCAGTCGAATATGTCATGAGCAGGGGCTGGCTTGACGAACAAAAACAGGCCGAAGCCGCTCTCCGTTATCTTGCCGAAGTTAAATTATTCGGCAGAAGACGTATATTGCAGGAACTCAGAAAACGCGGTTTCCGCAGAGAAGTGATTGACGGCTGCGATTTCGGCAGCTTTGATTTTCCCGCCAACTGCAGGCGGCTTTGGGAAAAACGCGGGAATACGGATGATGAACGCACGGTTGCATATCTTATACGGGCGGGTTTCAGCGGAGATGATATTCGCGCTGCCAGGCGCATGCCGGAACGGGACTGATTACGAGTGTTATGAACGGACAAGGAAAATAAAAAACAAATGAAAAAAAACAAAATAGGCTTTATATCCCTCGGCTGCCCGAAAAACCGCGTCGATACCGAAATCATGCTTCATAAACTGACAGATGCCGGATATGAAATCACACCGGAAGATATCGAAGCCGACATCATCATTATCAACACCTGCGCTTTTATCGAAAGCGCAAAACAGGAGTCGATCGATGCCGTACTGGATGCCGCATGGCTTAAACAGCGGAAATTAAAGGCCATTATTGTCGCCGGCTGCATGGCAGAAAGATACCGCGAACAGGTTTTCGATGAAATGCCCGAAGTCGACGCCATCATCGGGGTAGCAAGTATAAACGAAATCGTCGACGCCGTGCAGTCTGTGGAAAAGGGTGAACGCTTCGCGGCATTCGCGGACACGCAGACGCTTAAGCTGGGCGGGGAACGTATTATTACCACCCCGGAGTATATGGCTTATATAAAAATCGCCGAGGGCTGTGACAACCGCTGTTCATACTGTGCGATCCCGTCGATTCGCGGCGGTTTCCGTTCCGTTCCCGCCGAAGAAATTGTAGCGGAAGCTGTGGCGCTTGAAAAACTCGGGGTTCGTGAACTGGTGGTGGTCGCTCAGGACACCTCGCGTTACGGGCTTGATTTATACGGCGAATACAGGCTGGCACCGCTGCTTCACTCTGTGACGGCCGCGGCACCCGTTCCGTGGATACGCCTGCTTTACTGTTATCCGGACAAGGTGACCGATGAGCTTATCGCCGAAATCCGCGATAATCCGCGCATTGTAAAATATATCGATTTACCCGTGCAGCATATATCGGACAGGATCCTCAAAGCAATGAACCGTCACGGAGACAGCGCCCGCATAAGAAATACGATAGCGCGGCTGCGCCGTGAGATTCCGGGCATCGTCATACGAACCACGGTGATTACAGGATTCCCCGGAGAAACCGAAGAAGATTTCGCTTTACTCTGTGAATTTGTAAAAGAAATGCGTTTTGAGAGATTCGGCGCATTCCCGTATTCCCGCGAAGAAGATACACCCGCTGCGGAATACGGCGATCAGATAGACGAACAGATAAAACAGGACCGCTGCGACAGGCTCATGGAGCTGCAGCTGGAAATTGTCGGACAGATGAACAGTGAAAAAGTGGGAAGTGTTGTCGAAGTTTTATGCGAAGGCTACGACCCGGTGGCTGAAACACATTACGGGCGCAGTTATGCCGATGCTCCCGAAATTGACGGGAAAATATTCTTCTCCGCCCAGAGACGCATTCCCGAGGGAGAGTTTGTCAGGGTGAAAATCACGGGAACGATGGATTATGACCTGACAGGCGAAACGGTCTGAACCGCACTGACGAAAAAAATGCGGGGAAAGGAACCGCCGAAAAATGAAAATGAAAAAAGAATCCGAAAAACACGTTCATATAGCTGTGGACGGTCCTTCCGGTTCGGGGAAAAGCAGTCTTGCAAGGGCAATGGCAGACCATTACGGCTATATATATATGGACACGGGCGCTCTTTACAGGGCAGTCGGACTCTATGTCCTCCGCAGCGGGATTGATTCCCGCGATGCGGAAGCCGTAGCTTCTGTGCTGCCGCGGATCGGCATCGAAATTACCTATGCCGGAGGCATACAGCAGATATTCCTTTGCGGAGAAAATGTCAGCGCGGCAATACGGGAAAATATTATTTCGCGTTACGCTTCGGATGTTTCCGCTCATCCGCAGGTCAGATCCTTTCTTTTCGGACTGCAGAGCGGTATCGCCGAAAAAAACAGCGTCGTAATGGACGGACGCGATATCGGCACGGTTATCATGCCTGATGCCGATGTGAAAATATTTCTGACCGCATCGGAAGAAGTCAGGGCGCTGCGCCGGTTTAGCGAACTCAGGGAAAAAGGACAGGATGTTGAGCTCGAGTCGGTGCGCCGCGAGATGAACCTGCGTGACCTGAGCGACCTTACCCGTACAGCTGCGCCGGCAGCCCCCGCAGCCGATGCCGTCCTTCTTGACAACAGTTCGATGACGGCTGCGGAAACACTCGCTGCGGCTGTGGAACTCACGGATAAAAAGCTTAACAAACAAAGTTTATAAAGATCAATTTCCCGTAAAATAAAAGACATAAAAGGAAAATTCGTATATGTCAACCGGTTTTTATTCGAGAATATACAGGATATTTCAGCCTGTAGTCCGCTGGTTTTACCGTATGGAGATCATCGGCGGGGAGAACGAGCCCGTTGCCGGCCCCTGTATCCTGTGTGCAAACCATCTGTCAAATCAGGATGTTGTTATTCTGGCTGCTTCGGTGAAAAGACAGGTTCGCTTTTTTGCGAAAGCCGAGCTTTTCCGCATTCCTCTGCTGGGACCGCTGATAACCGCACTCGGAGCCTTTCCCGTCAAAAGAGGAGGCGCCGATGTTTCGGCAATGAAAAAAACCATAGAGATACTGAAAAACGGCGAAATGGTGGGATTTTATCCCCAGGGGCACCGGCGGCCGGGTATTCATCCGCGTGACACATCGGTTCAGCACGGTATCGGCATGCTTATCTGGAGGACTCAGGCGACAATTCTGCCTGCCGCGATCTGCACAAAAAAATTCAAACTGCGGCCGTTTAAAAAAACGCGGATAATAATAGGAAAAGCAATTCCGTTCGGTGAACTGGCCATGACAGCCGGCAATCCCGAGGAATACAAAAGAGTGACGGAAGAGATATTCGGCGTGATCGTAGGAATGACCGATAAAGCCGGCCTGATTTAGCCGTAAATTCATATAAGCAAAAAGGCGGTGAGTCGGACGGGCATTAAAATAATAACCGCTCCTCATGCGGGTTTTTGTTTCGGTGTAAAAAAAGCGGTGGATACCGTATATGCCCTGTCCGGTAAAAGCGGGCAGCGTATTTTTACGCTCGGAATGCTGATACATAATCCTCAGGTCGTCGGCGAACTGGAAAAACGCGGGGTCGCCGCTGTCTCTGCTTCCGGCCTCGAGCGGGTATTTGCGGAAGCGGATGAAAAGAATCCCGTGACCGTTGTCATACGAACGCACGGGATAACGCGTTCGATGAGCGAACAGCTGGAAAACTATGCGGAGAATAATCCTTTTTTTACGGTTGTGGACTGTACATGCCCCAATGTAAAACGAATTCATTCGATCGTAGCGGAAAATTCCGAAGCGGATACACTCACCGTCATTATCGGGGACAGGGAACATCCGGAAGTTTGCGGAATATCAAGTTATGCCGCAGGGGAAGTTTCCGTCTGTTCCGGAGCGGGAGAACTGATGGAACTGCTGGAGAAGGACGGTTCTCTGTTCGGCAGGAAATTGATCATGGTATCCCAGACAACACAGGATTTAGGCGAATGGAAAAATTGTCAGAAAATTATTAAAAAAGACTGTACAAATGCGATTATTTTTGATACAATATGTAATGTCACGGAAATCAGGCAGCATGAAGCATACGATTTATCACAAAATGTAGATATAATGCTGGTAATCGGCGGACGAGAGAGTTCAAACACAAACAAACTCTATAATATCGCCGCGAAAAACACGGAGCGCATGCGTTCCGGTAGAAAAACATTTTTAGTGGAAAGCGAAAAAGAGCTTCCTTTGGATTTGTTGATGCCGCATAGAGGGACGTGTTCCGCTCCCGTAACCGTGGGAATAACTGCCGGTGCCTCGACTCCGAGCAGTATTATAGAGGAGGTTATCAAATTAATGAACGAAGACAAAAAAACCATGGCCGAGACCGGCGAGGGTGCTGAAGATTTTGCCGGAATGCTCGAAAACTCTCTCAAAACTTTAAATACAGGAGAAACCGTACAGGGAATTATCACATCCGTTACCCCCGGTGAAATTCATGTTGATTTAAAGACAAAGGTGACGGGTATCATACCCTATTCCGAAATATCCGAAAATCAATCGATAAAACTGGACGAGATTTATCACGTGGGCGATGAAATCGAAGCAATCGTAGTCAAGGTCAGTGACCTTGACGGGGTTGCGACTTTGTCCCGCAAAAGAATCGAAAATGTGATCAACTGGAGAAAAATTGTGGATGCCTACAGCAAGGGCACCATCCTCGAGGGCAAATTCGTCGATGTCGTTAAGGGCGGAATGATCATGCTGCTGGACGGCGCACGGGTATTTGTACCGGCTTCTCATACCGGTCTCGGCAAGGAAGGCGATCTTTCGTCGCTGGTAGGCACTGCCGCAAAAGCCCGCGTCATTGAAATCAACGAGCAGAGGCGCCGCGCCGTCGCATCGGTCAGAGCGGTCATGCGTGATGAACGCAAAATAAAGGAAACGGAATTCTGGTCATCCATTGAAGAGGGCAGGCAATATGTGGGCGTTGTCAAATCGCTTACAACTTACGGAGCATTCGTGGATCTCGGAGGGGTGGACGGCATGGTTCACAGTTCCGAGCTTTCCTGGAAGCGCATACGCCATCCGTCGGAAGTTGTCTCGGTCGGTGATAAAATTACCGTTTATGTCAAGAGCTTTGATCCCGAAACCAGACGCATTTCACTCGGATATAAAACGGATGAAACCAATCCATGGGCAATATTTACCGCCAAATATAAAATCGGCGACACGGCTCCCGTAAAAATCGTAAGCATGATGCCTTTCGGCGCGTTTGCCGAAGTTGTGCCCGGTGCAGACGGTCTGATCCACATCTCTCAGATTGCCGATAAAAAAATCAATAAACCCGGAGATATCCTTGAGATCGGACAAACCGTCGATGCTAAAATTATAGATATCGATATGGAAAACCGAAAAATAAGCCTTTCCATCCGGGCTCTTGCGGAAGAAGCGGCAGCTGACAGCGAGGATTCGCAGGAAGAAAGCGGCGAAAACTGAGGGCTTTCGGGGAAAAGACGGAACAATAATACCATTCGGGCGGCCGGGAGAAGCGGGAGCTTATCCCGGCAATATTTTTTCATAAAAATCAAAAAAGGGGTTGACAAAGGGGAAGGGATA
>CAZVPD010000004.1:0-3712 GCA_964628455.1 uncultured Lachnospiraceae bacterium
TCCCTTTAAGGTCTCCCATCGTGATCCCGCGGTCAACCACCAGTCCCTCAAGCTGGTGAAACATCGGCGAATGTGTCGCGTCGACCGAATCCGAACGGTATACGCGCCCGGGTGCGACCATACGGATCGGCGGTTTGGTTTTTTCCATGGTGCGAACCTGCACCGACGAGGTCTGGGAGCGCAGCAGCATATTGTCCGTTATATAAAAAGTGTCCTGAACATCGCGGGCCGGATGGTTTGCGGGGGTGTTCAGCGCTTCGAAATTATAATAATCGAATTCGACCTCGGGTCCTTCAGAGATATCAAACCCCATGGAACGGAATATGTCGCACATTTCCGCTTCTATTTTCGCGAGCGGGTGACGGTGGCCGGCCGGCTGCCGTGTGCCCGGCATAGTGACGTCGATTCGTTCGCTTTTAAGTTTTGCATCAAGCGCGGCCGCTGCGAGTTCCGCGTTCTTTTCTTCGATTTTTTCTTCGATAAAAGCGCGCACTTCGTTTGCCGCCTGCCCGATGACCGGCCTTTCTTCGGTGCTGAGCTGTCCCATACCCCGAAGCACGGCAGTCAGCTCGCCTTTTTTCCCGAGTATTCTGACGCGCAGAGTTTCGAGCTGTTCTCCGGTGTTTAATTTTTCAAGCTCACTTAGAGCAAGCTGCCTGATGATCTCCAGTTTTTCTTTCATTGGGTTTTATCCTTTCGGGTTGATAAAAATAAAAAATATTAAAATAAAAAAAGCCTCTTCATTCCAAAGGACGAAGAAACTCCGCGGTACCACCTTTATTTCTGCATAAGCCGACACTCAGCCGGACGATAACGGTTCCGTGCCGTTCCGGGCTCTGCTGCTGCATTGACCCGGACCGCTCCAAAGCGAAAGGCTGTATTCACCCGCATCAAACCGCTCTCAGCCGCGGCGGTTCTCTCTGTGTGATGTTATAGGCGGTACGCCGACTTTATCCCAGCGTTTGTATGGAAATCATTATATCATATGTTTACGGAATATGCAATAGAAAAATATTTTTTGTTGACTTATATAAGCGTCTGCACTATAATGAAAACAGTAGATTCGGTTTCTATATCATTCTGTCTCAGACAGTAATAATCGGGGGTATTCATGAGAATTCGCGGTATTTTGATTTTATCGTTTTTTTTATTTTTCGGGATCATGCTTTTGGCATGTTCCGACAAAACTCCGGCTGATCTTCCGGCACAGGAAACCTCGGCAGCCGCGGAAACCGAGGAGCCGGGTCCGCAGCTTACGGACGATCTCCCGGAACTTGATTTCGGCGGCTATCAGTTTATGATACTGGCTCCCGATGAATATGCGGGGCTCAGTTTTGTCGCCGAACAGAACGGCGAAGTGTTAAACGATGCCGTTTATGCCAATACCCGGAGAGTTGAAGAGCGCTTTAATGTCATCTTAACCGAAGAACCGATGGACTTCTGGAAACAGGACAGTCTTGTAAAGTCCTATGTATTGTCGGGGGAAAGCAGCTGTACTGCTATCACCATGCATGACCGTTACGCCTATGCTGCCGTAACGCAGGGCTATTTTCATCCGATAAGCGATCTGAATTATATCGACCTTACTAAGGAATACTGGGGCGGTGAGTTTTCCCGTCAGTTTTCCGTTGCCGGCAATCTGTATTTTCCTTTCAGTTCTTTTAATTTCTCGAGCTATAATCAGACGCATACCCTTTATTTCAACAAAAGGATCGTCGCCGACTTCGGTCTGCCGGACCCTTATAAGACGGTTACCGACGGCGCCTGGACATTTGATGAGTTTGCCGGCATGTGTATAACCGTCACTTCGGATGTAAACGGTGACGGGGTTTACGGCGAAGGGGACAGGTTCGGTATGACCACCGTTTCAAAAATGCTGTTTCCTGCTTTCTGGATAGGCCAGGATGAACTGACTGTCAGAAAAGATGAAAGCGATATCCCCTATTTTGCGCTTCCCGGTAACGAGAAGTTTATTACGATCCTTGAAAACCTTCATTCGCTTTGCCGGAATGAAAATATATTTTGGAATTGGAACGATCAGTCGGATCCGTTCCTTGAGGGAAACGTGCTGTTTAATGTCTCCATGTTTAAAACAGCGTCGGCATTAAGAGATATGCCGGATGATTTCGGCATGCTTCCCCTCCCGAAATACGACGCCGAACAGCAGGGCTACCGTTCACGTACTCTCGACTGTATGTTTACGATGATACCGGTGACCGTGAACGATATGGACCTGACCGGCTGTATTCTGGAAGGATTATGCAGTTCGGCCTATACATATGTCATACCCGAGTATTATGAAACCTGCCTGAAAGTAAAATATACGCGGGACGAAGAGTCGGCCGCTGTCATCGACCTGATTTTCAAAGGCCGGACATTCGATATCGGCGAAGTGATATTCTTCTCCGATATCGGTGACGAGGAATTCAATAAATTGTTCTTAAAGGAATCTCTCGACCTGGCTTCCTTTATAGCTGCGAAAGAGAAAAAGATGACCGCGAATCTTGAGAAGATGACGGGGATTTTCACGGATAAAACCGAATGATCTTTATTTATATTATAAAATAATTGCCTGAATAATATTGACAATCCGGGAGAGAACGAATGAGTAAAATAACTTTTATGGGTGCGGGCAGTACGGTTTTCGCAAAGAACGTCCTCGGTGATGTGATGCTGACACCGGCGCTGCGGGATTTTGAAATAGCGCTTTATGATATCGATCCCGAAAGACTGAATGAATCGGATACCATGATTTGCGCGCTCAACAGGAACATAAACGGGGGACGCGCCGTTGTTTCGAAATATCTCGGTGCAGAAAACAGGCGTGACGCGCTCAGAGATGCAGACTTTGTCGTCAACGCCATCCAGGTCGGGGGATATGATCCCTGTACCATTTTGGATTTTGAAATTCCGAAAAAATACGGTCTGCGGCAGACCATTGCGGATACACTCGGGATCGGCGGGATATTCCGCGCGCTGCGGACCATTCCGGTCATGGCAGATTTCGCGGAGGATATGGCTGCCGTGTGCCCCCGGGCCTGGTTTCTGAATTATACGAACCCGATGGCTATGCTGACCGGATACATGCAGCGCTATACCGGTGTGAAGACGGTAGGTCTGTGCCATTCGGTTCAGTGGTGCACGTATCCTCTGCTGCGGAACCTGCAGATAGAGTATAAGGCTCCGTTTACCGAACGTATCGCGGGCATCAACCACATGGGATGGCTCCTTGAAGTATATGATGCGGACGGAAACGATCTGTATCCGCAGATCAGAAAACGTGCGGCGGAAAAACTCGGCGACCCGAATGAAAAAAACGATCTTATACGCTACGAATACATCCGGCGTCTCGGATATTACTGCACCGAATCGAGCGAGCATAATGCCGAATACAACAGCTTCTTTATAAAGAATAAATACCCGGAACTCATTGAACGGTATAATATCCCGCTCGATGAATACCCGAGACGCTGTGTCAGTCAGATCGCATCCTGGAAAAACGACCGCAAAAATTATGTCGGAGGAAAAGTCGGGCACGAACGCACGCAGGAATATGCCTCTTATATTATGGAGGCAATCGTCACCGATGTGCCGTATAAGATAGGCGGCAATGTTATAAACACGGGGCTGATAGAGAATCTTCCGCGTGAGGCCTGCGTCGAGGTTGCCTGCCTTGTCAATCGTTTCGGCGTACAGCCTGTCATCCAGGGTT
>CAZVPD010000004.1:3722-14468 GCA_964628455.1 uncultured Lachnospiraceae bacterium
TCCCCCTTCAATGCGCCGCCATGAATATACTGAACATCAATGTCCAGCTTCTCACGGTGGAAGCGGCCGTGACGAAGAAGCGCGACACCGTTTATCAGGCGGCAATGCTTGATCCGCATACCTCCGCCGAACTGTCGGTCGATGATATCGCAGCCATGTGCGATGAACTGCTTGAAGCGGAGAAAGCATGGCTGCCGGAATACAGATAATCATATTACAGGAAAATCTCCGGCATATTCCGCCTGACAAGCGGGATATGCCCCTTTCTGTTTACGCAGCCCTGAAAATGGGATGAAGGAATTTATATCGTAAAATTCATATTAAATTCATGCGGATTTAATACGGAGCGGCATGAATTCTGGTATAATTTTCTGTTGGCGATTTTATTCTTCATGGAAAACATTATCCCGTTTATTTCTGACGAAAGCAGATTTGTTATGATTAAAATTTTCAGGTATTTAAATTTCAAAGAGTGGATATTTATATTTATCGGGTTCCTATTGATTATAGTGCAGGTTTGGCTTGACTTGAAACTGCCCGATTATATGTCTGAAATAACCATGTATATTCAGACGCCCGGCGGTAACGCGGGCCGGATTCTGAAAGCCGGCGGATATATGCTTTTATGCTCGTTCGGAAGCATCTCTTCCGCCGTTGCAGTGGGCTTTTTTGCGTCGAGGATCGCGGCTTCCTTTGCAAGAAGAATCCGTTCCCTTCTGTTCGGCAAGGTGGAATCTTTTTCAATGACGGAAATCAATCGTTTTTCCATAGCAAGCCTGATAACCCGCTCGACGAATGACGTGACACAGGTGCAGATGATTATTTCCATGGGGATGCAGGTGATCATCAAGGCGCCGATCGTTGCGGTATGGGCAATCTTGAAAATTTTCGGAAAAAGCCGGCAGTGGACTGCATTGACCGCCGCAGCCGTTGCCGCGCTGATGGTTATGGTCACGGTCATCATCCTCTTTGCCGTTCCGAAATTCAAAATCATTCAGAAACTGACCGATAATTTAAACGGTGTGACAAGAGAAAATCTGACGGGGATCCGCGTAGTGCGCGCGTATAATGCGGAGGATTATCAGGAAGCGAAGTTCGAAAAAGCAAATAAAGAACTGATCGACACCAATCTTTTTACAAGCAGGATCATGGCCGTCATGATGCCGGGTATGGGGCTGATCATGAACGGAATCAGTCTGGGAATCTACTGGATCGGAGCTTATCTGATTGACCGGGCTGATATGATGAATAAAATGGGTCTTTTCAGTGACATGGTCGTCTTTTCGGCTTATGCTATGCAGGTTCTTATGGCGTTTATGATGATGACGTTTATTTTTATACTACTACCGAGAGCGTCGGTTTCCGCCGGGCGTATCAATGAGGTGCTGGATACTCCCGCAAGTATACGCGACGGAACCATCAGCGGTTTCTCTTCTCCGATTAAAGGAGAAGTCGAATTCCGCAATGTCAGCTTCAAATATCCGGGCGCTTCGGAATATGTGCTGGAAAACATCAGTTTTACCGCACATGACGGCGAAACCGTCGCTTTTATCGGATCAACGGGAAGCGGTAAAAGTACTCTTATCCATCTGATACCGAGGTTTTACGATGTAACCGAAGGTGAGATTCTTGTTGACGGGATAAACGTAAAAAATTATAAACAAAAGGAATTACGCAATAAAATCGGATATGTCCCGCAGAAAGCGGTGTTGTTCGGCGGAACCGTTGCGTCGAATGTTACATACGGTGCAGCTGCCGGCGATATGCGTGATTATGATGAAAAGGTCAGACGTGCGGTCCATGCGTCGCAAAGCGGTGACTTTGTGGAATCTCTGGATAAACAATATCAAAGCGCGGTAGCTCAGGGCGGTTCCAATTTTTCGGGCGGTCAGAAACAACGGCTTTCGATTGCCAGGGCTGTTTTCAGAAACCCCCAAATATACATTTTCGATGACGCCTTTTCCGCACTGGACTATAAAACCGACCGCAAGCTTCGTTCGGTTCTGAAAAAAGAAGAACCGAAGAAAACAAGCCTGATCGTCGCGCAGCGGATCGGAACGATCATGGACGCGGATAAAATCATTGTGCTGGAAAAAGGTAAAATGGTCGGTTACGGCACGCATGCCGGGTTACTGAACAGCTGTTCGGTTTACAGGGAAATTGCATATTCGCAATTGTCTGCAGAGGAGTTAAAAAATGCATAATGAAAGCCGGAGCAAGACTCCTGCGCACAGGCCGATGGGCGGTCCCATGGGAGGACATATGGGGACCGGCGAAAAGGCCAGGGATTTCAAAAAGACCTGGATCCGACTGATCATCTATATGCGGTCCTATCTCCCTTTTGTCATTACGGCGATTTTATTCGCTGCTGCCGGCACTTCTGTTACCATCATGGGACCGGACCGGCTCCGCAAGATAACCGATCTTGTCGTAGGCGGGATAATGACCGGCATTGACCTGAAAGCCGTGTCCGGGATCGGGTTTACCCTGACGGTATTATTCGGACTGAGTGCCGTGATATCTTATTTTCAGGGTTTTATTATGGCAACCGTTACGCAGAAAATATCAAAAAAAATGCGTTCCGAGATTTCCGAAAAAATCAACAGGCTGCCGCTCAAATATTTCGATTCCGTAAGTTACGGCAATATCCTATCACGCGTTACAAACGATGTCGATACGATAGGGCATATGATGAATCAGAGCGTGGGGACCCTGGTTTCTTCCGTGACTATGTTTGCGGGTTCTCTGATGATGATGCTGATTACAAACGCCGTGATGGCTTTTATCGCAGTAGGTGCTTCTTTGATCGGTTTTGTTTTCATGATGCTGATTATAAAAAACTCGCAGAAGTATTTTATAGATCAACAGAGGGAACTCGGAGCGATCAACGGTCATGTCGAGGAAATTTATTCGGGGCACATCATCGTCAAGGCCTTTGGCGGAGAAGCCGAAGCTATGGAAAAATTCGAAGCCATCAACCGAAAATTATATGAAAGCGCCTGGAAATCGCAGTTTTTCTCCGGTCTGATGATGCCTGTCATGTCTTTTATAGGGAATTTCGGTTATGTCGCCGTATGCGTTGTCGGCGGAGTCATGGCGTTTAACGGGGATATTACATTCGGAGTGATTGTCGCTTTTATGGTTTATGTCAGACTTTTTACCCAGCCCCTTTCTCAGATTGCTCAAGCTGCCGCAGGTCTGCAGTCAACGGCGGCAGCGGGTGAACGTGTATTCGAGTTTTTAAGCGAACCGGAACTTGAAGACGAAAGTGATAAAACTCTCTTTCTGGAAAACGTAAAAGGCGATGTCGAATTCAGGCATGTCAGATTCGGCTATGTCAAAGACAGGATGATCATAAAGGATTTTTCCGCTCATGCTTACAGCGGTCAGAAAATCGCAGTCGTCGGCCCTACCGGTGCCGGAAAAACGACCCTTGTGAATTTGCTGATGCGTTTCTATGAAACGGACGGCGGTGACATACTGATCGACGGCATACCTGTAAATAAGCTCACGAGAAAAAATGTGCATCGTCTTTTCTGCATGGTTCTGCAGGACACCTGGCTGTTTGAAGGCACGATCAGGGAAAACATCATATACAGCAAAAAAGATGTCACGGATGAGACGGTAACATCCGCCTGCAAAGCGGTCGGTATCGACCACTTCATACGGACGCTTCCCGGAGGATATGAAACTGTGCTGGATGAGAAAATCGCTATATCCGCGGGGCAAAAACAGTTGATAACCATAGCAAGAGCCGTTGTTCAGAATGCCCCTCTGCTGATTCTGGATGAAGCGACAAGTTCGGTCGACACACGGACCGAAATATTGATTCAGCAGGCTATGGATAAACTGATGGCGGGACGCACCTCTTTTATCATAGCGCACAGGCTTTCAACTGTCAGGAACGCGGACCTCATCCTTGTTATGAATGAAGGCGATATTGTTGAAAGCGGTAAACATGAGGATTTGCTTGCCGCAAACGGATTTTACGCGGAACTTTACAACAGCCAGTTCGAAAAGATATCGTCATAGATAAATCAATGGAAATATTATAAACAGGGACTATGCGGCAGCCGGATCCGGCTGCCGCATAGTCCCTGTTTATAAATATACGGACGTTTAAAAATGATACATCAGAAGCCAGTTATGCAGCAGTGTCGTCCACTGTGCGGCATTTGCGTTGTTTTCGGCAAGGCCCAATCCGTGAACGCCATACGGAAAGATATGGAGTTCGGTCGGTATGTTCTTTTCTTTAAGTGCTGCCGTCAGGTCAAGGCTGTTGCGTATGTGAACGCCCCCGTCCTCGAAGGTGTGCCATATGAATATCGGCGGCATATCTTCACGGACCGAAAGTTCTCCCGACAGTTTATCGGTAAGTCCGGGATCCGGATCTTTACCCAGCAGATTTTCTTTTGTTCCGCCGTGGCCGTATTTTTTCAGTGAAACGACCGGATAACACAATATTCCCGCATCCGGCCGTGAGGAAACGGCATCGATTTCATCGCCCTCTTTGCCGTAATCGAAATGTTCGACTGCCGTAACGGCAAGGTGTCCACCGGCGGAAAAACCGAGTATTCCGATTTTTTCCGGGTCGATATGAAACTCGTCCGCGTGATATCGCACATAACGGACGGCGCGCGTGACGTCTTCAAGCATGACCGGATGCCTGTAGGGAGCAACGCGGTAGTTTAAAACAAACGAATGAATACCCGCTTTGTTGATCATTTTCGATATGGGTTCGCCTTCATGCGGCGCGCGTCCGCCATAACCTCCGCCCGGCGCCACTATGACGCATCCCCGTCTTTCGCTGCCGGCCGGATAAAGAGTCAGTGTCGGTTCGGACTGACCGAAATCGGGATTATAATACGGCGTTCCGTTTTCCCATAGTTTATACATATTCTTACCGTAACCTTTCGTGGCTGATTGGATTTTCCGTTATTTTACGGATGATATAGCCTGCTATGATAAGTCCCGCCGCTGCGGGAACATAAGAGATTGAAGCCGGAGTTCGTGATCCGCTTTTTTTCGGCGGTTCGTCGCTCCATAAAACATCGGTGCCCTGTATGTTTCGCTCCCTGAGCTCACGCCGCATGACGCGGGCAAGAGGGCATACCCCGGTTTTTGAAATGTCGCTGACTCTGAAACGGGTCGGGTCGAGTTTATTTCCGGTCCCCATACAGGATATGACCGGTATGTCGCGCTTTTTGGCGTTTTCTATGATGATCAGTTTGGCGGTCACCGTATCGATGGCGTCGCAGATATAATCGGGGCTTTCCGCGTCGATGATGTCTCCGATGTTATCAGCCCCGGCAAACAGGCGAAGCGGATTCGCCTTGAGTGAAGGATTGATGCTTTTCGCACGTATGCATAATTCGTCAGCCTTCGGGTGTCCGATGTTGTGCCTGGCGCTGATGATCTGCCGGTTCAGGTTGCTTTCGGCAATGATATCATGGTCGACAACCGTCAGCCTTCCGATCCCTGCCCTGACAAGCCCTTCGGCGACGTATCCGCCGACTCCGCCCGCACCGAAAAGCAGCACCGACGAGTGCGCCAGTTTTCCGACTGCTTCATCGCCTATAAGAGCGGCTTCGCGCGACAGCCACTCCGGCGCGGCGAATGGGTCATTCATTGTTTTTCCATGGTTGTTCGGACTTGATTTCGGTACCGGCATTGCCCGTTTCGGTTTTTATGATCACGCATACGACCATTTTTATAAACGCTTCTTTTATAACGGCTATTTTAATGAGCGGTGATAAAAATCTTCTCAGCGGAACCTCACGGTAATACTGCGGCTTTATCTGCATTTCTTTTAAGATCCTGCGGAATCTGGAGACGGTCATCCGGTTTATATAGCCGATATGGTCTGTCCCGTATCGGTCGGTGGATATCCGAAGCTTCACGCGTTCTTTGCCGTCGGGAAGCGTTTCCGTCAGTTCACGGTAAGCTCCGATGAGCGCTTTTTCCGAAAAGATAAAGTGCGCCCAGGGTATGTTGATGACGTCGCTCATATGCGCGCCGAAGGGATGTCCGTAGGGCGGAAAATTGATAAAGATATGGCCGTCCGGATGTATAAGCCTCAGCATTTCCGCAAGCACCGCCTCCGGTTCGGAAACATGCTCCATGGCGTCATTCATGATGATCGTGTCAAAAGTGTTGTTCGGAAAAGGAAGTTCCTCCGCTGACATACAGATAAAATTAAAGTTCCGTGAATACCCCAGCTTCGCGGCGAGTTTCATGGATTCCCTCTCGTATGCGGGTACGATGTCCACGCCCGTGACCTGCTTTGCGCCCATTTTCAGATAATACAGGCTTTTGCCTCCCGCTCCGCATCCGACATCCAGAACGTTTTTACCCTCGAACATCGTCGAGGGCTTATATTTTTCGGAAAAAAAACGGATCGTATCCGCTCCTTTTTCAAACTGCCATTCGGCATAGGTCTTTTGTCCCGCGTTTTCCAGGTTGAACGGATGGACGACTTTCGGAAATATTTTATTCGCGGCTTTTATGATCGCAGTGGATATCGGCATGTGGCATCGCTCCGTTTCTCCGCTTATGGCGGGCTGTTTAGCTGAAGGATGGACGCTTTATTTCTAATGCTCATATTCGTATTCCGAAAGGATTTCGGGCAGGCGCACCAGAATTTCCCCGGTGCGGAGCCGGTCTTCGGTATAGGCTTTTCGGAGCAGCTCGGAGGGGATACAGTCGTCGTATTTTTCGAATACGGGCGATTCGCTGCCCCCGACCAGCGCGCTTTTATCGATTCCTTCACGGGCGATTTTATCGCACAGGTGACGTATGAGTTTATAATCGCTGTTGTCCTCCATTTTAAACGTCATGTAGCAACAGCCTTCAAACTCAAGGTTGGCAAGCTTTGCGATTGCTCCGTTGCGGACCAGAAATTTACGGAGCGTCCGGAAAGACCGTGTACCCAGCCAGGGGAAAAAACACCAGGTATATCCGCCGAGATGCACGAGGGAATGTTCGAGCATCCCCGTGTTCCGGGCAAGATTGCGCGCGACGTCAAGCCGCTGCCGCGCGTTCCGCTTGAGGTAAGGATAAACCGTATCTTCTGTCAGAACCTGTTTCATCCGTTCCAGAATACGCGTGTGGATCTCCCCGTAATCGCCCGGCCATTCGATTTCCATTTTGCCTTTGACCGATTTTACATAGATCAGTTTGCGGGGTATGTCGAGTTCCTCTACTTCCCAGACACGTCCTGCAAGCGCAAAACGGTCTCCTACCGGAGGAGGGGCCGTTATCGTGCCGATCTCATCCGATTCGCACCGTACGCTGTAGTCCTCGCTGTCCTTGAACACCGCCAGAAACTTGAAGCTGTTGATCAGTCTTTCTCCGCGCAGTCCTATGATAAATTCCTTTTCGTCGGTTATCTCAAGATAGTCGTTTTGCAGCATGGACAGCATCAGCGTTTTATAATCCTCTTTTGTGACGTGCGCGAACGGGGGCAGCGACATGACGCGTTCCGCGAGATTTTTCGATGAGAGAGAGCCCGATGAGGCGAGAATGCTCAGGGTCTGCTGAAACATAAGGCTGAGCGGCATTTTTTTAATATTGGGCGGTTCGATAAAGCGTTCTTCGAGATAGAGCTGAATGATGGCGATCGCGCGCAGGAATCCCCAGGGGATCATCTGCGGCAGCGGTGTGTTGGGCAAAAAATCCTCCTCCCGGAAAACCAGCATCATCTCGGGCGGATTGCCCCTTCTTCCCGATCGGCCGATGCGCTGCAGCAGGCTCTGGACCGTGTTGGGCGAATCGAGCTGAACGATCCGTTCGAGGCGCCCGATATCGATTCCCAGCTCAAGCGTGACTGTGGCGCAGGTAACAGCGCGGAATTCGTCGTCTTTGAGCTTTAATTCAGCTTCTTCTCTGATGGAAGCCGACAGATTTCCGTGATGGATCAGGAAAATGTCCGGCTCTCCCCGGTGTTCCGCGATCTGCCGCAGGGTAGCCGTCACATATTCCGTCTCTTCTCTCGAATTCGAAAAAACGATGCATTTTTTATCTTTGACGCAGTCATATATATACTCGTATCCCGGGTCAAGTTCGGCTCTGCCCGGTTCCTCCTGATATCCGCCGTTCACCTTCTCTTCGGGTGATCTCATTCCAGCTGTATCGTTCTGGTCTGCAGCGTCGTTCTGTATATAGAAGTGCTCGATCCCGAGCTTCCATGACGTTCTGGTTTCCTCGGGTTTCGGCGCTTCTGTTTCGCGTCCGGTCCCCGCACCGAGCCAGGACGCAGCGAGCGAAAGATCTCCGATAGTGGCCGAAAGGCCGACCCGGCGCGGCGCGTGTCCGATCAGCCGTCCCAGGCGTGCAAGCTGGCAGATAATCTGATTTCCCCTGTCTGTTCCCGTCATGATATGAATTTCGTCGATCACAACAAAGCGCAGGTCGCAGAACATTCGGATGACGTCGTTTGACCGGTTCATCAGCATGCCTTCAAGGGATTCGGGAGTGATCTGCAGGATGCCCGACGGATTTTTCATAGCCTGATTTTTGTGTGAAGCCGCAACGTCGCCGTGCCAGTGGAAGACCGGGATCCCGCTCATGTCAAGCAGTTCGTCAAGCCTTAAAAACTGGTCGTTTATCAGGCTCTTGAGCGGTGCGATATAAAGTGCGCCGAAAGATGCGGCAGGATTCTCATGAAGCATGGATATGATCGGGAAAAAAGCGGCTTCGGTTTTGCCTGAAGCCGTAGATGAAGATAAAAGCAGGTTTGAATCTGTTTCAAAAAGGACGCGTGCCGCGTCAAGCTGTACCCCGCGCAGGGTTTCCCAGCCGCAGCGGTATATATAATCCTGTATAAACGGTGCAAACCGGTAAAATACATCGGACATCTTGATAACTCCGTTTTTCTGCTGATATTTACGGCGGTTTTGGATTATTGCCTGTCTTTGGGTTTCGTATGAAGCAGCATATCCGTAAATCGTTTTGACGCCGATGACTGCGGGTATTTTTTACTGTATGCCAGATAAAAATCACGCGGCGGAAAAGGTTCCGTCAGCTTTATTTCATGCAGTCTCCCGTCCGCAAGGTCCTCTTTTGCGAAATCCTCGACGATGCAGGCGATCCCTAATCCCCGTCTGGCAAAATCAAGCACCAGGTCGGACGTGGCGAGTTCTATCGCAGGCGAACGCATGGAAGCGGGGAGAAGCGCGTCCAGATAACGCCGGGTGGATGTTCCCTTCTCGAGCATGATCAGCGGATAATCGGACAGGTACCCGGCCTGAACCGGTTTTCCGTCCAGACCTATGGTAAATTTGTTTGATGCGATGATGATGTCCCTGATTTTTCGCACCGGTATCAGTTCTGCGCCGGCTCGGTCGGCTTCTTCCACCGGGCCGCTCACCACGCCGAAATCTATCTGTTCGGAATGGAGCGCCTTCATGGTTCTCGGCGTCGGGGCATTGGTGACGGAAAGACGGACCGCGGGATACAGGTTGTTGAAGCGCTCCAGATAATCCAGCAGATAAAAACGCAGGGTCATATCGCTCGCGCCGGCCCGTAGAACCCCCCCGTTGAGCGCCTGTATGTCCGTCAGCTTGTCTTCTCCGGCTTTAAGATATAGAAAGGCTGTTTTTACATATTCATACAGCGCCTCTCCGTCCGGTGTGAGTTTGACGCCGCGGCTTTCACGGAAAAACAGCTTGGTTTCAAGCGATGCCTCAAGCGCCATGATGGACGCCGAAACCGCCGGCTGCGTTATGAACAGTCTTTTCGCGGCTGACGAAATGCTGCCGGATTCGGCGGCGGCAAGAAACACTTTATACAGATCCAGGCTTTTATTCATGATCGTTTTTGTTTTTATGAAGGATTATACAGCCCGTGGATCTGTTTCCGCAGCTTGTCGGATACATTTTGCTTTATCCCGCCTGTTTATTCTAACGCGGACAGCGGATTCTGTCTGTGGCACTCTTCGATAACGGCTATCTGCTGTCTGACCTGCTGCGGAGTGATCTCCATGGGTCTGCCTTCGGCCAGATAATCGTAGATCATATTATAATAATTCATGACCGCATTGTCAAATGCACCCGAATCGGCGGAATCCCAGCTTTCGGTATGAAATTCAAGCTTTTCGCTGCAATAAGCGGGCGTCCCGTCCGGCTTGCAAAGGGGTTCGCGTATGAGTTTTTGTTCCGGCGCTTCTTCGTCCATGTAGTATTTCCATTCGATATGGGTCATGCTTCCCTTAAGTCCGCCGCGCGTGCCCTGTATCTTATAGGTATAGGACGGATAAGCGTCGCACGAAGAAATCGACAGGTCGACAAGAGGTTTACCGGGCGCCGTCAGTATTAATTTCACATAATCTTCAGCATCTCCGAAAGTATTGGCGCGATCCATTTTACACAGGATTCCGGGCATTTGGTCATACATATCCAGCAGATTGAGTGCCTGATCGAGCGGATGGGGTCCCGTGTTCAGGAGGCTCCCTCCTTTGAAAGACTGCAGCGTCTGCCAGTCCCACCGCCGTCCGTAACCGTTGAATTCAATGGCAATTTCGACGATGCGGCCCAGTTTCCCTTCCGAAAGGATCTTTTTGATCTGTTTGAAATAGGGAGTCAGCCTTGACTGCTGAAAAACATTATACATTTTCCCCGATCGTTCGGCTGTTTTGATAAGGTCGTCCACCTCGCAGGCACGGCTTGCCGCCGGTTTCTCGCTGATGACATGAAAGCCGCTTTCGAGCAGTTCCTTGGTTATGGGATAGTGCAGACAGCTGAAGGTCGA